>JAFCZJ010000275.1 GCA_019314375.1 Deltaproteobacteria bacterium | reverse complement strand
CATGTAGTCGTCACGGACCGCTCGCAGGTAGCAGAGCTTTTCTTTGTGGGATTGCATGATGTACTCGCGGTTGTGAGCCCGCCACATCATGTGGAAGAAAGAGTATGGTTTGAGCACCATGTGTCGAGCAACGCGCATGCTCAAATACACATGCAGAACCGATGCCAAAATCCCGGCTCGTTACCAAACTTTGTGAAATCAATTAGATAGAAATTTGCAGGCGGGAGGTGGCGCCCTACGGTGTCCGGATTCCGGACACCTTGTCCTCCGTCCCTGCATAAAGGGTGTTGGGGATGAAGGCGTCATCCCAGTCCATTCTTTCATGGCCTAAGCGTACGACCACCAATTCCGCGCTGGGGATGATGTAGACTCGTTGTTGGCCTTGACCTACAAGCAAGAGCAGGTCTTTGGCCAGCATGGGGACCGGTTTGGCCGAGCCCTCGCCTTGCAGCTTGGGATGGTCCAGCCAAAGTCCAAATCCGTAGGCGGGTTCGAGTTTGGAGGGAGTGCGCATGGCTTCGACCCAGGATTCGGACACGAGGTGCTCTGCGCCCAGGCGTCCGTTTCGGGCCAAGAGCCAGCCCAGCCTGGCCCAGTCCCGGGCCTGGGCGAAGAGGCAGCAATAAGTTTTGGCCGTGCCGCCGGGCACGTCAAGCCAGACCAGGGCGTCATCGGCACCCAAAGGTTGCCAGAGTTTCTCTGAGAGCAAGGGGGCGTAGCGCTTGCCGAAGACCCGCTCGACCAGCAGGCCCAAGACCTGATAGTTCACGTTGTTGTAGTCGAAACGTTCTCCGGGCGGCACTTCAGCCTGGACGTCGAAGGTATGTTCGGGCACGTCGGTGCCGATGTGGATCAATGTGATGTCGGAAAATGGATTCCAGGGGTTGTTCTCGTTGCGCAGGCCCGAGCGCATGCTGAGCAGATCGGCGATGGTGATCCGGGAGCGCTCGTCGTCTCGCCATTCTTCCAGGTAAGAGGAAACAGGATCGTGGATGGAGCGCAGGCGGCCTTCATCTATCGCGATGCCCACCATCAGGGCGGTGACGGTTTTGGCCATGGACATGGCCTGGGGTCTGTCGCCGGGCTCAAGCTGGCACCAGTACGCCTCTTCCACTACCAGGCCCTTGTGCATGACGAGCATGGCGCAAGATCCGTGTTCTTCTGCATAGGCCATGATCCGATCCAGGGCCCAAGGGGCGATGCCCGAATCCTCCCGTGCCACCCGCACCAGCGGTGCCCGCGACTCGCCCATGACAATTTCGGCCGGGTCGTACCATTCCACGTCCAGGATGTCGTCCATCATCAGGTAGGTGGTGGCCCGGCCCAGGTAGGTCCGGTAGGCCACGACGAGCACAACGGACAGAAAGATGCAGGCCAGCAACACGGCACCTGCCCAACGACGGGGAGGGCGAGCTACGCGCCAGCGGACCTGGTTGCTCATGCAATGCTCCAGATTGAGCGGTGTAGGGCGCGGGGCGAATCAGCCTCTGTCGCAGTAACGATGATCCCCGGGGTTTTGGCGGAACTCGTCGCTGTTGATGTCCGGACAGTTTTCGTAGATGGCGTTCTTGAGGGCCGCGACCTCGTCATAGGTCAAGGCCATGGACGGGAAGATGATGGGGAAGCTTGAGCTTGTCCCGTTTTCGATTTCATCGATGAGTGCTGCGTAGAGCCCATCCGTTTCGCCTGTCACCCAGATCGACTCGAAGTTGGTCTCAAAATCAGCCACCAAATTCGGGAAACGCTCAGCCTGGTAGATGACCATGTTTTCCATGGTGTTGTGCTCGGCATTGTCCGATAAATTGTAGCTGCCCGTGGCCAGGATCTTGCCATCGAAGATCAAATACTTGTGGTGCATCTGTTCGGCGTAGGTGTAGTGCCAGCGATAGCAGTAGTACTTAAAGCGTAAGGGGATGTCTGCCTCGTAAACGGGGTAGCTGAAATAAAAGCCTTTGTCGATGCAGTCCTGGGTGCGGGCGTCACTGCCCTCCGCATCTTCCAGGCATTGCAAGAGGTCAATCTCTTGCTGGTTGTTGTACCACTCGCTGATGTATTCCTGATTGTCCAAGTAAATGCGAATGTCCATCTGCGGGTTGGCGGCCCATTTGGCCAAAAGCGCCTCGGCCACGGGGCGGGAACGCAGATGGCCCGAGGCGACATGGATGGAGGTCTCGGCCTGCTCGATGAGGGCCACCAAAGTGTCGGAAATTTCGCTCTCGCCTCGAATGACCGAAAAGGTGGGGCCATAGGTGCTGGATTCGTAGGTTCTGAAGTTGGCCGAGGTGAAGACCACGTCCATCCATGCGTCGTCGACGATCATGCCTTCGTGGATGTCGATGGATTGGGTCCACTCTAAGCTTGCGTCCCAGACGAGATCCCGGGAGTTGGCCCAGAGGTGGTTGAACTCCATCTGGAAGCGCAAGACCAATTCGCCGCATTCGCTGATCACCACGGTGTTTTCATCGTAGCGCGTGCCCGCCGAGGTGGACCAGTTGGCGCTGCCCGTGGTCAAGGTGGCCGTGTAGGCGTCGTCGACATTGTCGACCGGTCCGTCGATGATGGCGAATTTGTGATGCATGATTTTGTTCACGTAGCGCACGTCGATGCCCAGATCTTCTAAGCGGGCCGACCAGCTCCCCGCTGGGTCATTGTGGTCGCCGTTGGCGGACTCAAAAAGGAAGCGAATGCGCACCCCGCGGGCCACGGCGTCTTCTAAGGCATGCAGGATGTTGTAATCAGAAAAGGAGTACATGGCCACGTCGATGGTTTGGGTCGCCGAGGCGATGAGTTCCTGGACGCGGGCGAGATGGGAGTCATCATAAGCCTGAGGCGAAAAGATGGCTTCGACGGTGGGCATGTGGAAACAACGATGGTTGCAAGCTTCCACCAGCTGCATCATGGCCACCGGTCCCACGTAATACACGTCATCGAGTTCCTGGATGTCGTCAAAGTAATCATCGTCCTCGGTGCCCGGCAAAGCGTCGGCGCCATCCCGGTGGGCGATGATGTTGTTGGCCGAACGAGTTTGTACGCCGTCGCTCTTCAGTCGATCCGCGTCCACTTCCAAATCATTGACGTAAGCCAAGACCTGCCGTACCTCGCATTCGCCATAAAGAAAGTCAGCCTTGCCAGGCTCGGCAATGAGATCATTTTTTCCATCACCACTTTCAGTCGTACAAGCCGTCAAGGTCAAAGCCAAAGTCAACATGCCCAAATAGAAAAAGCGACGCATCACCTGGACCTCCAGGAAGTGAGATTTCCTAGATTTTTACCAGATCCGCGGGTTCTGAACAAGGCTTGCCAGCACCGTGTCGCTGGCGAAGCGATAACATGAGGTACTTGGACCAATGAGAACGGCTGCTTCTCGATCAATGGTCCAGGGTTGAGATTAGAGGTGCAGTTACTTTTTTTCCAATATGTCGCGGAACTCATCCGGGTTCAGGTCTACATCTCTGAGTATGCTCCGGATGAGGGGACGGGACAGATCGCGACCCTTGTGATGCGGTATGGTTGTCGTTCGCCCGTCGGGATGACGGTAAAGAACGTGACTGCCCTTTTGCCGGACACGCTCAAATCCAATCGCCAGCAAGGCAAGTTCCATTCTTCGGGGACCGACAATGGGTAGTCGTTTTGTCAGCTTGCGATCTCCACCTGCTGTATCCCAACAAACTCTCCGATCTCGACGACCTCTCCTCGTTCATCCATGTTTTCCAAAATAAGGGCCAAGACCTCTTCCAGGTTTTTTTGAAGTTCGTCAAGACTGGCTGCTTGTGTATGTGCCCCGGAAAGCCCCGGCACAGTGGCCACATATAGCCCAGTTTCCAGATCTCGTTCGATGTACGCTGTGAATTTTTTTGCCATGATAGCCTCCTGCCTACGCAATTCTCCATGGCTGATTCTTAACTTCAATATCGCATAAATCTCGCGAAGTTGAAATAGGCTCATGAGATTCAGGTTTTTCAGCGGGCCATCGTCAGCCACTCGAGTAGGCCGATCAACAGCGACACCACCGCGGGGATGCCGATCCGCA
>JAFCZJ010000162.1 GCA_019314375.1 Deltaproteobacteria bacterium | reverse complement strand
CGAACATTGGCTGGGCAGTCCATCAGTCCCCTGCCCCACCCCGGCGGGCACCCTACACCTGCGCGGCAAAATCGATCTGCTCTGGCAAGACCCGAAGGGTGGTCTCCTGGTTCACGACATCAAAAGCGGCAAGGCCGCCCACTTCGACGTCTTCGACGGATTCGAGCTGAATCGAGATTTACAAGTGCTGACCTACGCCGCCTGCCTTATGGCCGAAGACCGGGATGTCTCCGAAGTGGGGCTCATCTTTCCGGCCGCGGGCAGCAAGGCAGAGGCGCGTTGCCATCGAGACCAGGGCCTGGCGCAAGGGCTCGATTGGTGCCGAAAGATGCTCGCCACCGCCCACAAACTACTCAGCGCCCGCGCCTTCGCCCCCCTGCCCGCCAGTGAAAATTTATGCACCCGATGCCCCTTCGCCCCAACCTGCGAGCAGGACTGGCGTCAGCAGGCTCTGGCGCAAGTGGAAAAGGCAGCCGCACAGACCACCAAGCTGCCCGAAGAACTCGCGGCCCTGGTGGCGTTGTTGCGTGCGCGCACGGGAGAGGTGACCCCATGAAACCCCTTCCCGATCAAGCAGCACGAGATGCGGTGGTTTTCGAGCGTTCTCGCAGCGTGATCGTTTCGGCCGGTGCGGGCAGCGGCAAGACCTACACCTTGGTTTCCCGACTGATGGAGCTTTTAGCCCCCTCCGATCCCAAGGCCACGGCCATGAACATAGAGCGCCTGGCGGCCATCACCTTCACCCGACGAGCCGCGGGCGAACTCAAGCTACAAGTCCGCAGGCGCATGCAGGATGCCATCGACGATCCCAAGACTCCGGCATCCAGAGTCGAGCGCCTCCGCCAGGCCCTGGCCACGGCCGACCAGGCCTTCATCGGCACCATCCACTCTTTCGCCAGGCGCATGCTACTGGCTCGGCCGGTGGAAAGCGGCCTGGGGCCAGGCTTTTCCACCCTCGAGGACACCGAGGAACTCAAAGCCCAGGTTCACGCCAAACTCTTGAGCCACGCCCAGGCAGGCAATCTGCCCGATCAAGTGTCTGACAATCTCCAGGAACAAGCCGGGATCTTGCAAGCCCTCATCACGGACCTGCTGGACGCAGGCCTGCTTGCCAAATCCTTCGTCCATGCCCACGGTCGGTTCGCGGGTTTGGATGCCTGGGTCTCGGGGCTCATCGAGCAAAGAGACGTGAAGCTGAAAACCGAGCGCCTTGCTGAGCCGGAGCCTTCGGCCTGGCACGCGCTGGTAGCCGAGCTGGGTCAAGCCTGCAATCAACTGGCCGACAACTGCCAAGCCCACCGCGTCCTCAAGGAAGTGCTGGGTGAACTCAAAAAGGGAACGAATCGCTCAGGGGCCATGCCTCGCCTGCAAGCCAGCCTGCGAGCCCTGTACAGACTCAAGGTCCTAAAAAATGAGTCCAAGAGCGGGCTGGCCTTCCGCGGATCAAACAACTTGGCCTGGGCCATGAAGAAGGCCCTGTTTGACAAACCCTTTAAAACCAAAAAGGACCCAAGCAAAAACGATCCATTCGCCGGCCGAATGCTCAGAAGCGAGTTGACCGAAGCCCTCTTCGGCTGGGCCGCTCACCGAATGCAAGCCTGCATCCCGGTGGTCGTGTTTATGTATGAGGATCTCAAGCGCAGACAAGCTGTTTTGGATCAGACCGACTTGCTCTTGAAGCTGCGCGATGCCTTGAGGGATCGCCCCGCCTTCCGAGACAGCGCCCAAGCCATGTTCGATCATATCCTGGTGGACGAATGCCAGGACACGGATCCTTTGCAGATCGAAATCCTGGCCCATCTGGCCGCGGCAGGTCCTTTCGAGGGCGACTGGCGTCAGATGCGCTTGCGACCCGGGACGCTGACCATCGTGGGTGACCCCAAGCAGAGCATCTATCGCTTCCGCCGAGCCGACATCAGCGCCTACCAGGATTTCTTAGCCCTTCTGGAAAGCAACGGCGCCACTTCTCATCGTCTGCGCTGCAACTTCCGCTCTCGCCCGCAACTCGTCGAAGGGGTCTTCAACGCCCAGGGCGAAGCCTTGCTGGGTTCGATGGATGAAGATCCCACGCCGGGCAAGGCACCTTATGAGGACCTGGCACCCTCGGGCACGGTGCCCAATGCCGAAAACGAGGTGCTCCACTGCCTTCGCTACGGCCCCGAAGAGAACTTGAATGCGGAGGCCTGGAGAAAACTCGAAGGCCTGGCCATCGCCCGCCACCTGGCCCATCTGCTCCGTGGAGAGATCCCACATCGGGTCCGCGAGCCCCACGGCGAAAAAATGCGGAATCTGAAAGCCAGCGATGTGGCCATCCTCTGCCGAAGCACCAACGCTCTATCACCCTTGACCCAGGCGCTGGACCAACTGGACATTCCCTATGTGCTCCGAGGAGGAAAAGCCGCCCTGAGCGACCCCCTCTTAAGCCGGTTTTTTCTGGCCTTTCGAGCCCTGGTGGATGCGGAAGACGGAGAGGCGGAGGCGGCCTTGCTCGGCCCACCCTTTTTCTCGCTCAGCCCCGCAAACAGCATCGAAAAAGACGATTCATGGCACCAGGCCAGGGCTTGGCTGGATACCCAACGATTGGAGCTTGCACCAGTCAAAGACTTGGCCTGTGTCGACGAGTTGACCCAAAGGCTGATCGAGCAAACCGGTTTCGGCTCCTGGCTTTTGGCCTCGGCCAACGGGCCACAGCGCCTCTCCACCCTTCGCCAGGCTTTGACCAAACTGCAACTTCAAGCCGATGCCGAGGGCTGGACCCTGGCCCAGGCCAGCCTCGAGGTCCGCGCTTGGGCTGAAGCCCCACCAAAATTCGACCCGGCCGAAGCCGAACATGCCGATGCCCTGCGGATCTACACCACCCATCAATCCAAGGGCCTGGAATTTCCCGTGGTGGTGCTCTGGGATGCCATGACCGGACGCAGCCAGCGCAACTCGTCCACCTGTCTTTTCTCTGATACAGACGGCCAACGATGGAAACTGAAGCTGGATCTTTTCGAGCACGACACTTCCTCCGGTGAGCTGACAAGTCGGCAAAGTGCCCTTGATCTATTCGAACGGGATCGGCTCTACTATGTGGCCATCACCCGCGCCCGGGATCTGCTGATCATCCCGCTCCCCCGGGGCAAGTGGAGAGGCCGAGAAAGCGCCTACCACACTCTGCTCACCAAGGACCTACTGGCACCGGTGGCCTTATCCAAGGAAACAGAGGGATTGAGCCTGACGGAGGCCGCCGGACCCGAACAATGGCTATGCGACCAGGACTTGGCCCAGACAGCACGCTCAGCCCAGGCGGAACTACAACAGGCCTTGGTCCCAGCAGCCCAAGCAAGCATGATCCCGGCCGGGCCTTCCAGTCTGTCCCACGACCCGGAAGAAAAAGCCCCCCTTCGTATCGAAAAAAGCAGGCATGGCGCCCTGTTCGGTTCCCTGGTGCACCGCTGCTTGGAATTGTGGGCCGCAAGCCGGGACGAAAGCAGCGCCTTCGCCATCGCCAAACAAGAATGGCCCCACCCCGAACATGTGGAAGCCCAACAGGACATCCGTCGGGCCATTGAGGCACTCAAAGAGCTGGGTCTGCTGGACGACGGCATGCAACTTTTGCCCGAATACCACCTGGCCGGACTGGCCGAAGAAGGCGCCTATCTACTCGCCGGCCAGCTGGATCTGGTGGCCCTGTCAAAAGAACGCCTGGTCATCGTGGACTACAAAACGGATCGCACCCCGCCCGAGGGAAACAACCCGCCCCACTACGAAAAACAACTACAGCTATATCAACAAATGATGCAGGCCACGGGATTGGTGGAAGGACGCAAGCTGGAACTCTACTTGCTGTTTACCGAAACCGGCACCCTGCGCCGGGTGACATAAGCCCAACCCAACTCAGGCCCAAATACCCCACCCTGATTTTTCCGATGGATCCGGGTCAGGGCACGCCTGGGAATGAATCCACGTACTTGATCTTGATGTCCGGAAAGCTCGTGACGATCTGCACCTTGATGTCGGGGAAGGACTTGACTTCCTTCCACTTGCCGCACTTGTCGGGAAAGGAAGATACCTTCTTGACCTTCAAGTCGGGGAAGGAGTTGACGATCTGCACTTTGATATCAGGAAAAGAAGTAACGAACTGGATCTTGCCTTGAAGCTTCTTGCCCTTGAACTTGCAGTCCTTACCCACCTTGCCCGCAAAAACCACGGGGCTCAAAAGGACCAAGCACAAGACCACCATCCAGACCACAAGATGTTTCATGGCTTTCTCCTAATTTTGTGCAAAGATTTTCTCGAGTTCTTTTTCGATGGTCTGCTCTTTGCAGTCGCGGGCGATGCTGACCTCTTTGATTAGCAAATTGCGAGCCGTGTCCAACATCTTGCGCTCACCAAAGCTCAGATCCTTGTCGGCTTTCAACAGACAGAGATCGCGCAGCACCTCGGCGATGTCGAAGATAGACCCGGTCTTGATCTTCTCCATGTATTCCCGGTAGCGCCGATTCCAGGTTTGGCTCTTGCTGGTGTTGCCATTTTTAATTCTGAGAATTTTGAAAACCTCTTTGACCTTGGCCTTCGGGATTACCTCCCGCAACCCAACGGACTCCACCTTGTTGGTGGGAATCATGATTTTCATGCCGTTGTCGAGAATACGCAGCACATAAACCTTGTGCTTAAATCCCATGATCTCGCGTTTCTCGATGCCCATGACCTCACCCACGCCATGGGCTGGATACACAGCCATGTCACCGACAGCAAACCTTGGCTCCATGATCGCGCTCACTCTCTGAAGTTGATAGGAAAAAATCGCTCGTCTGAGCCCGCGGACCCTAGCATAAAAAATCCCACAAAGTCAATAGGAAAAAGACAGGTTCATCATATTGACCCCTCGCCTTCCTTGGTCCATGCTCTGGCCTGCCACAAGAGGAGATATTTCATGGCCTTTAGCCCTCGCGCCCTGAACCTGGCCCTAATTTTGACCCTGCTCATGGCGACCCCGGTCGTCTGGGCGAGCCCGCCACGCCAATTGGACTTGGAAGAGGCCAAATCACTGGTCCTGAAGAACAACCCCAATTTAAAAACCGCCAGGGAAAAACTGATCCAGGCCGAGGTGGCCATCGACAAGGCCTGGGTCATGTTCAAACCCCAACTCAACGCCGCCGGCACTTACACCCACCACGGCACGGAAGCATCCATCTCCATGCCCGACTTCAACAGCCTCCAGGTCTTTACCGATCCGGCCCAATGCAACGGGGATCCTTTTTGCATTTCCTTTGAGAACTACGCCAACTACACCATCCAAAAACAGGACACTTTCGGCTTGATGGCCACCTTGAGTCAGCCATTGTTTCTGGCCAGGGCATACACCACCATCAAAAGTGCCTATCTGGCCGTGGACATAGCCGAACTGAGCAAGGCCAACCTGGAAGATTTCATGCTGCATTCGGTGGAGGTGACCTACTATGGTGCCCTCTCCGCACAAAAGCTGTCGGAAATCGCCAAGAACTCCGTGAAAACCCGAGCTGAACACTTGCGGATTGCCCAAGCCAAGTTCGAAGTGGGAGACACACCCAAAATCACGGTCTTAAGGGCCGAGATCGAGGTCAACCGAGCAGAACAAGATGTCAAGCGAGCAGAAATCAGCGTACAACTGAGCAAAGAAGTCCTGGCCTTGCTCATCGGCACCGATCCCAATTTCGAGTTGTCGCAACCCGCGGAAGCCAAGCCTCCGGCCGTAGAGCTGAGCCGTTGCATCGATGAGGCCCTGGGGACGCGGCGAGATTTGGGCGGCGCCAAGCTGGAGTTGGAAATGGCCGAGCGGCTCAAACAGGACGCCTGGTTTCGCTTCCTGCCCAGCCTGGCTTTGACCGGCATGTTCCGCCTGAGCGACGTCCAGGGCTTCACCGACGAATATTACAGCTGGAACGTGGGCCTGGTGCTCAATCTTCCCCTCTATGACGGCGGCATGCGCTATGCGGCGCTGGAAGAAGCCCGCTCTCGTATCCGACAAGCCCAAATCAAAATTGATGAGAAACGCGCCAACATCAGCAGCGAAATTCGTCAACTCTGGTTGAAAATAGAGATGGCCGAGGCCAACCGGATCAAGGCCCGCCGAGCCGTGGAATTAGCCAAAGAGCAAGTGGAATTGGCCAGGGTGAGCTTCGAAGCCGGCGCGATCACCAGCCTGGAGGTCTTAGACGCCAATTCTGTGCTCTTTGTCACCGAAACCGCAGTCGTGCAAGAAGAGCTGTCCCTGCAGCTGGCCATCCTGCGGTTGCGGGCGGCCAAGCGCATGTACAACCCGGCCGGCTCCTTGGCCAATTATTGATTAATATTACTTCCCCGCCTTCTGCGCTTTTTCCATCAACTTGAGTTCTTTTTTCAGCATGGCCCGAAACTTCTCGGCGTTGGGATCGGCCGCCACCTGGCCCGCCTTGGCCGGTCCTCCGTCGACAGCCTTGCTGATGATGGGCGGCAAGGCCTCTATCCGTATCCGTCCACCCTGAGCCTGCCGCACCCGAGAACGCTCGGCGCCCTCCTGCACAATGACCGCTCCCCGCCGCTCCAAGGGAATGCTGCCATACTCCTTGGTTCGATGGATCTGACCATGCGAATCCAAGTAGACAAAACTGCGCCCCGCCTTGGGCTGGACATCCGAAACTTGCAGTGATTCCGTGGTCTTGGGGCCACGCACCCGATCGTCTGGTTCCCACGGGGCCTTGTCGCAGGCCCAAAAACCAAGGCAAAACACAACCAGAGCGATGACGCCGACCCGATCCATCACGATCCTCCATCTTTCGACTCAAAAACCATCCGCCCCAGACTGGCCGCGCCCACCACACCCGCATCATCACCCAGTTGAGCCGCCACGACCGACAGGGCCTCAAGGCTGACCGAAGAGGCCCGTTGGCCCAACCTCTCGCGGGCCAATCGCATCAACTCGGGACATCCTTCGGCCACCGTGCCGCCCAAGACCAGGAGGGAGGGGTTAAACAAAGTCACCGCGTGGGCCAAAACGTCACCAAACATTTCACCCAGTTCCCGCCACATGGCCAAAGCCCGTGCATCGCCTCGCACAAAGAGTGACTCAACGACACCAGGGTGCAAAGCATCCAACTGTCCACCAGCCGCCTCCATCAAATCCGGCCAGGCTATCGCTTCGCGGCGCAGGCGTTCGCTCAAATTCTTGCCCCCAAGATAGGCCTCCAGGCAACCGCGACCACCACAACCGCATGCAGCGCCATCCGGTCCACGCACCTTCACGTGCCCAATCTCGCCAGCCACCCCGGTGGCGCCATGATGGGCCTGCCCCGCTATCACAAAAGCACCACCCACGCCGGTGCCCGCATAGACCACCAAGACTTCTTTGTGGCCCAAGGCGGCCCCATGTCGCACTTCGCCCCAGGCGATGGCGTCCAAATCGTTTGCAACCCTCGGTCTTGTACCCAGAGCCTGCTCCAACAAATCAGCCAAGGGCACCTCTCGCCAGCCCAAATTGGGGCCATTGGCCACCACCCCGCTCGCCCCCCTCACCTGGCCGGCCACCCCCACTCCCAGACCATGGATTTCTTCCAAGCCGAGTCCCGCCTGCGCCAGGGCATCCTGGACCACCTCGACGATACGAGCCACCACCGCCTCCGGTCGCCGGTCGTCGGCCACTCGGGCCCGGGCCTGGGTTAAGATCCGACCCGCGACAGTCACCACGGCAGCCCGCGCATGGCTGCCGCCCAAATCCACGCCTATCGCTGCTTGTTGAAGTTTGGGTTCCATCTGGGATGCCCCTTATAACTACAACATAACTACAATACGTCCTTCCGTTGCTCCTGCCGGAGGCGGTCCACCACTTGCCGCACGGCCTGGGCCTCGGAAACAGGACAAACCAAGACCGCGTCCGGCGTTTCCACCACCACCAAATCCTTGAGGCCCACGCAGGTCACCAGACGACTGCTGGCGTGAACCACGCAGCCTCTGGAACTCAGCATCAGGACGTCGCCTTCGTAGACATTGTTACCCTGGTCCTGCTGCATGACCTCGGGCAAGGCCGCCCAGGACCCCACGTCGGACCAGAAGAGCTCGCAGGGCAACATCTGGATATTGGAGACCTTCTCCATGATGCCATAATCGATGGACACCGAATCAAGATTCTCGAAAACCTCCCGCAGCACACGTTTTCGTTTCCCCTTGGAGGCTGTACGCACCCGCTCAAGGCCTGCATGCAAATCGGGTAAGTGGCTTGCAATAGCCTGCAACATGACGTCAGCCCGAAAGACGAACATGCCCGAGTTCCAGAAATAACCGCCCTGTCGTAAGAAGCTGAGAGCCTTGGGGTGATCCGGCTTTTCGGTGAAACAATCCACGTCAAACAAAGCCTGCTTGCCCACCGGATTCAACTTTCGACCGACCCGAATGTACCCGTAGCCCGTTTCGGGCCGAGTGGGCGAAATGCCCAGCGTGATGAAGGCACCGCTTTTGGCCGCTCTGCAGGCCGCTCGGATCAAGGTGCGAAATTTCCCGGCCGGCCGGATGACATGGTCGCTGGGCAGGACCACCAACACGCCCTCTGGATCCCGCATGTGGACTTCCAGGGCAGCCAAGCCCACCGCGGGTGCGGTATTGCGAGCCGCGGGCTCCAACAAGAGATTGCCCCGAGGCAGATCGGGTAGAAGCTTTCGGATGGGCTTGGCGTGATGCTCGGAGGCCACCACCAATAGCCGGTCCCAGACACACATAGGCAATATGCGCTCGGCCGTCGCCTCCAGCAAGGTCTGGTCATCTCCACCGATGGCCAAAAACTGCTTGGGGCGAAGCTCCCGGCTCAGAGGCCAAAAGCGTGTGCCCGAGCCCCCTGCCATAATCATGGCGTGAATCATCAAACCTCCTCCAGGGATTTACCGCGGCCTTCCACCAATTCCACCAAATCGCGCAGAATGCGGGCCGTGGCACCCCATATCACAGTATCCGCATAGGGATAGAAATCAACCTCGAAGCGACGACCCTCATGCTCCACCACCTCACGCCTGAGGCCTTGCCGCTCAGAAAAAACCCGCCAGGGAACCATCATAAGCCGATCCACTTCGGCCGGATTGGTCTTGTAGTCGTATGGCTCGGGCACCAGGCCCACCACCGGCGTGATGCGAAATCCAGTAACGGTATCCCTGTCATTCAAAACACCCCAGGTCGTCACATCCTCCGGCCTCAAACCCACCTCTTCCCAAGCCTCACGCAAAGCCGTCTCCCGCGCATCGGCATCCTCGGGCTCGCAGACCCCACCAGGAAAGCCCACCTGTCCCTTGTGAGTCTCCACTTCCTCGGTGCGCACATGCAAGAGCAAGTGAGGCTCTCCATCCTTAAGCAAAAAAGGAACCAAGACGGCAGCCGGAATGAGACCCTGAAGGTCCAAGGACCGGGGCTGATGAGACGATACGACCTGACGAATATGCTCAAGCATGACTAAAAGGCGTCATATCACGGCCCAGCGCAAGGGTTCAAGTTGGGACTTTTGAAGTATTCGCTCCTTATCTGCTAGTATACGCGCTCAGGCACTGAAAATCTGGACGCCACACACAACAGGAGACCCGCATGCGAACGCGACAAGCCCCCTCCCTTGGAACCTCACTATTCCTTTGCATCGTATTCTCACTGGGTCTGCTGGGCTGCGGGTCGAACACCGAAGAACAGCCCGCCCCGGATGCCGGCGAAGACCCCTTCACCCAGGAGATGCTGGATTTCCTCGAAAACGATGATGTGTTTGTCGAGCTCGCGGCAGACAGCGGGGTGCTCATCCAGGCCGCCCTGGAACGAGGGGAGATCAGCTTGGCGGAATCCGTTGCGCTGAATTACGACGCTTGGCTTGCCCCGGAGATCTTGCCCCCCCAATATCAAAGTGACGAGCCCTTTGTCTGGAGGACCATGCAGAGGGACATGCAATGGGTCATCGACTCCTATTCGACCCTCACCGTGCCGGAACAGGAAAAATACGCATCCTTTCTGCTGCCCCCCACGGATCCCGAAAGTGATTTCTATCCGGAAGAGATGGCAGCGGCCGACTCGAAAGCGCCCGGGGACTATGTGTTCAAGACCATTGACTTCATACACGAGGACGTCGTCAAAGCGACCATCACCTACACGGAGTTGGAGGGGGAAGTCACAGCCGAGGCGACCCGGGCGGAATGGGTAAAATCCGCCTTGGGCGACTCATGGACGGATTACCAGGATTTGTTCTCGAACCAACCGGAGCCCATCCCCATCTACCTCATCAGACTGAAGGAACATGGATGTATGGGCTTGGCGACAAACTGGTACACAAGCGGCGGCATTTATTCGCGCAGCAGAATTTATATCGATTCCACCATGGGAGAGAAAGACACCTCGGCCACCACGGTCCACGAGGTGTTCCACTGTTTTCAGGCCACATTGGGCTGGATGAGCTCAAAAGCCCATTCGTGGCTCAAAGAGGCGACCGCGGTCTGGAGTGAAGATCACATCTACGCTGGCTACAACACGGAATGGGCATACCTCGATACGACCTTTGCCCACTTAGACAAAGACAGAATTCGCTTTGACGGAAATTGGGAATACAGCAACTACCTGTTTTTCTTTTTCGCGGAGCAACACCTGGCCAGGAATGATTTTATCGTAAAAATCCTCAAAGACGCCATGTCCATGCCGGTGGCCGAGGCCGTGACCTCGAATTTTTCCGATTTCCCAAGCCTCTATGCCCAATACGCCAAGTACACTCTCAACGGTTTCGACTGGAAGCTGTATACGGACGATCCCGCCTTCAAGAAGATCGTTCCCTACTGGGATTCAAAGGTCATCTACGACTACTATCGAAGCGGACTCCCCGCGGAGAACATGGAAGTCAACGTGAACCTGGGAAAGGGCGGAATCACCTACCAGCTTTTTTACTTTGAACCCAGAACGGACATCTTGAAACGCCTGGAGTTTGATCTTTCAAAAATTCCGGACAACCCCAACATCCGCAGACAGGCCTTCTTCAAGTATTACAATGCCGACTGGCACGAAGAGGACTGGACCCATGAGGACCATCCGACTTTCTGCAAGACTGACCAGCCGGGCATGGTGTTCATGGTGGTTCTTGTGATCTCCAATGCGGATCTCGAAAATCCGCAGGCCTTCAGCTTCGACTTGAAGGTCGATGGCGATTGCACCACCCCCGAAGGCTACGTCAATGTCACCGAGTCCTTTTCCGCGGGCGGTTCTACCTTCACGGCCAGCTTAAATCAAAGGGACACCCTCGAGTACAGTGCATCCAAAGGCGCCTATGTGGCGCTGCGCAGCACGAAAGATTACAGCGCCTCCGCCACGGATGTGATCGACATGGGCTCGGGCATCCCCCCCTGCACCATCACCACCACGGCCAGCGGAACCTTAGACATCGTCTACCCGGAAAACGAGCGGCCCTCTCGCATTCTTTTGGGCTCCGACGGATCCTTTGAGACCATCGCCGTCGACACCGACGACTTTGATCCCGACAACTGGGTGACCGTAATAACAGAAAGCACCTGCGGGGAGGGGACCAGCGAAGAGACCACCCCTACCATCATGAGCAACCAGGTCAGCCTCACTTCAGCGGATGTGGATTCCACCAGCATCCAGGGCACCCGGTCCGAGAGCTTCGGGGACATGCAGATCGAGACCGCCTTCAGCTATCATCGACTCGCGGGCGAGTGATCGCGCATTAGGGCCCAATCCCCTGTGTTATCTGGAACCTCCTGCCGAGTTCGCGCAGCAGTCTTCAGAGCTCCGGTCGCCTCCGGCGACCGGAGCTCTGAAGACTGCTATTGGCAATAACGAGCTATTGATCAACAATAGCGAAGAACTCTCATAGGAACTGGTATTACGAATGGGGGCACGTCAGATGGATACGACTCATCCTGAGATTGGAACAGCCAAGAAAATTGAAACCACGTTTCCGACTACAGTCGCAGCATGCTTCAGGAAAACTCGCATCATCGATGATGCCAGGGTCGAGGAGAAACATGATCAGTATT
>JAFCZJ010000274.1 GCA_019314375.1 Deltaproteobacteria bacterium | reverse complement strand
GTGGGCCGCAGCGCTTGGATCCGGGAAGCTTTCCTTACTTGATCGTTGCGCCCGCGGCTTATGAGAACCTGGGTGGTGAATACAGCCTGGAGGTCTTGAGGGATCAGCGTACGAGCCAGGGCTTAGACGCAGTCATTGTGAACCTGGAATGGATCCAGGCCAACTACACGGGGTTTCGTCCGGATGGGGAACAAGATGATGCCACTCGTCTGCGCGAGTTCTTGACGGATGCATACACTGAATGGGGCACCGAGTATGTGCTCTTGGTGGGTGACGCCGACGGTGGGGACATGGGCGGCGAAAGCGGCGACATGATCATGCCCTCGCGAAAGCTTTACGTGGATGTGGGTTACCCGGATGTTTCACCCGACGAGATTCCCTCGGATTTGTATTTTTCGTGTCTGGACGGGGATTTCGATCACAACGCCAATGGCCGTTATGGAGAACACATCGATGGAGCAGAGGGCGGCCTGGTGGATCTCATGGCGGAGCTTTTTGTGGGAAGAGCGCCGGCTGATTCCCATTCGGAGGTTGAGCACTTCGTGGCCAAGACCCTGGCTTATGAGTCTGGGGCCGGGGCCTGGTTGCAGCAGGTCTGGATGGTGGGGGAGCTGCTTTGGCAAGACCCTTCGGATGTCTGGGGCGGAGACGCCATGGATGAGATCATCGAAGGCTCGGAGGATGCCGGTTTCAGCACCCTGGGCTTTGACAGTTTCCCCTTCTTCATCTCCAATACGCTTTACGACCGGGACATGCCGGCGGGTGAGGGATGGACCACGGCGGACATGGTGGGCATTCTGAACGCCGGGCCTCATATTGTGAACCACCTTGGGCATTCAAACGTGACCTACAACATGCGGCTGATGAATGCCGAGGTGGATGGTCTGATCAACGCACACCCCTTCTTGCATTACTCCCAGGGTTGCTACAATGGCTCCTTCGACAACCGCATGGCCCCGGAAGAGGGCGGCGCCATCTACAGTCGCGATTGCATCGCCGAGCACATGGTCATGGGGCCCCGCGGTGCATTCGCCTCCGTGGCCAACAGCCGTTATGGCTGGGGTTCGATCATGACCGATGGGCCCAGCCAACGCTTTCAGCGGCAGTTTTGGGACGCCTTCTTCGGCGAGGGCCTGGCCACTTTGGGTGCCGCTCACGCAGACAGCAAGGAAGATAACATCGCGGGCTTTTCCGATCCCTTCATTCGCTGGGTGGGCTATGAGAACAACCTGCTGGGTGATCCGGCCGTGGTTTTGAAAAAGAGCATCAACACCACCGATCCCTTGCTGGGCGCGTATCCGCCTCAGTTGGGTTTCGTCAGCCGCCTGGGGGACGAGGCACCTGCGCCTCAGATGATGGCCCTGCATAACGATGGCGTGGACGCGCTTTCTTTTACCGTCTCATGTGACCAGGCCTGGGTTCAGCTGGGGAGCATCGCGGGTGACGCACCCGTCGATATTCAGATACAGGTCGATCCCACGGGCCTTGCGCCCGGCCTCCACTTGGCGACGCTAACCTTCGAGAGCCCGGAGGCGGGCAACAGCCCCTTGACGGTGCCCGTCGAATTCTTGTTGGTTGAGGTGCCCGAAGAGAGCGTTCCCCATCTGATCGACCGTCCGCGACTGGATGGGCAGATCGATGAGGGTGAGTATGCACAGGCACTGACCCTGCCCATGGAGCAGGGTGGGGATGTGTTGCTTTACTTGAGCGTGGTGGGCAGCAAATTGTATCTGGCCGTGGACGACGGCCTCGATCCCTCGGTCTCCGAATTCGATCGGTTGCAGATTTTTTTCGATCGGAATCTGGACGGGCAATGGCCCACTTCGCCCGGCGAGGACGGGATGTACTTTTTGATGGCCAGGGACGGCGGACGGGCTGTCTATTTTCCGGTTTTCAATGATGGCGCAGGGACGTTGATCGACTTCTACAGCATGGAGAGAAATCCGGAAGGTTTCGAAGGCGTCATCGGGCAGCAGGACAACCACCGGATCTACGAGGCAGCCCTGGATGTCGAGACGAGCCACGTGGATGTGGGCCCCCTGGGGCGTTTTGGGGTCTACATCTCGGTGGAAAACGCTGAGCAGTTTGGCGGCGGCACCATCACCGGAGCCTGGCCTCCGGTGGTGCCTGAGTTGGATGATCAGTTCTATATGGGTCGACTGGATCTTTCGACCGAGGATGTCTGGTTGCATGCCTCCCCGGGGTATTTGGTTTTCCAGGCCGTTCGCGACGGGCTTGCGCCCGCGGCGCAGCAGATCGAAGTGCTTGAGTTACACGATGCGGTGGTGACTTTTAGCGCGGACACTGGGGATCTGTGGGTGTCGGTCGAGGAGGCCGGCGGCGTGACGCCAGCAAGTCTTACGATCTCGGTGGACCCGACTGGTTTGGCGACCGGCGTCCACGAGGGTTTTGTTCAGTTGCAATCTGATGATGTGGACAATCCCACCCTGGACCTGCCGGTGCGCTTGGAAATCCTGCCGCGGGCACCCAGGATGTCCGTGAGCCCAGCCCTGCTTGAGATCAGCGTGGCCGAAGACGAGGAAGATCCCGTCTTGACGCTGACCATGGAGAACTCAGGCGACGAGAACATGGACGTGGTGTTGTCCATTCCCGACGATTGGCTCAGCCTGGAGCGGACCGAGATCACGGTCCCGGCCAACTCGGCTAGACCCGCCTTCGCCACCGTCGCCCTGGGGCAGCTCAGCCTGGGCCTGCATCAGACAAGCATTTTTGTGGAGTCGGCCGGCGTCGAGGGCAGTCCGGTGGAGGTGGCTGTCGAGGTAGATGTCCTGCGCCATAACAGCGCGCCGCCCATCCCGACGCCCCTGTCGCCGGCGGCAGGAGACGTCCTGCCCGTGGGCGTTGACCTGGAGATGAGGGCCGAGGCCGTCGAGGATCCGGAGGGCGATCCCGTAAGCTATGTTTTCCAGTTGTTTGATTCGGACAATGAGGTCATCGCCGAAGGGCCGGGTTTGGTGGATGCGGATCAGGTCACCTGGCGTCCCGCGCTTGCGCTGGAGGCCGGGTCCTACCGTTGGCGCGTGGCGTCCGTGGACGACCGTCCGGCATACAGCCGCTATTCCGCCGCCCTGAGCTTCAGCCTGGAAGTCGAGGACGAAGGCTCGGGTTGCGGTTGTGGGCAGGCTCGGCCCGATGGGACCTGGATGCTGGCCTTCATGATCGGCCTGTACTGGTTCCGCCGAAGGTTTGTTTGATTGCGTTTTTTTGGTATAGACGAAGCTGACTTGCAATTGAAAGGGTTGGCTCCGTGAAGGGCTTTCGACGGATTTACCGGCTTCGCTTTTTATCAGCGTTCTTGCTGTGTCTGCCCGGGATTTGTCTGGCTCTTTGGTATGCCTGGACTGCCTTTGCCAACTTCGATCGATATCGCCGGGCCGCCGGGGAAGATCGATCCCTGACCCAGGAAGATTTTCATATCCAACTTTTTGACCTTTTGGGGCGCGACCTCAGGCGGATGGGCATGAAGGACGTGCCCAACAAGTCTCGGGTGCCGCATTTGTCTTTGCATTTGGCAGCCAAGGACATGGATACCCTGCTCAAGGGGGCGGAGCAAGAATCCAAGCGCCCCTACGCGGACGCCATGCTGGAGCGCCGGGGCCAGGTGCAGAAGATCAAGATCCGCCTGCGCGGCAGTCAGCACTGGCACTTGCTGGGCGCAAAGAAGTCCTACAAAATCAAATTGCCCAAGGGCGAGCTCTTCGATGGGCACCGGGTTTTCAACCTGGTCAACGATCCCATGCCCATGAAAGTGGGCGAGCAACTTGTTTTGGACCTGGTGCGTGACTTGGGCGTTTTGGCCCCGGAGAGTTCCTTTGTGCGCCTGGAGCTCAACGGCAAGGATTTGGGCCTGATGCACTTTCTGGCCCAGCCCGACGAAAGCGTGTTGCGAAACAATCGGCGCATGCCGGGCAGCATCTATTCGGGCAACCTGCCTTCTTCGGCGAAGACCGAAGAACTGTGGCGTGATGCCAAGCGCTGGAAAAAAGTAGCCTGGCGCAACGACGAGGAAAAAGACAGCAGGGCGGATCTGGAGCGATTGCTGCACATGATCCATGGC
>JAFCZJ010000273.1 GCA_019314375.1 Deltaproteobacteria bacterium | reverse complement strand
AATCGGCTCGGAAAGAGAATTCCAGCTTGCAATTATTTCGTGTATCTGGGAGTCTTCAACAGTCCTTCTTGGACCACAAATCAAGCGGCTATCGGGGTCGATAGGGCAACCCGCAAGGCACTCGTTAGACAATTCCTGTAAGCATTGAACGCAGTTGAGTGTTCGAGTCCCACCTCTGGCACCATTCTTTCCTTGAGCCATTTCAGGACTCAGCATCCCCAGAACCCCGTTATCATTGGTCGAAAGCGGGGTCGAACCCTCTTTAAAAACTGTCCAGTTTTAAGGGATCAGGTCAAACTCATTAAACAAATGCACTCACAATCAAGCACCTAACAACCATTACTGTACGGCGCACAGAATTCAAGAAACGAGTCTATCGGCGGAGCTGGGCCAGTCATGGCCTTGCTACGCCGGGAAAATATATTGTGCGACAGGATTTCTACTTCTTCTGCGCGCGGGCGTTGACGTGCCGGATGCCGATCCATGCGTAGCTGTTCTCGGAGTTTTGGTCCCGGAGCATCAGGCGCAGTGCCCGTCCTTCCAGCCCTGCCGTGGGAATAGTATGGGCCGTCAGCACATGAGATCCGGGTGGCGTCAATTCACGAAGCACCTTGCCCGTTTTGGCGTCCACCAGCCGCAGGCAGAGATTTTCGTCACCATCGATCTGCTGGCTCGTGCCCCCTTGCAACATGACTTCCAGGAGGGTCTCGCCCTTGAGCAGGGTGAAGGGCGGGGAGATTGCCGTGCCGGTGCCGGTCTCCCCTTGGGCCAGGGAGTTGAGCGAGGCTGGCTGACCGGCGGCTGGAGAAAGCGCAAAGGCCTTGCCTTCAAGTTTCCAGTCCGACAGATCAGCTTCGGTGTCAAATTCAAAGACCCTGCGGGCAGGGCGGAATTCCACCGGTGGAAGCCAGCGATCTCCTTTGAGGTTTTCAAGATTGCCGGGGACTTCGCCCAGCACACTCAAAATGCCGAAGGCGGGGGTTGGGCCAGCTGGTTCAAGCACGAGCCGGTGCAGCTCCATGGGATACTTGAGGTCAATTTCGACGACGTTTAGATTACTGACGTCGGTGCGGTGAACCCGGCTGCTGGCCCAATACTCCGCCTGCGGGAAGGCCGGAGCCTGCCCCTCGATCCAGTCCGACTGATTGCTCGCCAACTGCGGCAGCAGGTCGAAGCGGTTGGGCCGTTCCTGGTTGGCCGTGCTCATTGCGGCGTCCGGATGGGAGGCGTCGAACCAATCCACATCGCCGGGGAAAAAGAGGGTGCGTGCCTTGATCACCTTGCGCTCCCCTCGGAGGGTGACGTGCCCGATGGGGCTGAATATCTCATGGCCATCCACGAGCGTGAACATCAGGAGGTAGATTTTCTTATAGAGCTTGCCTTCGAGGTCGAGGCGCAGTTCGGGGCGGTCCACATCGTGAGCCACGGGCACGAACCGACGCTCATTGAAACGGAACTCCAGCCCTTCGAGACCCGGTACGGTGAGCCGTGTCTGCCCGGCCATGGTGGTCATGGGAGCCTGGACCGCCGGCCAGGAAACGCCGCCGTGGCGTTCCGGGTGGTTGCGCAGGCTGGCCCACTCGGTATCGGGAATAGTGGCGTGGGCCTCGAGTGAAATATCGACCACCCGCGAGGCGAGATAGTCCCTGAGGGCGGGCTCCTTGGAGAGCGCACTGCCGAGCGTCAGCACCAGGTCGTGCTGTTCCCCATTGGGCAGGATCAGGCTGGCCTGGTTGTCGCCGAGCGAGAAAAGAGTGGCCAGCTTGGCGGGAATCTTCACGGCATAAAGTCCCTCGCTGCGTGCGTCGAGTTCGACCTTGAAGGGGAAGTCGTGGCGGATGGTCTGGAGCAGCGCAGTTCCAGCGAAGGGTTTTCTGGTGTTGTTGCGGATTTTCAGGGTTTGGGTCAACCCCGACTTCGTCACATCGAGTTCACCGGCGGGTGCGGCTTCGCTACGCGGCAGGATGGTTAGATCGATGGGTTGCCAGAAGACAACGTTACCTCCCTCTGCGCTGCACTTGACGAAGAAGGTGCGGCGCGAAAAAGTGAGCTGCCCCAGCCGTCCGTAGGGCTCGTAGGGGGCAAGCAGGCCTTTCCTGATCGACGCAGTTAAGGTTTGCCCGTCCGCCATGGACGTTTCGCCCAATACCCCGTGGCGGTCATCGATGCCGACGATTTCAATGCCATTGGCGCGGATGCCGAATTCATCGCCCTCGGCGATCGATTGCGGGTGCTGGAATGTAAAATTGATTGGGGCAAGTTCAATCGTGAACCGGGATTCCTGTGTCGGCGGGGCGTCAGCTACGAGCGTCACGTAGCCCACACCGGGCTCGAGATGAAAGTCGATTTTTTCGCCATCGAGTGCGACTGATTTGATTTGGGACGGCGGCAGCTTCCAGCGTAGTTTCCGAGCCAGTTTCTGTTTGGTTTTGAGGGCATATTCGAGCTTGTTTGCTGTGCGTCTGTACTCGACGCCGAACTCTGGAAGATCAAGGCTGGCGGAGGGCCAAGCATCGGGGAAGGACGGCGAAATCTCGATCGCACCCTGGGGCGCGTGCATCTTAAGTCCGTAGAGAGCTTCGCAGACTGAAGCCACAAAAAGCCCGGCGGGCGGGGTGAAGTAACCCGGAGCCGTCTCCTTCGAGACTTCCGGCCAGCCGCCACGGTGGTTGAGGTCGCCGACCCATTCGGCGACGGCCTTGAGCGGGCGATAAGTTTCGTTGCGCAGACCCGCAGCTGAAAGCCCCCACGCGGCCCATGGCTGCTGGGCGGCGCCGGCCTGCATGCCCCAGGTGCCGACCATGTGGTTTGGAAAGTTGTTGGAGAGATAGACCTCGCCATCGGGGCCGGTCAGGCGGTCGCGCATGTGGCGTAGCGAAGTGTAGCCATCGAAGGGATCCACGATGTCGAAAAGCAGGGGATAGATAAAGGTGTGGTATTGACCGTCGAGCCGCAGATTGCCTTGCGAGTCGTTATGGAAGGCAAAGCGCCCGAGGTCGGGTAACCATAGTTCGCGGATCAAGCGGGAGCGGATGGATTCGGCCTTGGTGTTCCAAAGCAGTGCGGTTTGCTTGTCGCCCAGCCCTTGGGCTAGTTCCGCACGGGTACGCAGCATGTTGATGGCCTCCATCGAGGAGGTCGAGCCGTTGCGGGGCGTAAAGATGAAATCCTCCTGGTTGCCGATCTGTTTGCCCCAGCCGATCAGGTGGTCGTTGTCGTCGTCATGCTCTTCGAAGGTTTGCTCGATGACGCGCTCCAGGGTTGTTGCAGCGCGTTTGGCAAAAGCGGTTTCACCGGTAAAGTTCCAGAAGTGGCGTACCTGCCAGGCCCAGAACTGGTTGGATCCCCCGAACGTGCGGCGAGCTTGTCCGCCAGCCGATAGCTGCGGGATGGCTCCGTTGGACATCAGCTTGTCCATGTGAATCAGATTGCTCATGCGCGAGCGGTCGACCTGTCCCATCCATTCGGCCCCCGAGGTTGCCTGCATGTGCCACATGACCAGCCAGTGGTGGGCGCATTCCATCCATCCGTAGGGTTCGATCCAGTTGTATTCGAGGTTGTAGAAGACATCATTGAACGCTTGGTCCAACGCGGGTTCGGGGGTCCTGATGTAACTACCCATCAGGTTGGCGTAGTAGTCCTTCAGCTCCCGTTCGGCGGCATCGATATCGGTACCGACCAGTTCCTGCGCCCGCTCCGTCTTCTCGGCCAGCGCGACCAGGACATACCCTTCGCCGGAATCCATCTGGGCAACAAGCGTTTCGTTATCGCCAACGGCTTTCAGCTTTCCGCTGGTGGCAAAGGCCAGCGCAGTCCCTTCCATCCCGCCTTGCGTGGTTGCAACAGCGCCCCGCATCTCGACGGGCATCGGGAACGGGTTGATTTCGTTGCTGCGCAAGAGGGGACTTGGCCCCCAGACGAATCCGAGCTTATCCCCTCCGCCGATACGGATCTCAATCGGGGTGGCAGGTTTGGTGGTGACGCGGTAGAGCACCAGTCCCTCGGGGTGCGCCTCCCCCCGTCCGACCATCAGCGGGATCAACTCGGTGTGCAGGGCGATCTTCCCGTATTGGCAGTCCGCC
>JAFCZJ010000272.1 GCA_019314375.1 Deltaproteobacteria bacterium | reverse complement strand
GGCCTCTCGCACGGCAACAGCCAGCGTACAGATTTACGATATCATCCCTTTCCTTGAAGCGAATTGCGACGCCCTGATGGACGGGACGGCCGTTCCCGGGGATTCGGATTATTTCATCGAGGATCAGATCCTCATTACCTTGCCGGACGCCACCGGCGCTCGGCCTCTCGCCTTGCCCGAAGAAGGCAGGCGTTTGTTCTTCGCGCAGGCCCTGGACGCGGACGGTCAGGTCATCCTGCGCGGCTGCAACGATTTCGTGGCCGGCTCCTCCGATGGCGAGGTGGTCATCGGCTTAGAACCCGTCGGCCCTGTCTGTGAGGTCGATGCGGACTGTGACGACGGCAATCCATGTACGACTGACACCTGCAATGATGGTGATTGCGTTAATGTCAATGTCGCCGATGGCAGTCCCTGCGATGATGAGTGGTGGTGCAATGGCGACGAAACTTGTCAGGCCGGGACCTGTCAGGCGGGCAGCCGGGATTGTTCGGACACGGATGTCTGTACTCAGGATATTTGCGATGATGATCTTGATCAGTGCCTGCATCCTTCGGTGACCGAGCCGCCGGACACGGAAGGTCCTGTGGGTGATCCATCTTGTAGCGATGGCCTGGACAACGACTGTGATGGTGACACCGACACCGATGACACCGAATGCATGTCCTGCAACAACCCCGCTCAATGCAACGACGACAACGACTGCACCGCGGACGACTGCGTGGACGGGGCTTGCGTCAACACGTCGGTGGGCGACGGCACGGGCTGTGACGATGGTTTCTTCTGCACCGATGGCGATACCTGCACGGGCGGCATGTGCTCTGGTCCGGCCATGGATTGCTCGGGCATGGATGACGATTGCAACGTGGGTGTTTGCAACGAGGACAACGACGTTTGCGAAGGCGCGCCCGTAGCTGAATTTACTGACTGTGAAGATGGCTTGTTTTGCACCGAGGGTGACGCCTGCGACGCCCTCGGCGTTTGTGTGGGCGGTGCGTCGCCATGTACGGGCGAATGCGACGCGGGCTGTGACGATGTGAATAATGTCTGCACCCTGTTTGCCGAAGGCACTCCATGCACCGACAACGGGTTGTTTTGTGACGGGGTGGAGACCTGTGACTTGACGGGCGCTTGCCTGTCTGCCGGCGACCCCTGCGGAAGTGGGCAGTGCGCGACTTGCGATGAGACTGCCCACTGCATCGTTGATATAGACGCGGGCTGTGACGATGGCATCGACTGCACCGTGGGAGACCTTTGCCAGGCTGATGCGAGCTGCTTGGGAACCCCCGATGACAATGCATGCGGTGGCGGCGATATTTGTCGACCCGACTGCTTCACCTCGGCCACCGGCTGCGGCACGGCACCAACTTCCCTGGTGGTGAATTGCCAGAGCCCGATGAGTCTTGGAGGCGGTGACGGTGACACCAGCGATTGCGTCTTGACCGCTTCCGGTGGTGACGTGAACGCTTTGGATGCTTGTCTCTCATGCAGCCCGACCCTGGGCCGTACGGTGGTCAGCGTGGCTGATTTTGATGATGGTGCGGGTGTCTGCGATCTGGACGGCTGGCGTCTGTTGACCGGGAATTTTTGCAATGCCAAAAAGGCCAACGACTGCACTACCACGGGCGGACCCCTGGCTTGTTGCGATGATCTTGCCACCATCTGCGACACGGCAACTTATGGCCAGCCTGTGTTGGCCGCGGATATCGACGTGGCCTGCGGCGGCATGCGCCAGTTTCGTCTTGTCGGCTCTTTTGATGTGAGTGGCCTTGATAATCCCACCCTGTGCTACGACGTGGCCACCATTGGGTCGGCCACCCCATCCGGGCTTTTGCTGTTTGCCGATGCAGGGGATGCTTCAGGGACTCTGCTGGATTGCATCGAGGGGGCCACGGACCTCGGCGGGACCATCCTTAGCGATGGTTCTTTTTATCGTCGTTGCGTGGACCTGAGCGGCGAGGTGAGTGCCGGCTGGGTGGATCTGAACTTCGTGGTGGATTCGGGTGCATCAGGTGATCGCGTCTTGTTGGACAACATCGTGATTTTCGGTTGGGCCGGTGCTTGCGCCCCCAATGACACCGTGGTCTATACCGACAACTTTGACGCTTGCGATTTCTCGGATTGGACCGTCAGCGGTTTAAGTTGTGTGGATACGGACTGTGCCGCCATGGCGGGAACAGCGGGTTTCATGACCGGCACCGGCAGTATGTCGACGGTGGTGGACGCCAGCACATTGGACGGCGGCGTCGAGGTTTGCTTCATCGCGGGTCAGGCAGCCTTGGATGCCGGCGATGACCTGAGTTTTTGGTTTGACGCGGGTTCGGGGCCGGTAAGCGCCTGGGGCTGGGCCGGCTCGGTGACGGCCGACGGCGATTGTTATGAGTTCTGTGTGGACCTGAGCGCTTTTGATCCGGACCTGCGCAATCATCCCGCATTGGAAATCGGCTTCGATATGACCGCGGATAGCTCCTTGGCCTTGTACCGGGTCAGCGTGATGGGCGCGGCCCATTGCGCGGGCACCAACGATCTGGTCTTGAGTTCGCTCACGGGCGACGGCTCGGGCAACTACGACTTCACGGCCATGGACGGACCCGGTACGCAGATGGATGGTTTGGTTCGCTGCCAATTCGACCCCGACACCACGGTCGAGGCCGTCACCCACGTGATTTTCACGCCTTAATTTACGCTCTGAAATCTGCGATTCATCAATGCAGGGTTGAGTCTTCGCCTTCGCTCTCTCCTTTGGCGGGACGCGCCATTTTCAGGGGCTTCAACTTACTGAAACGATCTTCATCAATGGCTGTTCCCTTTTCAGGCAGATGCAAACCCGCCTCGCTCCATTCGGGTACGAAGGCGATGGCCTGACCACGACCGTTGTAGCCCAATTGAATCAATGTGTCCGTTTCAAACTCGCGACAATTCTTGTGGCAGCAAGTGAATGGCTCGAGCACACGGTAGAAACCCTCATGGGGCAAGGGTTGCATGGAGGCGGCAAAGTCTTCGTCGGGTATCAAGACGCCGCGCTTGGAAAACTGGGCCTTGTTCTGCTTCCACCCTTCCGCGGGATAAACGCCCGGTCCGGGATCGCCGTGGTTGTGGTAGTAAACCAGGCTGCCGGCCGGGACGGTTTCGTCGATGGCTTCCGTGGTGCGATAGAGTCCGCAGGGTACTTTTTTTTGTTCGCTCATGCCATATGCCTCCTGGTTCATGTTTAGACCCTTATGGCATGTGTACCCCTCGCTTGTTTGTCAAATGGGGATCTCGTTGCATCCAGGCATAAGGCGTGATTCAATTGAGGCAAGTCCATTCAACTATAGGGAATTTATCTGATGCACATACCGAAAGAATCCCTGGCGAAGCGAAACCTTTGCTTTTGCGTTGTTGTGCTGGCTCTATTGAGCATGCCCGGCCTGGTCAAGGCTGGAGAAAACCTGGATAGGGCTGAGCAGTTGACTGCTGAGATGAAATACGTCCCGGCTTTGAAGGCCGTGGGCAAGATTTTGTTTTCGGCTGACAGTGGTCCTGAGGATTTGGCCGCGGCCTACCGAATTCAGGGTATGTGTTTTGCGGCTTTGGGAAAAGGCAGAAAGGCCAGGAGAGCTTTTGATAAGCTTTTGGTCATCGATCCCGAGCATCAACTCTCCAAGCGGGTATCGCCCAAGTTGCGCCAACCCTTTGACGCTGCTTTGGCCGCGGCCAAGGGCAAGACGCCCCTTGGGCTGAGCCATGAGGTGCCCGCGGTGCCAGAGAATCTGGCCGGTTTGGAACTTTCCGTCTCCTTGGATGATCGTTTGAAAATGGTGAAGCAATTGAAGGTGAGCTACAGCCTTGGGGATGGCCCTGCCGAAGAGCATGTTTGGAAAGTCAAAGGAGCTGGAGACTACAAATTCCAACTACCGGAAGAAACCGACGCCGATCAGGTAAGCTATTACTTTGTCGCCCTTAATCCGGAAGGTGGCGTGCTCGCCTTTTCCGGCAAGGCCGACGAGCCCTTTAAACTTTTGAGCAAGGCCGGTGTGGCCATGGCCCAGCAGATGGAGGCCGACAGGAAGGCTGCCGAAGAAAAACGGCTGGCCGACGCCCAAACTCTTGCCGCCCTGGAGAGCAAGGCTGAGCCTGATGATGAGGGG
>JAFCZJ010000161.1 GCA_019314375.1 Deltaproteobacteria bacterium | reverse complement strand
GCCATTCGTAAGTATGTTCGAGAAGGAGGCGCGCTATTGATGCTGGGTGGTGACCTTTCTTTCGGGGCGGGCGCTTATGCGGGTGGACCGGTCGAAGATGTGCTGCCTGTCCGCCTGGCGGCCGGCAAAGACCGACGCTTGCAAGAGTTCAGAGCCCAGTTGACGCCGGCAGGTAGTCGGCATCCCGTGATGGATTTGGGGGATCCGGGTATCTTTGGACGGCTTCCTCCTTTGGGCTCTTACCAGAAGGTTCTGGGCCTGGCACCGGATGCCCTCGCCCTGCTGAGCCATCCTTTTGAGCGGAGTTCGGACGGGCCCGCGCCTTTGTTGGCCGTTCGGGAAGTGGGCCGGGGTCGAAGCGCTGCTGTTCTGACCGACGGAAGCTGGCGATGGAATTTTGTCTACGCGGGCCAGGGCGGGGACCCGCGGCCTTATACCCGGCTTTACAACAACCTCATCCGCTGGTTGATTCGGGATCCGATCATGGACGCCGTGCAGTTAGAGAGCGCAAAGAAGCGGTACGGCCCTGGCGAGACCGTGCAGCTGGCCGCCAAGGTTTTTGACTTGCATCCGGATGCCCAGGTCTGGCTCAGCCTTCTGGAGGCAGGTGGACAGGAAGCCGTTGAGCGTCGCAGCTTGGTGCCAGACGACCGCGGTCAAGCCTTGGCCTCCTTTGAGGGCTTGGCGCCCGGGGCTTATCTGGCCAGGCTCGAGTTGGGGCCTGGTGCCAAGGTGGAGGAGGCCTTTGTTGTGGAGGGAGCAGCCAAGGAACTTGCTCAACCCCAAGCGCGGCCGGACATCATGGAGGCCATCGCCCAGGCTACCGGTGGCTTGGCTCGCAGTTTGGCGGAGGCCGACTTGGACGAGTTGCGCCTGTCCGTACCCGAACGTTATCGCCTGGAGTCGAGCCGTACACGGCCCATCCTGCATGAAGCTTGGGTCTTGGCCTTGCTCATGGCATGCTGGGTTTTGGAGTGGTTTTTAAGAAGGCGCTGGGGGTTTGCTTGATGAAGTGGTTTTTTTGGATCTTCTGCTTAAGTTTCGCCTGGTGGCCGGGCAACCTGGTGGCCGAGGTCCCTTGTCGGGGGCGCGCCTTGGCCGCGGAAGACGGGACTGCCTCCGGCGTGGAGGACTGCGAACTGAATCTATGGACGGCGCGCGCGGCCTTGCGCAAGCACCTGGCCCCATGTGTACAGGCCATGCAGCGAGCCGATCTGCGAGTCTTCGGGGCCCTGCGTTTTGATCTTTTCTTGGCGCCTGGCGGTGGCCTTTTGTCGGTGCATCAAACAAGGTCCACCTTTGACAAGACCGATTTGCCGAACTGTGCGATCCGAGTTATCCGCAGGCGGATGAACCGACCGCGAGCTGGCGGAGAGGGAAAGCCCGTGGTCGTGTCCTTGCGCTTGCGGGTGGACGAAGATGATTTCAGCCTGGAGTGGACTGCTTCTGTGGTGGCCGAGCAGAAGAAGGTCGAGGTCCTTGACCAAAACCCCTTGCCCGGTGGCTTTAGAAAGAGTCTGACCGGTCCGGTGACGACTTGCGCTATGGGCGCGGGCAGCCTGGTGCTCAGGCTGGAATCCCTGGAGCGAGGTCAGCCAGGCTGGCATCCGGCGATGAACGACACAAACCCGATGCAGGTGCTGGATTCCTGCCTCGCGCCCGTGCTCGGGGAAGGGCAGAGCCGGCGGAAGCAGCGCACACATCGACGTAAAGAGAGCAAATGCCTGAGCAAGCTTCTGACCCACCCGGACCCCAGGGTGCGGGTCTTAGCCGCCGATGCCATCCATGACGCCTGGCATTGGCGAGCGCGTCGGGCCTTGGACCGGGCCGGGCGGGAGATGGTCGTCGAGGGCGCATGTCGGGTTGGGGACAAGGACTGTACCACCCATGCGCCCGCGGGTTATTGGCCGGGCATGGCTTTGGTGCGCATCCTGCGGGCCCAGGTCCGACTGCAGCGTCGCATTCGAGACGAGGTGCTCACCGCCGTACTTAAGCACGACATGGCCAGCGTACGCCTGCGTTTCGTGCGAGATGTCATGCGGGTCTGGAAGGGGGGCGTGCCCGATCTTTTGGCACCTCTCTATCGTGATCCGGATCCTCTGGTTCGCGTACATGCATGTCAGCGCGCTTGCCTGGAGGGCAATTGGCAGGCCCGCCATGGTTTCGTCGAACTGCTCGACGCGAAGGAGCCGGGTCTGCGCGCGATCGCGCTTTTGCATGCCCAAGCTTGCGCCCGTCAGGAGTCAGGGGAGCTGCGCCTTCGCCTGAGCACGGAGACCGAGGCTGGCCTGGCCGCGCTGATGCGTTTGCTTGTCACCGATCAGGACCCCGAATTGACCCGACAGGCGGCCGACGGCTTGTTGCACGACTGCCCCTTGGTTCGATACCTGTCCGCTCGTTGGTTGGCCCGGCTGCCCGAGCCGCCGGCGGACGCCATTGAGGAGGCTTTGGCCCGGGAGCAGGACCCCCTTCTCAGAGAAGGCCTTCTGCGCCTGCAGTCCGGGCAGCGCGAGCCACGGCACCGGGAGCAAATTTGGTGGCAGACCTCGGCGCGATGATTAGACTCCATTTGTTTTTTGTGATCTCGTTGGGGATTGCGCTGACGAGTTCGGCTTGTCAGCGGGTCGGAGCGGACCGGGTGATCTTGGCCGTTGCCGGATCGGCTCAGGCCATGGGTGCGGCCTTGGATATCGCAAAAGTCAAAGCCTGTCCCGGCCCAGCCTCATGGAATGTGTCCGCCTGGTTGCGCCATGACGAATTGGCGGTCCATGCGGACTGGATTCTGACCTGCCCTTTGGCCCCTGGGGATCCCCTCGCCAGGGCTTGCCTGCGCAGGCCCTTGGAGAAATCCGGCCCGGCGCGAGTCTTGGCCCTTGAGGGGGCCGAGCGAATCTGGCCAGGTGAGCATCTGCGGCTTTTTGCTTGTGACATCCAGGATGCGCCGGTCTGCATGGATTCGGGGAGGGCCGCTGTGCTGGAGCGTTTGGCTGATGTGGACCAAGCAGGTCGCGTTCAACTGCGCTTGGGGCTGAGCCCAGAGCAAGGGGCGGCACTCGATGTCCAGTCGAGCCGTCGTTTTTTCGTGGCCAGTCCAGGGGCGGAGGTTTCGGTCGAAGCGCTGAGCGTGGCTTGGGCCGCATTGCTGGATGGGAAGCATTTCTTGCGATTACACGCTGAGCGTATGGAGCGCATGCGAAAGACCATGGAGGCCTGGGGGCGCGCGCTTGGGGCTGGGGAGATGAACGAGCCATGAAACGGATTCTCGTCTGCCTGTTCTGTTTTTTGTCCTGCTTGGCTTGCCGGCAGGAAAGACCGCGAAGGTTGTTGGTGACGACCGAGGCCATGCAGGCCGGGCAGCGCATCGACCCCGCGCAGTTCGAGGCCAGGCCCGCAAAGGATGCCGCGGGCATTCGATGGGTAGAAGAGGCGGATGCGGCCTTGATCCAAGGGCGTTTGCTTCGTGTGGATCTGCCCGCGGGTAGTCCTCTGGCCTGGTCTGTCTTAGCTTCGGCGCCGGGCGAACTGCCGGTGGCCGGTCGGGTGCCGGACGGGCTTTTCGCTTTGGATGTCTGGGTGCGTGGCGGCGCCTGGGTCGCGCCTCGGGATTTCGTCGATGTCTTGATCTCCTTTTATCATCCCGAGCGCGGTGAGCGGGTCAGTCACCTGATGCTTCAGGATGTGCCGGTCTTGGCCTTGGGCCCAAGCGTGGAGCTATCCCAAGAGCCGGCAGTCTTTGGGCCCACGGCCCTCATGGAAAGAATAGAGGAACGCCGCCTGACTCTCTTATTGCATCCGGCCGAGGCACCACTGTTGTTTTTGGCCTACGGCTTAGGGCCTATCTATGTGTCCTTGCGCCACCCAGACGATCGCAGCCTTGCGGATTCAACAGACCGCATCACCGTAGAGCGGCTCATCGAGCAAGCAAAACAACCAAGACCGCCGGTCGAAATCCCAGGGCTACGCCCCCCCGAAGTGATTGACGCGCCCGGCCCGTCGCGATAGAAACAGACTGTGACTCCGAGTCGTCCTGCCTAAAGCCTTTGGGCCATGGTTCGGCGACCGATAGGGTGCGGAAGGGAAACCGCCGCGCCTCCCGTGCTTGGAAAGGAGTTGCTTTGGACCCCGCCCGGGTCTGATCTCCTTTCCAAGATCATGAGGAAAGGACTTTTGGACTCCATGGATTCCACCTACTTGCGACTGTCCATCGAAGACGCCTGCAACCTGCGTTGTCGCTACTGCCGGCCGGAACGGGATCTGGATTTCGGAGAGCCGGCTCTGGAGGGGCGGCCAGTTTTGGGGCAAGACGCCTTGATTGGCCTGGTTTCGGCTTGTCACCGGGTGCTTCCCATTTACAAGCTGAGGCTGACGGGGGGCGAGCCTTTGATCCGGGCGGACGTGGTGGAATTGGTGGCGCGTCTGCGTGACATGTTGCCCGAAGTCGAACTCTGCATGACCACCAACGGTACAATGCTGGAAAAGTTGGCGGTCCCTCTGAAGCAGGCCGGGCTGGATCGCATCAACTTGAGTCTGGATACTTTGGACGCGGATCGATACCGGGACTTGACCCGTGGGGGCAGGTTGGCAGACGTCCTGGCGGGTATTCGGGCTGCCAAGGATGCGGGTTTCGACAAGCTGAAGCTCAACGCGGTGTTGTTGGAGAGCGGCAATGGTTCTTCGCTGAGGGACTTGGTCTATTTCGGTGCCGAGCAAGGCTGTGAGGTGCGTTTCATCGAGTTGATGCCTATCTCCGTGGCGGCGGGCATGCATCGAAAGGAATTTTTGTCGGCGGACATGGCCCGGCAACGGCTGGCTGAGTCTTTCGAAGACCTGGGAGCCACGTCTTCTGACTCCACCGCTTCGCGAGTGCGCTTCATGGTGAAGGGGCAAAAGCAGACCGTGGGCTTCATCCCTTCGGTCAGCCATCCTTTCTGCAAAACCTGTGACCGATTGCGCATGGACAGTCGGGGACGACTCTTCGCTTGCCTCCGTCGGCCGGAAGGGCTGGATTTGGCAGGCGCTTTGGCGCGTGGAGACGAGGCGGAAGTCGAGCGGCGCATTCAGCGGGTGCTGGATGCCAAATGTCCGGCGGTGTCCGTATGGCCCGGTCGGCAGATGTCGGCCATCGGAGGATGAAAATGAGCGATTTTTCCCATTTGGATGACTGGGGTCAGGCCCGCATGGTGGACGTGGGCGAGAAAGCCGTGACGCGTCGCTTGGCCGAGGCCTCGGCTTCGGTTCGTACCCGCAAGGATGTCATTGAGGCCATCCGTGGTGGACAGATGCCCAAGGGCGACGTATTGGCGGTGGCTCGCCTGGCGGGAATCCAGGCGGCCAAGCGCACGGCGGACCTCATCCCCCTTTGTCACCCGCTGGCTTTGGAGCAGGTGGTGGTGGACTTGCAACTGGAGGCGGATCAGGTGCGCATCACAAGCCGCGTCCTTTGTTCGGGTAAGACGGGCGTGGAGATGGAGGCTTTGTGCGCGGTTAGTGTGGCCGCTCTGGCCCTCATCGACATGTGCAAGTCGGCGGATCGATCCATGACCATTGAACACGTGCGCGTGGAGAAAAAGTCTGGCGGCAAGAGCGGCGAATTCATTCGACAGGAGGAAGGCTGATGGCCAGGTTGGTGGCGGTGTGTATGAGTCGAGAAAAGGGCGAGGCCAAGGTGCAGGTGCCGAGCGCTCGCATGAAGGCAGGGCACGGCATGGAAGGCGACGCTCACGCGGGCGATTGGCACAGGCAGGTGAGCCTTTTGGCCGAAGAGAAGATAGATAAGATGCGTGCCGATGGTCTGGATTTGGACTTTGGTGCCTTCGGCGAGAATCTGGTGGTCCGCGATTTGGATACCGATGTCCTGGCGGTCGGCGACAAGCTTCATTTGGGCAAGTCGGTCTTGCTGGAGGTGACCCAGTTGGGCAAGGAATGCCACACGCCCTGCGCTATTTTTGAACAGGTTGGTTATTGCATCATGCCCGATTCGGGCATCTTCTTCCGTGTGCTGGAAAGCGGCGAGGTGCAGGCTGGCGATCAAATCGAAAAGGCATGAGGCAGATATGCCGGAGCGGCTTTTTTTGGTGGGTCATGCCGGCTGCGGCAAGACTCGGCTGATGGAGCAGTTGATTGAGGGTCTCTGTGCGCGTGGCTGGCGGGTGGCTTGCTTGAAGCATTCTCCGCATGTGCACGAGCTGGACAAGCCCGGCAAGGACAGCCATCGACACAGGATGGCGGGTGGCCGACTGAGCGGCGTTATCTCTCAGGGCCTGGCCGCGGTTTTTGTCCCGCTGGCGAAAGACGAAGACGGCTTCGAGCGGCTGGCTCCCTTGTACGCGGACTGTGATTTTCTTTTGGTGGAAGGACACAAAAAAGCCTTCGGTCGCAAACTGGAGGTTTATCGGGCCGAGTTGGGTCATGCCCCCTTGGCTGCTTCCGAGGAGGGCTTTTGGGCTGTGGTGAGTGATGATTCCGTGGAAGTGGACGTGCCCGTCTGGCCGCGCTCGGATTTGGACGGTCTGCTGGGTCGCGTAGAGGATCTTTTACGATGAGCGGCATGGGCGAGGCGCGGATTCGGCGCGAGGTGTTTTGGGCTTATGTGGCCGCCTTCGGTGCGCTTTGGGGGTCGCTTGAGATCACTTTGGGCTCCTTCGTCAACGCCATCCGCTTGCCCTTGTCGGGGGCCATGTTGGCGGCCATGGGGGCCGCCATCCTGGTTTCCCAGCGTCAGCTTTTGCCCGTGCGAGGTTTGAGCCTGGCCACCGGGGTGGTGGCGGCCTTGTGCAAGTCCATCTCGCCGGGTGGCATCATTTTGGGGCCCATGATGGGCATTCTGATCGAGGCGCTGGCGGTGGAGTTGGTACTTTCCACCTTGCCTCGTTTTTGGTTTTCAGCGGCGCTGGCTGGTGCCTTGGCGGCCACTTGTACCATCGTTCAGCATGTAGTGACGCTGTGGATCTACTACGGGGGCCGGATCATCGAGCTTTACATCAAGGCGCTGGAGGGGGCGGGGGAGGCCTTGGGCTTGAGCGCCGAGGCTGGTTGGTGGGCCTTGGCCTTGGTGGCCTTGCTGGTGGCGAGTGTGGGTGCCCTGGGTGGTGGATTGGGGCGAAAGCTGGGTGTCGAGGCCCAGCGGATTTTAGCCCAAAGACCCGCAGAAGATCAGCCGGAGAGTGGGGTGGTCGATGGCTGCGTCTGATTCTGAATCTGTCATGCGCAGGGCTTTGGGCTTGCTGGCCGTCGCCTGCGTGATTTTGCAGTTTGGCGGATCCCTGGCTCATTCGGGTCTGGCTTTGAGTTTGTGGTTGGCGGCCCTTGCCATCTTCAAGCCGGGGGTCTTGCGGCGTTTGTGGATGCCTCGTTTTTGGTTGCTGACCGCTCTTTTTGCTTTGGGCAGCGGTTTCCTGCTCGGCCCGCGGGACTGGGACTTGGGGCTCTTTCGGGTGAGTTCCGAGGGTCTGGTCGGGGGCGTCATGATGCTGCTGCGGGGCGCATTCATTTTCGCCATGGCCTCTTGGGCTTCAAGTAGCCTGAGCGGTGACGGCCTTCGGAGTCTGGCTCGACGATTGGGCATGGGGCCTTTGGCCGATGCGGTGGGCGTGGCGCTCAAGCTCTTGCCCGAATTGAGTCAGCGCATGGTTGTGGCCCGGTCACTTCAGCCGGTCGGTGGACGACTGCGCTTTGTTTACGGCACCGCCGTGGACCTGATAACAGAGACGGCCCGCCTGGCGGCCGAGATGAGTGTCACGGATGGGGGCGATGAGCCGGGTTTCGAATCCGGTCTCCGCTTGCCTCTGGTGGCCGTGGTGGGCGAACCCGACAGCGGCAAGACCCGCACCCTGGGACGCGTGGTGGAGCAGCTTCGGGCTGAAGGTTATGCCGCCGGTGGGGTGCAGCAACCCAAGTTGATGTCAGAAGGCCGGGCCCAGGGCTATGACCTGCAAGACGTGGCGAGCGGAGCGCGTCGCTCTTTTGCCCGGCGTTGCGAGGACGGAGATGATCCGCGGGTGGGTTTTCATTTCGACGAGACGGGTTGGGCCTGGGCCGCGGAGAAAATTCGCCTCGCGGCCACAGACGCCGATTTTTTGGTTGTGGATGAAATGGGCTGGCTGGAGGCGGATGGGGATGGCCATGGCCCGGCCTTGGGTTCGTTGCCCGCCCAGGGACAGGCCCGTTTCGTGTTGGCCTCGGTGCGGGCTGTCTGTGCCGCCTCCATCGAAAAGCGTTGGGGCGATTTTGCTTTCCAGATCGAGGCCGGCGCGGACGATGCGGAGATTCAAGTTTTGGTGGGAAAGCTTTCCAAGCTTTAGGAATATGGGTGAAGCATGAAATCGATTCGTTTGGGGTTGTTAGAGGCCCTTTTTTGTAGGGCCTCTTATGCTGCTGCGTATTGCGCAGTGCTTGGCATCGTCGGTTTGAGCTTGCTTGCCTGTGCGCAGAGCGTGGACGAAGGCGCGTTGGACGGGTCTGTGAACCTGGAAATTCGCTATCAAGGTGAATCCCGCCAGGTGAACCTTGGCGAGCTGGCTCCTGAACCGCTTGGTGAGGATTTGCTTGTGCCCTTGTCCGATGCCGTGGCTTCGGCCTGGCCGGAATTGATGCCAGAGGATCTGCTGGCGGATTTCGCGGCCGGCGATGGTTTTCGTCCGGCTTCCAGATCCAACTGTGTTGATCTCATTCCCTTGGCGGGCACCTTGTTGGAGCAGGGTTTCGTGCATGCCTTGACCGGCAATCTGAGCTGGGACGAGGCCTTGGACTTTCCCGGCTGTCTGCAAATGAGCGATCTGGCGAGCGTGTTTTTGTCCGACGCCGACACTCAGGGAAGGTTCCTTCGCTTTGTGCTGGAGGAGCAAGTGCTGGATTTGGATTTGTCCTATCAGCCCACGGTGGACGTGGAGGGGCAGGCACTGGTCTCCCTTTCCGCGGTGGTGGAAGCCTCCGGCATCTCTGAATCGCCGGAACTCTACCTTTACGATTTTGAAGGTGCCGATGGTTTCCGGCCCACGGTGGATCGGGAAGAAGAAGCTTTGGGTCTCGATCTTCTCGCGAAGGGCTGGATTCATCCCGAGAGCGGGGATTTGAGCTGGGCCGCGGATCTGGACTTGGACGGTGACTGGTCTGTTGGCGATTGCGTGGCCGTTCATTTGCTGCCCATGCCCCAGGCATATGCTTCCGTGACGGTCGTACATGGAGCCGATGAGGTCACGGTGGATTTGAGCCAGGTGGCAAGTGAGGTGGTGGATGGGGAGGAGTTGGTGCCCCTCGACTCCATTGTTTCCGTTGCCGGGCTGGTGGAAGACTCGTCGATTTTTGTGTACGATTTCGAAGGCGCGGACGGTTTTCGCCCCACAGTGGACAGGGAGGCGGAGGCTCTTCCCTTCGAGGCGCTGGGCTCAGGCTGGATGCATCCGGTTTCTCGCAACCTGAGCTGGGATGCCAGTCTGAGTCTCTCAGGTTGGTGGTCCGTGGGAGACACGGCTCGCATACACCTTTTGGATCAGTAGACAGGCATCATGTGTCGTCTGCCCCCTCCTGTTTTTTTGCGTATCTTATGCGGCTTGCTCTTGCTGGCATTGCCGGGCCGGCTGCCGGCTGAAGAAGAACCAGCTGAAGAGGCGGGGGCTGAGACGATTTTAGTAAGGGCGCGTCCTGTAGTGAGCGACGCCGTGGCCGTCGAGCTCATTGACGAAGAACAACTTGAGCGACTGGCCGACGACAGCACCGCCGCGGCCCTTGAGCGATTGGTCGCCGTGCATGGGGCTTCCGGACGTCGGGGCGAACGTGGATTGCAGTTGCGTGGCTTCTCGCAGCGACAGGTGGCCGTCATGCTGGACGGCGTGCCCCTGGCCCTTCCTTTCGACGGTCAGCTTAGTTTGGACTGGTTGCCGGCCGACTGGGTTCGCCAAATTCAGATTGTCAAAGGGCCTGGCTCTTTGCAGTTCGGGCCCAACGGCGTGGGCGGTGCCATCAATTTATTGACTCGAGAGGCCGGTGCGGGTGCCACGCTGAAATTGGATCTGCGGGCCGCGGATTTGGACAGGATGGATCTCGGGGTCCACCACGCCCAAAGGCTGGGATCGCTTGGTTGGAGTTTGAGTGCCGGCTATCGGCGTGTGGATGGATTCCGTTTATCCAGGGCTTTCGTTCCCACGGCCAATGAAGACGGGGGCCTGCGAGAAAACAGTGACAGCGAGTTGGCTCACGGTATGCTGCGCGTAGGCTGGCGCTCCGGAGTTCATCGATTGGGCTTGTCGGCCTGGCGGATCGAGGGAGAGCGGGGGATGGCACCCAGCACCCGGCTCAGTCGGCCCCGTTATTGGCGTTTTGGTTTGTGGCGCGCTCAGGGCTTGGCTTTGCGTCATGCCTGGAAGTTGCCGGCGGGTTTGGGTCAGGCCGATGAGGTGATCTGGTTGCGTTCTTATGCCAACCGGGTGGATGCCTTCGACGACGCGAACTACGACAGCCAGCTTTCGGCGCGGGCCTTTTCTTCGCGCTACGATGACCTGTCCTTGGGGCTTCGGCTCCGCGCTCGGGGGCTTGTCGACTCAGGTCTGGGCGCATGGATTTGGCGGGCCTGGCTGGGCTTGCAGCACGATCAGCACCTTCAGGACGAAGGGGTCGCGCTCGGCCGCAGTCTCCTCACCCTGGCACCGGAGTTGGACTGGTTGCCCTCCGAGCGCTGGCTCTTAAGTGCTTCCGTGCAGGGCGACCTTGAGTTCGCCCACGAGGCCGAGGACCAAAGCGCCCAGCAGGCCTGGTCGCTGGGCCCCCTGCTGGCCGCCAAGCTGAACGTATTCTCTGAGTTGCATATCCAGCTCAGCGCGGCCCTGCGCAGCCGATTCCCCAACTTGAAAGAACGCTTCGATGGCTTAGATGGCATTCGCCTGGCCAACCCTGATCTGAAAGCCGAATCAGCCTGGCATTTTGGTCTTGAGGCCAGTTGGCGGCCGCGCAAAAACCTGTGGCTGAAATTGGCCGGCTTTGATGCGGAACTCATCGACCGCATCGAAAACAGACCGGTGACCGGAGCCGATGGATTGCCCGCCGAGCAATTGCAGAATTTGGGCCGTGCTCGCATGCTCGGTCTGGAATTTCTCGGCGGCTATCAACCCTGGGATCTGTTGGCCTTGCGTCTGTCCTATCAATTTCTCAGCGCTCGGCGCCTGGATGAAGACGAGCCTTTGGCCTATCGACCCGCCCATCGCTTGATTTTGGGTGTGGATCTGCGGCCCGTGAAGGGCCTGGTGTTTTCCACGGATCTTCGCGTGGTGGGCCCGCAGGACTTCCTGCATCCCGAGACCCTGGTTTGGGGAAGCCTGGGAACGTACCTTCTCTGGGATGCTCGATTGCGTTGGCAGGCCAACGACTGGCTACAGCTCTACCTCAAAGGCTCCAACCTCCTAGATGCCCAATACATGACCGAATTCGGCTTCCCCGATCCCGGCCTGGAGTTATGGCTGGGCCTGCGCCTGACCGCCGCCTAGGAGGCCGTCTGGGCGCGCAGGATCATTTTGCGTACCGAGTCGTTTTCGTTGATCCAGAGTAGTTTTACTCCTGGGTGTGCATTTTTGAAAACGCGAAATATTTCGTCCGCGAATGCCTGTCCGATGGTTTGTACGTCTTTGAAGTCCAAGAGCACTTCTTCGAAGCGATCGAAGCGAGCGAGAAGTCGTTTGGCTTGGGATCTGGAAATCAGATTTTCATTTCCGTACCTGGCGAGCGCAACGGGCGCATGGGTTCTTGTGAAGCCGTAGGTTTCTTTGTCCACGGTGTATTTGTCGAACACCTCTTCGGGCCTGCGATCAGAGCTGCTGCGTATCGTCATGTGGACATTCGTGCCCAGGATGTCGGAATCTCGCGTCTCTAAGAGCCAGTCTTCCGCCGGTTCGGAATGTGCGAACAAGAGCTTCCCTGAGTGAATGTAGAACTCATCAAACATGCGTGAGGTGAAGAAAATGCCTTCACCCGAATGCCTCTCGGGATCGGTGGTCAATTTTCCTTTCGAAAGCTCTAAGATTGCATGGCGTTCGTCTTCCAGGTTCAGGTCTCGTTTGAGCTTGTTGAAGATGCCGATGCCGTTGTCGTAAATGCCCAACTGCACCTTCGCGGCGTCGAGGGTGATGGACACAAGAGCCTGGCTTCCCTCGGAATGGTCGATCACGTTGTTCATCATTTCGGTGACACCATGATTGCAAATGGCGAGCACGTTCTCGGCAAGATTCGCAATCTCAGGCTTGACCATCTGT
>JAFCZJ010000053.1 GCA_019314375.1 Deltaproteobacteria bacterium | reverse complement strand
GAGTGTGGCGGCCGTGACCCTGTTGCTTTTGTTCGTTTTGGCGCCCACGGTGACTTTGCGCCTGCTGGATGAGCGAGATTTGGCCCGCCATGCCCAGCAGGCAGCACGTCTGCAACGGGCCACGGCACAGCTGGAAGGGGCACGCACGGCCTGGCTCAGAGGGATGCCCATGGAGGCCCGGAGCAAACTTCGCGCGGCTTTAGAGATCCAAGACACGCCGGCCGGGCGCGGTTTTTTCCGGGAGATGGCCGGTGAGGCCTTGATGATGCAGTTCACCATGACCGATCAGGGCCACAAGGTGGACTTCAGCCCAAAGGGTCTGCGCCTGGCGGTCGGGAGCAATGTGGGTCAGGTTTACCTTGCGGATCTGGCCAACATGGACGTTCGTGTCCTGCGCGGCCAGACTGGACGCGTCTCGGATGTTGCCTTCAGCCCGGACGGGACGCGTTTGGCGACCTGCAGCCATGAGGGCACCGTGCGTCTCCTTCGGCTGCAAGGGCAGGAATCGAGCCTTGAGCGGCAATTCGAGGCCCCTGTTGCTCGGGCGCTGGACTTCAGCCCGGACGGACGTATTTTGGCCGTTGGCGGCGGGGATCGCCTCATCCGTTTTTGGGATGTGGATTCGGGTGAACTCATACGAGTACTCGAAGGGCATGAAGACGACGTAACGGATCTGGCCTTCGACCCCGGTGGCCATCGTCTGGCCAGCGCATCACTCGACGGGAACATCGGACTCTGGGACGTGGAGACGGGGCGGCGGCAACGTCTGCTGCGCGGTCATGAGGGGCATGTCTATTCCCTGGACTTTTCACCGGATGGAAGTCGCTTGATTTCCGGCGGCGAAGACCGAACGGTTCGGCTATGGGACGCCATGACCGGCGAACAAGAACGCATCCTGACCCGGCATGATGACGAAGTTCATGCCGTGGTTTTCCAGAACACCGGCAAGCTGATCGCCAGCGCCAGCAAAGAGATTCTGATCCACGATGCGACCAGCGAACGAGAGTTGGGCATGCTGGGCTCTCATGGCTACTTTTTGAACGGACTGGACTTCAGCGCCGACGGTTCGCTTTTGGCCTCGACGGGCAAGGACGGCAAACTGCGCGTTTGGCGGACGACGGGAATCAAGCCGAGGGTCTACCCGGGACATGAGAGTTTCACAAACTTTGTTGCTTTTTCTCCAGATGGAAGGACCATTGCATCAGCGAGCATGGATCGGAGCATTCGCCTGTGGGATCGTGTGAGCGGACAGGTTAAGCGGGTGTTCGAGACAGACAAGAATGCGGTTTTTCATCTTGCGTTCAGCCCGGACGGTCGTTGGTTGGTGGCTGGCGGGCGGGATGAATTCCTGCGTATCTGGGATTGGCGAATGGGGTCCGGTCGCTTGCTGGCAGGGCATACGGGACCTGCGTTTTCCGTGGCCATTCGTCCCGATGGCCAGCAGTTAGCCAGCGGTTCGTCGGATGGACGGATCGGTTTGTGGAGCATGCCTGAGGGCAGGCTGAATCGTATGCTGGAGAGCAAGCATCAGCGGATATACAGCCTTGGCTACAGTCCAGACGGGCACCTCCTGGCCTCCGGCTCCACCGATGGCTTGATAAGCATTTGGGATTCCGAAAAGGGCGAAATTTTGCACCGCTTAGAAGATCATGAAAGTTCGATTTACGGTCTGGTCTTCAGCCCGGATGGACGGTGGTTGGCGTCGGCTGAGCGGGCGGGCGTGGTGATTCTCTGGCGGGTGGCCGATTGGCAGGGTCGGGTTCTTGCCCGCATGAAGTCCAGGGCTCACTACATGGATTTCAGCCCGGATGGCAGGCATTTGGCCCTGGCAATGGCCGATGGGCACATCCATACCTGGCGTTTCGACAGCGAGCAAGGATCGGTGACGGATGCCCGCCAGCTTCGGGCTCATCCGGCCGAGGTCAATGACGTGACTTTCTCTCCGGATGGGCAGTTTTTGGCTTCCGTCGGCGATGACGGCAGCCTGAGGCTTTGGCGCTTGGAGGGTGATCGTCTGCGTGCGGCCTGGCGCGATGGACTGGCCCTGGTGGACGAGCAAGGACGATTGACTTGGTCCAATCACGTTGGATGGTTTGTTCATGAGGCGGGCGAAACGCGGGGCCCGAAGCCGGCCGGGGCGGCCTGGCAGAAGGCCGTGGATGAGTCTCTGCGCGCGGAGGTGAGTGTCAAAGGCAGGATGATTTGTTTGCAGGACGGGGAGGGTCGCTTGCAATTCTGGGATCAGCAGGCCGATGCCCCATTGACAGCATGCGAGGTGGCTGGAGTTGAAGATTTTGTGGCACTGGAGTCGGGCTGCGCCTACCTCGCGGATGGCGAACTGTTGTTGTTCCGGAAAGAGGGAAAAAAACTCCTTCTGGCGGACAAGGTTCGTGCCCTGGGGTCTGAGGACGACGGTGGATTTTATGCGCTGAGTGCTTCGCGGATTTTGCGATACGATCCTCAGGGTCGACTGCGCGCGAGTCGCAAGGCTCCTCCGGCGGTCAGCCGGGTGCTGTGGTTGGAGGATGGCTTGCTTCTGGGCTACAAGGACGGCGGCCTGGAGTTTCACCCCGAGAAGACCGGCGCTGATGTTTTGCATCTGGACGATCTGTCCGCCCATACGGTCACCCGACTCATTCGGGGACCCGGGCGCATGGTGGTGGCGGGTTTCGCCGATGGGCAGGTGGGTATGTGGGATTTGAGCTCTGGAGGACGCAATCTGCAGGCCCGGCTGCATGGGGGGGTGCGCTGGCTCAAACTGAGTCGCGATGGATTGCTGGCTTTGAGTGAGTTGGGCCAGGTGCGCCTGTGGGATTTCCGAATTTTTCATGAGGAGCACTGTGACTTGCTTCGCAAAGTCTGGAAGGACCTGCCCAGAATCTGGGAGGATGGCCGGCCTGTGCTGCGTGGTCCAGATCCAGAGCATCCCTGCATGCGCCGGACCGATTGATCAAGGTTCCGGCAGAACCTTGGTCTTGGCTTGATCCCGGTGTATGCTGTTTTCCAGCCGGAGGATACAGCCATCGAAAGCTTGAAAAATGAGATTGTAGAGCTTAAGGCAGAGATCGAACGCCTGAAGAGCCGTCAATCCGATGCCGTCAGAAGCCGCGCGACCGCCATGGCCATCACCGGCACCCTGGCGGTGGGCCGTTCGACCGGCAGCCTGACCGTGATGGGCCTGGAGGAGATGATCCTGCAGGTGAGCCTGGACGACAAGGTGGGTTACGTCAACACGCCCATGGCCAAGCTTCTGGGCATGCCGGACCGCAAGAAAGCATTGGGCACGGCCTTGGCCGATTGGGACCGGAACCCTTCGGGGGAGGGTGTGCTGCAGGCACTGGTGGACGTCGCCCGATCCTGCGAAGAGGCCCATGTTTTAGAGCGGATTTGTCCGGACATGGATCCGGACATGTTGCCCGATGGCGATGCCTTGAGGCCGGCCGGACCGACCATCCTTCGTTTTACCGCCACGGGCATGAAGGGTCGGGTCAACATTGTGGTGCAGGACGTGACCCGTATGCGTTGGTTGGAGAGCACGTTTTCCCGCTACGTGTCCCCGGCGATCATTGAGCAGATGCGCTCCATGACCGCGACCGACTTTTTGTCCACCGAGCGACGCGAGTTGACTCTTCTTTTTTCTGATCTGCGCGGCTTCACTGCCATGAGCCAGCGTTTGAGCCCCGAGCAAGTGCATGAGATGGTCAACTCCTTTTTGAGCAACATGGTCGACTGCGTGGCCAGGTTGGACGGCACGGTGGACAAGTTTGTGGGAGATGAGATCATGGTCATCTTCGGCGCGCCCGTACCCATGGCGGATCATGCACTCAGGGCCTTGCTTTGTGGTGTGGAAATGCAGCGGGTCCATGCCGAGTGGTCGGCCACGCGAGAGGCGGCCGACCTGCCCGTGCTGCCGATGGGCGTGGGCCTGGCCACTGGATTGGTGGTGGTGGGCAACGTGGGCACGCCCACGCGCATGGATTACACGGCCCTCGGTCATGCGGTGAACCTGGCTGCCCGGCTTTGTTCGGCGGCCGAGCCCGGCGAGGTTTTGACGGTGCCCGCCAGCCATGCCGCGGCCATGAAGTCTTTGTCTACTTATCAAGGCTCGGTCAAGGTGCCGCGCCTGAGTTTTCAGCCGAAAGGAAAACTTAACTTTAAGAATGTTTCCGATCCCGTGGATGTGGTGAGCGTGAAAGTGAAAGCATTGAGTTAGTCTAATGGTATGTGGCTACAAGGACTCAAGAGAACCCTTCCGAACCCTCCTGGATACGGCCCATGACGCCATTTTTTTGATGCGAGGGGGCCGCTTTATCGACTGCAATCCTCGGACGCTGTCGATGTTTGGTTGCGGTCGAGAAGACATCATCGGTCAACCGCCCGATCGTTTCTCGCCTGAACTTCAGCCGGACGGACGCTCGTCCGAAACGGCCGCCGCTCAATACATCCAGGCGGCGATTGGCGGAGAACCCATGTTTTTTGAATGGGTTCACTGTCGCCTGGACGGACATGTCTTTGATGCCGAGGTCTCTCTGAATGGGGTGCAGCTGAAGGGAGAACCCCATCTGCTGGCGGTGGTGCGCGATATCACGGGCCGCAAAGAAGCGGAGCGAGAACGAGAGGATCTGGCCATCGGACTCCGCCAGGCTCAACGATTGGAGGCTCTGGGTACGCTTGCCGGCGGCATCGCTCACGACTTCAATAACTTGCTACAGGCCATTTTGGGTTACTCGGATCTTTTGTTGATGGACTCAAAGGTCGGAGACCGCGGTCACATTGAACTTTCTGGAATTGCCAAGGCGGCTCAGATGGGGGCTCGTTTGACGAAGCGTCTGCTGACTTTGAGTCGGCAGGAGAGGGCGGATGCGGAGTTGGTGGATTTCAACCAGCTCATTTTCGACATGGGCGGTCTGCTTCAGCGCATCGTACCGAGCATGATTGAAATCAAGATGGAATTGGCCTCTGACCTGTCGCCCATCATGGCGGATCGGGGTCAGATGGAGCAGGTTTTGATGAATCTAGCCATCAACGCAAAAGACGCCATGCCGGAGGGTGGGTGTTTGACTTTCAAGACCGATTTGTTTGAGTTGGCTTCGTGCTCTGACCCGTTGAATGCGCGACTGGGTGCTGCTGAAACCTGTGTTCGACTGGAGGTTTCCGATACGGGAGTTGGGATGGTGCCCGATGTGGCTGAACATGCTTTTGAGCCGTTTTTTTCCACCAAACCGCGAGATAAGGGTTCGGGCCTCGGTCTCTCCATGGTTTACGGCATCATTAAGGGACATGGTGGCCATGTCAGTATTGAAAGTGGGGAGGGAAAGGGCACGCGATTCATCATTAGCTTGCCCTGTGATGTGGGTGTCACTTTGTCGCAAGAAGACATGTTCGATAATGGGGCACAAATCGTCGGGGGCGATGAGACCCTTCTCCTGGTCGACGATGAAGAATCTTTGCGAGAACTGGGTCGGCAGTTGTTTGTTCGGCATGGCTATCGGGTGTTGACCGTCGACTCGGGCGAGGCGGCCCTGGATTTGCTTCGAGCCAAAGGGTCGCATGTTGATTTGATCTTGTTGGATCAAATCATGCCGGGTATGGGTGGCCGAAAATGCTTGGCGCTTGTTTGTCAGGAGTTCGCGGACTTGCCGGTGCTGATCCTGTCGGGCCATGTGCCCGCCGGAAGTGAAGCGGACTTGTTAAGCATGGGCGCCAAGGGCTTCTTGCGAAAACCCCTCAATGCCTGGAAATTGCTCTCCACGGTTCGCGAAGTTTTAGATGCAGAGAAAGAAGAAGTCCTCAATCCTCGTCGTTGACGTAAGGCACGTACTCTCTGCATGGTTGGCCACGCAGGGCGTGGCAATCGGGCATGTCGGTGGGTACTTCGATACCGGGGATTATCGGCAGGACGATGGATGAAGGATGCTCGGCGTGATGGCCGATGCTGTGCGTGGGGGCCGGATCCTGATCGAGCAGGATGAAGAACCACCAGGACTTGGCGTCTCCGGGGGTGTCTACGCTGATGCGGATGCGGGAACCGGCGCGGAAGATGTGCGCGAAGGGCATGATCTCGACCCGGGCTTCGTGCCAGGTGCCGGGCACCAGGGGCTCGACGTCCGCCTCGTAATGGCTCTTGACCGGACGCAGTTCGGTGGCGTCGTCCCGCAGGGCGCGGTGGCTTGCCCTGAGCGTGCCGCCCTGCACATAGCTCTCCATGCCGTCGGGCCGGATTTCGGTGAGGTTGACCTCCAGGTCCGCGTCCGTGGCTGTGCTCGATAGCCACAGGTCTGCGCTGCCAGTACCGATCATCACCAGATCCTCTTCCAATGGCGCGCTTTCAAAGGCCACTGCGTGACCCTCAACCAGGGGTCGATAGTCGTAGTCGGGCTGCGGATCATTGATGCTGTTGCGGCTATTCAAAAAGGTGCGCGAGCCAGCCGCGGCCTCGTGCACAAATCGGCTCATGCCTCCTTCTGTGTCCGGTGCTTCATCGGCCAAGAGGCCGCCGGGCTGAAAATACCAACGCCGGGCTTGGGTGTCCGGGTGGGGCCACCTGTCGAACTCCACGGCGAAGGTGCCGTCGGGCGCGCCGGGGGCATAGGCCGGATCCGCGCCGCTTTCGAAAACAATGCGCACGGAGGGTTCTGCCTCATAGTCGGCCAGGGCTTGCTCATAGCTCGTGTAGTCGGCAAATCGGTTTGCAGGCAGTTCCAAGGATGTGCCGTAGATGAAGTCGAAGAACATGGGGGCCAAGCCCACCAGGTCAGCCGGCAAGATCGGCACCTGCCGGGCCACGTAGAGATCCAAAAAGATTTTCCACTCGGTGAGCTGCTGGGCGGCGTAACCGTCCGCGTGCACTCCGTTGGTGGCGACAAAGCGTGTCTTGGGTGCGTTGTTGAACTTGTCCCAGAAGGTGGCGAAGTGGGGGCCGGTCTGCTCGTCCTGCCAGTGACCCGAGTTGTAGACGGGCACGTTAATTTGATCCACGAAGGTGGAAGGGTCCACCGGCTTGGCCACTTCGTCCGTGTAGTATGGGTTTTCAAGGGCTTTGCTCACAGCATCCAGTTTTTGGGCATGGAGTTTTTGGTTTTCCTCGCAGAGCGTGTCCCCGGCCTCGACGCGGTCCGTGATCCACTGGTGGGCGTATGGTGCGGCCTTGTCCAGCACGTTTTCGATCCAGGAAAGCGCAAAACCGTTATTGTAGATGCCCCCGGGCATCAGGCAAGAAGAGGTCGTGTCGGCGATGACGCTCATGGGCGAAATCGCAGCCAAGCCCGGCGGATGCATTTTGGCGATGAAGAGCTGGGTGATGCCCGGGAAGGACAGCCCGGCCATGCCCACCTTGTTGTGCTTGACCCAGCTCTGCCGAGAGACGATTTCGATGACGTCGTAGCCGTCGATGAGCTGCAGGGGCTCGAAGTAATCATAGGCCCCGCCGGAACAACCCGTGCCTCTGAGATTCACCCCCACCGAGGCGTAGCCCATGAAGCCGCCGATCAGCCCTGATGGGTGACTGGGCGCATTGCAGACCACGGGGTAAGAACCGCAGAGAAACTCCAGGTCCGTACCCAGGGACTGGCCGGGTTGAGATGGGCTGTAGCCGGAGATGTTGACGATGGTTGGATAGGGACCGTCTTCCGGCGGTCCGGGCAGCCAGACAAAAGCCGAAAGCTGGGTGCCGTCCCGCATGGTCAAATACTGGAAACCCTCGGTCAGAATTTGGCTTGCGTAGAGATCTTCGTCGGGTACGCTTTGTTCGACCGAGAGGACCGTCAAGGGTCCTGTGTAGTCGTCCGGATCCGCCACCGGACGAATCTTGTAACCCTCGCCGGGCGGAAGTTGGCGGAATACTTTGCCACCCATCTCGTCCGTTGCGCCCGTGGCCAGCACCACATCCTCGGCGGTCACCACCTCAAACTCACTGCCGGCATCGGTGTTCCAAAGGTAGATTTGTTCCACCGTCGCGCGGATGGAAAAGTGGGCAGAGACCCGAGACCCATCCTCACCCCCACAGGCGGTAAAGAGCAGGCCGAAGAAAATGTAAAATAGCAAAGCGGAGAAGCGAGTGGGCATAGCGGTACCTGTCGTGGTTATTTCATAGACGAAGCCAAGAGACTATTTGATTAGCCGGAGTGCTTCAACTTGGCCCTGGCGGGCATAGTCGGCGGCCTCGCCGAGGATGCGTGCGGCTTCTTGCGGGGCGTGGAAGCCCATGGAGTTTTCGGCGGCGATGTAGTCGAGACGCCATTGTGCCTTGCGTTGGAGTTCCTGGGCGGGCTTGAGTTGCTCGGGGGTGGCACCGGCTTGCTTGGCGGCCACGATGGCGTCGAGCAGGTCCGTGATGGCGGCCCCACCCCGCTGCAGGAGGCCGTAGTTGCTTTGCTGGATGGTTTCCACGCGCGCTTTGAGTTCGTCTTCCGGGAAATGGTGGCAAGTTTGGCAGGATCGGTTGACGTTCAACAAAGGGCTGCGCACCCAGTGGTCGGATACCTTGGACGCACCATCACGCATGTAGGCCATGTGGCAGTCGGCGCAAGCCACGCCGCTGCGGGCGTGGATGCCCTGGCTCCATAACTCGAACTCGGGGTGCTGGGCTTTGAGGATTTCTGCGCCGGACTCCTTGTGTTTGTAGTCGAAGAACCGCCCGCCGTCGGGCAGTTTGGTTTCGTTCCAGGTTTTTTCCAGATCGTCCATTTTCAGGCCGTTGGCCCAGGGGAAAGTGAGCGGCATGGCACTGGAGCAGTAGTATTCGACGTGGCACTGGCCGCAGGCGAAAGAGCGCATTTCCGTACGGGTGGCGTCTGTATTGGGATCGTAAGGATGGGATCGAGAACCCTGGCGCCAGATTCCGATGGATGGAATGCTCGGCACGGGAGCATTGGAGTTCGCCAGCTTTTGAATGCCGACCATGAAGGCCGGACGAGTAACCCGCAGCTGCATGCTTTCAGGATCATGGCAGTCCACACAGGAGACCGGGTGGGCGTGCCCCATGTCGTGCACCATTTTGTTGAGTTCCTGGTAGGACATTTTGTGGGTTTTGTTCATGCCGGCCAGGGCGTCGCCGTCACCGAGCGCGCGATAGACCGGCATGAGGGAGGCATGGCAATGCATGCAGGAGCCGGACTGGGGCTTGGTTTGGCGTTTGGTTTGCGACTGGTCGGTCAGCATGTAGGCGTGGCCACGCCGATCGCGGTAATCGATGGAAAAGGCGTAGCCGAGGAACATGCGCTTGAGCCAGGGGTCCCTCTCGATTTTTTCCTCCGGAAGGGCTTCGGAACCGCCGTGGCCGCCGAAACGAGTTCGGGTCGTGAGGGCTGTGCGCTTGTAGGAATCGTACTGCTGTGGCCAGTTGTTGCCCCACTTCTCCGGATCGGTGTCATCTTCGCCGACTTCGACCAGGCGCACGTAGGGATTGGCCGTTTCGCACTTGCGTTCCAATATATTGAACAGCAGCGCGGTGACGGCCACCGTCGCGCCCGCCACAAGAACGACGATTCCAACAAATGCGATCGTGCGTCTTGATTTTTTGGGTGACTCATTCATGGATTTTCCTTTCCCTCGCTTCACCTCGATCTGCTCCGCCAATGTTCGTCGGCAATGCACCGTGGCCGACTGAGGCGTGGCAGTGAATGCAATTGACTGCGTTTGGGCGGCTCAGGTCTCTTTTGAAAAGTTCATGCACCATGTCCCCGTGGCAGATCACGCAGTTTTCCTGCAGGATCTTGCTGTTTCTTTCCTTGATCATGATCGGCTCGTGGAAATCCTGGAAGGTGAAGGCCTTCGAATGATGATAGCCGTTTTCCGCCTTGGCGATGTATTTGGCGATGAAGCTGTGCGGCAGATGGCAGTCCACACAGGTGGCGGCGGTGTGATGGCTCCCTTTTTGCCAGGAGTCATATTGGGGTGTCATGATGTGGCAGTTGACGCAGGCCTTGGGATCGGTACTCAAATAAGAGAGTCCCTCGGCGTAGTTGATCGTAAACAGGCCCGTTCCAATCAACAGGCCGAACAAAATCGCAAGAAGCATGGCTTTCTTGTTTAGGAGCATTTGTGTCCTTTATAGCTATCAAGATCTCGAAACCTTTGCAATATGGCTTGGCAAATAGGAGGCTGTGTCCAACCTTTTTCCATATTGGAGTGACATGAAAATCGAAAAGTCCAAATACGTATCTTTGTCCTACGTTCTTTCCCTGGATGGAGGCGAAGAAGTCGAGCGCTCAGATCCCAAAGAGCCTTTGGGCTTTGTTTTTGGTTTTGGCATGTTGGTGCCGGGTTTGGAAAGTCAGATTGAGGGCATGCAGGCCGGCGAAAGCAAGAAAGTTGTCGTGGAGCCGGAAGATGGTTACGGCGTCGTGGTCCCTGAAATGATTCGCTCAGTGCCCAGGGATCAGTTTCAGCCTGACATGGAGATTGAGGCCGGACAGACCTATGCCTCTCAAACGGCCCAGGGGATTATTCGTTTCACGGTCAAGTCATTGGACGACAAAGAGGTAAGCATCGATCTCAATCATCCCCTGGCCGGGCAGCGATTGCATTTTGATGTGTCGGTCTCCGAAGTGCGCGATGCCACCGAGGAAGAACTTCAGCCTGTCCTGGCCGACTGCTCCTCCGGCGACTGCGGCAGTTGTTGCGGTGACTGCGGTTGATGAAATTGCGAGGGGGGACGCCGTGCCCGGCACTGTGTTGGAGGAGGGGGCCTCGAAGTCTTGGAAGTAGCGCCTTGGTCTCTTGGATGGGAGGTTTTATCGTGAACCCAAAATTGGTGTTTTTTTTCATTGCCTTGTTCCTCGGTGGAAGTTTGGTTTTTTCCAGTAGCCCGTTGGAGGCTGCGGAGAAATCTGGAATTCAAGTTCTATCTGACCCCCGAGTGGAATTGATGAGCATTGTCTTTCGGCTGGCGGGAAATCCTGAATACAACATGCCGAATTCCAAGTGCCCGTACACGGATGAGGTGGAGAAAGTTTTCAGACCTTTTTCAAGTCACCCGGTGGTAAAGACCGCGGCGCGGCTCAGAAGAGAATATGGTGTGAGTTACGATGCGCCCATGTCACTGGCTGTGCACTTGGACGGTATTCAGAAACTCAAGTTGCGGGTGCCTCTCGCGCCCCATCCTGCAAATCTAGATAAACGTTGGAAGCAGAAAGAAACAGAACTATTTTTGGAGCAGGCTCGCGACTTCATGAAGAAGACGGCCTATAGACAATTTTTGAAAAAACACGAAAAGACCTATCTGGGTTTTGGGAAATCATTGGAAGCCAAGATTCGTGGACAAAATTTCATTTCATGGTTTGAGGATTTTTTTGGAGAAAGGCCCGGTCTTCAAACCCGTCTTTTGTTGAGTGCCGTCAACGGTGGCCAATCCTACGGCACGTCTTTTTTACGTCCTGATGGTTCAGAGGAAGTTTATTCGATCATTGGCATGTACGAATATGACGGGGCAGGAAGGCCTGTTTTTAGGGATTCTTTGTTTTCATTGATTGTGCATGAATTTGCCCACAGCTATGTCAATCCTTTGATTCTTGCAAACCAGGACAAGCTTGAAGACGCGGTCTCGCGACTGTTTGGTATCTTTGGGCGGCAGATGAGTGAAAATGCCTATGGCACTTGGCAAATCATGGCTTGTGAAACCCTTGTTCGCGCCACGGTACAGCTATACCTCCGTGACCAGAAGCAAGCCGACAAGGCGGCTCTGCACTTGAAGAGGATGAAGCAGAAGGGCTTCGGCTGGGTGGGGGCCTTGGCTGACGAATTGGACGATTATAGAAAGCAAAGAAAGCAGAAAGATGGCCTCAAGGCCTTTCTCCCTCGCTTGGTTGAGTTTTTTGAAAAAACCGCAAAGCGAGAAGAGGAACGAAAAAAGGTGCGCCCGGCGATTTTGTCCATGACACCTGCCAACGGCACCACGGACGTAAATCCCAACCTCGCTCAAATTCAGGTTGTATTCGACCGCCCCATGCGTCAGGGCTGGTCCTTGGTTGGGGGTGGCAAACATCATCCGGAGATGGGCAAGCCTTCCTACGATTCGACGAAAAAAATTTTCAGCGTGCCGGTCAAGCTGAAACCCAACTGGGCGTATAAATTCTGGCTCAACAGTCAAAGGTTTCAAAACTTCGCAAGCGCTGAAGGGGTTTCGCTTTTGCCCATCAAGGTGGAGTTCAAAACACGCGGTAAGTAGTTGTCTCCAGCCCGATCTCTATTCTTGCTGTTCGTTGACGTTGGGCAGGTAGTCACGATAAGGCTGGCCGCACACGACGAGAAGGATGTGGATGGTGGAGCGAACGAGTGTGATAGTCACAGGAACCATCGTGGTGTTGTTCATAGTGATGCTGGTATGCGTTGGTTGCGGCGGTGACAGTTCCGAGGAGAATTGCGGGCTCCTGCGGGCCATCTGTGAGTGATATGTAGTATCCGAAGATTATCGTGAAGGAGTATTTCGTGATGCAAGACATTCGTTGGAAACAACGTTTTAGTAATTTCCTCAAGGCATTTCAAAATATCGAGGAAGGCGTGGAATTGGCGCACACTCGCGAATTGTCCAAACTGGAACAGCAGGGATTGATTCAGAGTTTTGAGTTCACGCATGAGCTGGCTTGGAATGTGTTGAAGGACTATTTAGACAACAAGGGGATTGTGGGCTTGATTGGTTCCAAAGACGCGACCCGTGCTGCTTTCAAGAATGGTCTTATTGAACATGGCGAGAATTGGATGAAAATGATTGAGGCGCGCAACCTGACTTTGCACACCTGCAATCTCGAAACCGCGCGGGCAGTTGTCGAGGACATTCTGAAGCGTTTCTATCCAGCCTTTTCGAACATGGCCAAGAAATTTGCAGAGCTTGGCGACGATGAAGAGAATTTTTGATGACTTTTGGCCTTTCGCAAAACACCATAGATAAGATTCGTGGCGTGTTTGCCCGATTCCCTGCCATTGATAAGGCGGTGCTGTATGGCTCGCGTGCCAAAGGTAACCACAAGGTTGGATCGGATATCGACCTGACGCTTCACGGTTCCGCGCTCGATCCCGACCAGCGTTCGCAGATAGCCCTGGCCTTGGACGACCTGCTACTGCCATACACCATCGACCTGTCGATTTTCACCGAGATTGATAACGCCGAGCTACGGGCGCACATTGAGCGGGTGGGGCTGGTTTTCTACGAGCGGATAGTGGAATCGAAGTAGCCCGACGATCAAGGGTCGGCATTGAGGGGTCCAACCCAGGGAGCTAAAGATGCGACACGCGACGCTGTGGATTTTCGGATTGTGGATGTTCTGCTCGGCTGGGACGGCGCAAGCGGCTTGGGAGCAGAAATTTTCCGGGGGGCCGGACGACAAGGCCATGGGGGTGAGTATTCATTCTCCGGATGGGCAGCATGTTTTTGTCGCCGGGATGAACTTCAATGTGGCCAACCCCTTCACGGATCCGATTCATGTTTTGCTTCGTTCGACCAACGGCGGGGATGGTTTTTCCAACATCACCGGCAACATGGATTTGACCGGCATGATGATCACCTTTGCTCAGGTTTTTTTCGCCGATGGGCAAAATGGCTGGGTGCTTTTGGGGGGCGGCGATATTGCCCGGACCACGGACGGGGGCGAGAGTTTTAGTCAAATCGCGATGCCCGAAGGCATGGGGCAGGTTCATTTTTTCGATGGACAGGCCGGGGTGGGCGGTGGTGAAGGGGGTGCTTTGTGGTCCACCATCAATGGCGGTACGACTTGGGCGTCCATGAGCAGCCCGGGCTCCGTGCGGATTAAGAAGTTTTTCTTTGTGGATCGCTGGACCGGCTTTGCGATCGGCAACGATACCCATACGGAGGGCGAGGAACCCAATGAGGTGAGCGTGGCTGATGGGGGCGAGTTGCTGGGCACCACCGATGGCGGCGCGAACTGGAGTTTGCTTTGGTCCACCGGTGGTGAGTTTTTGAGCGCTATTCACTTCGCCGATGAGCAGCATGGTTTCATCTCGGTCGTCGACAACAACGAACAGCTCTTTTTTCGCTCTACGACAAACGGCGGCACAAGTTGGCAAACGGTGGCCATTCCCAGCACCATCACCGGTGGGGGCGGGAAAGTGACCCACATCGCGGGTCTCATGGTGGAGCCCGGCGGCCTTGGGCAGGCGGTGGGCGTCTATGACGCGGGTTTTTCCACCAGCGATGGTGGGCAGGTTTACATGCTGGCGGCATACACCTCCGATGATGGGGGCGCAAATTGGCGACTTGAGGTCAACGATCCGGGGGAGCCGCAAAACCCTCAGCCGGAAGGTGCCATGATCGACGCCTGTTTTTATTCGGATCGCTTGGCCTGGGCCGTGGGTACCGGCTTGCGCATTTACAAGAATGCACCCCCATGCGCTTCTGATTCAGACTGCTTTGAGGGTTACGTTTGTGAGGCCGGCTCTTGCCAGCCCAATACCTCCGGCCCTTGCAGCGTCGATGGCGACTGCTTCGCTGACTACGTTTGTCGCGATGGGCAATGCCAGGAACCGGGCCCGGCGGCCTGCACGGACGACGAAGATTGCGAAGGGGCTTTGGTCTGCGTCCACGGTCATTGTACTGAGCGACCGGGCTGCGATGAGGAGGCACCCATCGGCTCCCAGGGTTGTCCCTTTGGTCAGATCTGCATCTTCGGGCGCTGTATTCAGGACACGAACTGTTCGAGTGATGAACAGTGCCCGGCCGATCAGCATTGTTACGAAGGACATTGTGTGCCCGACGAGCTGCCGGACTATCGTTGCCTTGATGACACCGACTGCGCCACGGGCGAAGAGTGCATCGACACCTGGTGCGAATGGGTGGGCATGCCGGATGCCGGAACGCCTGATGCTTCGAGCGAGGACGCGGGTGTCGAGGAAGACGGGGGCGTGACCCACGACGCGGGTGCGGAGGAAGACGGTGGTGCGACGGGCACGGATCACGGCAGCATCGGAGAAGACGAGGGCGGTGGCTGTGGTTGTGGGGCGGTCGGGCCGAGTCGGTTTCCCACTGTGTGGTTTTTGGGACTTGCTTTTTTTGTCTTCGGCCTGAGGCGCAGGTTTGGCTTTCGGAGGGATGCATGAAGTTTTTTGACATGGTTTATTGGGAAAACTCGGTGGGGACATACGTCATTGCAAGCGCCGTGGCCTTGGGTGCCTTGTTTCTGGCCTGGATAGCCAGCGCCATGATTAAGCGCAAGTTCATCCGTCGTTACGAAGAGACAGAGACACGTGTTGACGACATGGTGGCCGGTGTGGGCGGCGGTGTGGTCTTTTTGCTGCTGTTTCTTGCCGGTCTGCATGCGGCCGTGCGGGTTTTGTTGCTGGCACCCTGGTTGGAGCGCATTGTTTTTGCCGCCTTCATGGTGGCCTGGACCGTGCTGGGTACCCTCTTTGTCAGCCGCCTGTTGCGAGGGCTTTTGACCCACTATGTTCAGCGCCACGCTACCAAGACGGAGAGCAAGTTAGACGATCAGTTGATCCCGGTCTTTCGTACGGTGATCAATGTCGGGCTGTGGGTGGTGGCTGTTTTATTCCTGCTTTCCAACCTGGGATTCGAAATTGGTTCTATCTTGGCCGGTTTGGGCCTTGGTGGTCTGGCTTTGGCCATGGCCTCCAAGGATTTGCTTGCGAACGTCTTCGGCGCCTTCACCATTCTGTTTCAGGGGCCTTTTCGGGTGGGCGATGCGGTTAAATACCAGGGTCACAGCGGCAAGATCGAATTGGTGGGTATGCGGGCTACCCAGATACGCACCTGGGCCGGGCATCTGGTGACCGTGCCCAATGCCCTGGCCACAACCTCGGTGGTGGAGAACATATCCAACCGGCCTTCTTTTCGTGTTTTGTTCAATTTGGGCCTGGAGTATGGGATTTCCACGGCGCAGATCGATTTGGCGTCTAAGCGCATTGGGCAAGCCATCGAAGAGGAGGAGGGGACCAAGGCAGGCCCGTCGATACACTTCCTCGAATTCGGCGACAGCGCTCTCGTTTTCCAGGTGCTCTACTATATTCTTGATCAAGACCGGGCCTTGGATATTCGTCACAGCATCAACCGGCGCATCAAGGCCAAACTCGAGGCTGAAGGCATCGGATTTGCTTATCCCACCATCACCGTGAATAAGGTGGCTTAGGGGCGTTTTTTAGAATTCTGAGACAGGGGAGCGGGATGTCGGGTCATCCAGATGAGGCCAGCGAAAGAAAAGCACTCGGTGAGTTGGTGCGCCGTGCGGCGGCAGGATCAGCCCCGGCACAGGCCGAGCTTTTCGCTCGCTTTCGTCTGCCCCTGATTCGGCTCTGCATGAGCTTTCCGGGCATCGGGCAGGCGGATGCCCAGGATCTGGTCCAGGAGACCTTTTTGCGGGCGCTGGGCGGCCTGGGTGATTTGCGCGAAGCCGAACGTTTCGCGGGCTGGATTTTCGCCATCGCCCGGCGACGTTGCCTGAGCTGGTTGGAAAAACGGGGCAGAGGTTATGCGCAAAGGCGGCGTTTCGCTGAATACGCAAAGCAGGTCTCGGACGCAAAGGGTGATGAGGGCAGCAAGGAGATGGAGCGGCGGGTTGTGCGGGAGGTCATTGAGGACATGCCGGATACCAATCTAAAACAGACAGGGCGTTTGTTCTATATCGAGGGCTTGGACAGTGCCCAGATCGCACTTCGCCTGGGCAAACCTCAAAGCACGATCACCACCTGGCTGAGTCGCTTTCGGGTCAAGGTACGCAAGCGTCTCTTGGTGGCCATTTTGGAACTGCGCCAAGGAGGAGGTGCATCTTGAGCGGTCATCTGAAGAAAAAGGATCTGGACTCCCTCCTGGCGGGGTCTTTGGATGCATCGGTCGAGGCTGAGTTCTTGGCCCACCTGAAGGCGGAGCCCGACTGTCCGGCATGTGAAGAGGTCATGGCCAGCCTGAGCGACGAAGAGGAACAGGCCCTGTTTGTTTTGCTGGCTGGGAGCGAAGGCGCGCGAGATCCTGGGGATACCTGGCAAGCTCGAACCCTGGCTTCGGCTGGGGGCCGAGGTCTGGGATGGTTGCGATGGGCATTGGCTGGAGCGGGGCTGAGCTTGATGCTGGTTTTGGGTTCTTTGTTCTGGGTCATGCGGCTCGCGCCGAGTCCGGACGATGGGCAGCGCATCAAGGGCGATGTCGCGGATGTGATGCCGGGATTGAGAGGACTGCGCCTGGGAAGAATCACCGGGGAGGGTTCTGAGGTCCTTCCGGTGGATCCGAAAAAGCCCTTGTCGCGTCTGGGGCAGTTGGTGTTTTTTGTGGATGCGGATGCGGTTTGCAGGCTTTGGTTGGTGCGTTTGGGGCCCAAGGATGCCGAGGCCCTGGTTGGGTATCCGGAAACCCCTCAGCTTCGACTGGAGGCGGGTGAGCATTTGTTGCGCTCCGGCGACAAGGCCTTGGGTCTGCCTTTGACGGCGCTTAGGGGCGAGCAGGCTTTTTTCGCGGGTTGCCGCTCGGCGGATGCACCGCCGGATCCTGCGAGATTGCGAGCCGAGTCGGATGAACTTGAGCCTGGCCGAGTGCGCTTGATTCTGCAAATGGAGAAGAGAGGTTCGAAACCTTGAGAGTCGGCCCCGCCACGGCCCTTTTGGGTCTTTGTCTTGTCATGGCCTGCGCGGCAGCGCAGCGCGACAAGGGCGGGCTTTTGCCTGTTGAGACCTTGAGCGCCGACGCGGTGGAAAAGGCCTTGGGCCCGAGGCGAATGGCCTTGTTGGTGGGCATCAATCACTTCGAGGATGCGCGCTGGCCGGCCCTCAAGCATGCCGTGGCAGATGCCCAGGAGTTGGGCCAATTGTTGGCCGATCCCGCCCTGGGCCGCTTTGATCAGATCGAGATCCTGGCCGACGAAGGGGGCGTGTCGCGGGCGAAGATCGAAGCGGCATTCCAGCGTCTGGTCAAGGCCAATCTCTCGGCCCAAGACACGGTGTTTGTTTATTTTTCTACTCATGGCACCTTGGCCAGGGAAGCCAATGGCAAGCTGGGGCGGTATTTGGTGACGAGCGACAGCGCGCAAGCGCAGATCGCCGAGACGGCCCTGGCGGTGGGGGAGCTGCTTAAGCGCTTCGAGGCTTTGCCCTCGCGGCGCAAGGCGATTGTCTTGGCCTCTTGCCATTCGGGCTCGGGCAAGAGCGCCTTGCCGCAAAGCGTGGTGGCCGAACTCCAGGGCATCAAGGGGGCCTTCTTTGTCAAGCCTCTGGGAGAGACCAGCCAGGCCAGCATGGTGATGACGGCCTGCGCCTGGGGGGAGACCGCCCGGGAAGACGACTCGCTCAAGCACGACATCTATACTCACTTTCTCATCGAGGCCTTGCGCGGGAAGGACGAGGATGGAGATGGGGCGGTGACCGCTTCGGAAGCCCATGCTCACGCCATGGCCCGAACCTATTATTTTTCCAAGGGCCGCCAACGCCCTCAGGTGGAAAGCTCCATCCTGGGAGCCGATCCCATCGTGCTCAGCGGTCAACCCAGACGCCGGGCTGATCCGGTTCTGTATTCTTTCCTCGAAGACTTGGCCGGCATGCGGCTTGAAGTAAATGGCCAAGACAAGGGACCCTTACCGGCCCGCCTGGTGCTCAAGCCGGGCAGTCATCAGGTCGCCTTGCGCAGCAGTCTTGGGGGCAGGATCCTGCTTCACGAGGAGGTGGAGCTCGTGCCGGGTCAACGCCTGGCGGTCGAGAGCCTGCTGGAAAAAAGTCGACATCTTTGGTCGATTCAGGCTTGGGCGGGCTATCAGTCGTTTTTGGACGCCACCACCCGTAGCGAGTATGTAGCGCCCTCGGCCACCTTGAGTGTCTCTGTCACCAAGCGGCATTTTCCCCTGGAGTCCTTGGCCCTGGGGCTGGATGTGGGTCTGGCTGGAGGACGGCAAAGCCTTGAGCTGCCTGGTCTGAGTTACGAACATGATTTGCTTCAGTTGAGCTACGGCATCAAGCTGCTATTTCTGTTTGGCTTTGGCGATTTGGAACTCAGTTTGGGGCCTCGGCTGGGGGCCTTGCATCTGTGGCGCACTGGATTGCCTGGCGAAAGCGACACGCAACACGTGGCCAACTTCACTCCGGGTTTGCAGGCGGGCTTCACATGGCGTCTATGGCGCGGTTTGCAATTGGGCCTGGAGTTCAGGATTCATTTCATGTCCATTCACACCCTGGATGCTTCCCTGGACACGGGTTTTGTCGACCTGATGCTGGGTGCGGGTTGGGGGTTTTAAAGATGAAAGAGACGAAGAGAAAGAAAATGCGACTCAAGCTGTGGGCCTGGACCCTTTTTGGGGCTCTCTTTGTGGCGGGCTGTGGCCTCTTGAGTAACGACTTGTTTTTCGATGGTGTGGGTCAAGTCTCCGGCACCCTCTTGCTGAATGGCTTGCCGGCCGAGGGCGCGGTGGTGTTCGTGCCCGACGCCGAGGATGGGGTTTTCGAGCGAGCCTCCACCGATGCCGAAGGTCGTTTCATGGTGCGGGCCTGGGCGGGCCGGGGGCGGACGCTTCTGGCTTTGTGGGGATCGTCAATGGGTTTGGCTCGGGATTTCGATCTGGCTGCCGAGGGCAAGGTGGATCTTGGCGAGTTGGAGCTTGAGACTTTGGGCGAACTGCGTGGCCGATTGTTGTTGGCAGGAGGGGATGCGCGGGAAGGGGAAGTTGAGGTAATCGGCAGCGCGTTGGTGGCCCGGCCCGATGACATAGGGCGTTTTGCTTTCCAGCTGCCGCCGGGAACTTGGGATCTGCAGTTCAGTGCCATTGGCTATGAGAGTCAGGATCTGAATGACGTGGTGTTGGAGGCTGCGCAGAGCACGGAGTTGGACCCGGTGGAACTACTTGCCGATTCGGAGCATGTCTGCCTGGGCTCGGAGATGCGCACCGAGCGATACAGCCAGGGCGGCGGCGGGCAGGTGGATTTGCTTTTCATCATCGACAACTCGGGTTCCATGGTGGGCGAGCAGGTGCAACTGGCCGAGAGTTTCGCGGACTTCGTGGATGTGTTGGCCGATGCCGGTGTGGATTTTCGCCTGGGTGTGATCACCCCGGGCATGGAATCGGAGGGCTGTCCGGCTTGCACTGTGGATTCTCCATACTCTTGCATGAACGAGTCGGGCGAGAGTGGCCGTTTGCAGCAGCGTTTGGGGCATTTGGATAGCTATTTAGATGATGTGGCCGTGTTCAGCTTTGATGAGGACGAGGCCTGTCGCATCGTTCGGCCTGAGAATTTAGATTGTTTCTACAATGCGGCATCTCAGGCCGGGGTGGCCCTGGTGGGCCTCAATGGCTGTGGTTACGAGCGGGGCCTGGCCGCCATGCGGGCCGCCCTGGATCCGCAAGGCCTGAATGCCGAATTCAATGCGGGGTTTGTGCGCCCCAATGCTCGTTTGGCCGTGGTGGTGATGTCCAACGAGGAGGACTGCGGCGAAGTGGGCGACGTGACGGAAGGCATAACCGGAGCCGGGGGTCGCCTTTGCTACTACGCGGCTCGGGGCCTGGGCCCGGGGGGCACAAGCAGCCACCCGGATGATCCGGACAGCCGGCCTTATGCTCTGACTCCGGTCAGCGCCTACGCTGATTTTTTGCGCGGCCTGAAGAACAAGGCCGGGCTGATGACTTTTTCGGCCATCGTGGGGGTGAGCGACGTAGAAAATCCGACAGCTACCCGAATCGAGTATTTGGATGAGGGGGATCCAAGTTCTGAAATCCGCACGGCTTGTACCGACATGGGCTGCGTGGGTCGGTATTGCAGCGCTTCCCCTGGCACCCGTTACATAGAGCTGGCCCTTGAGACGGGTGGCATGGTGGATAGTATTTGTTCCGGGGACTTTTCTCAGAGCCTGACTCGTTTGGTGCGAACCTCCACGGGCTATCTCTCCAGCCTGCCCTTGAGTCGTGAACCCTCCTCCGCGGACGCCATCGTGGTGCAGGTCAATGGGGAACCCCACAACGACTGGATCTATGACTCGGAAGCCCGGGCCTTGGTTTTCGACAAAGCCTCCCAGCCTCATGCCTACGGCGCGGTGACCATCCAATATGTAGCGATTTGCCAGTAGCATGTTCGCATCCCAGGCGCGTTTGCTGTAAAATAAGGTCCTTCAAAGGAGGACTCATGCGTCGATTTTCCCTTTCCGTGGTCTTTTTGATGAGTTTTTCACTGTTGTTTTGGGTTGCTTGTTCCTCCTCCGATCCCGAGGGGCAGGACGCAGGCGTAGATGCTGTGTCCGATGCCGGCCAGGATGCGGGTGAAGATGCCGGCGTGGACGCAGGTGAAGACGCGGGTCTTGATGCGGGGGAAGACGCTGGGGGAGATGAGGGTCCTCAGGTTCGTGAATTGCAAGCCCAGGTGCTGTTGGGCGAGGGCGGCTTTTTTGGCACTTCGGGCGTGGTGATCGGCGCGGATCGGGGTTTTGCTATTGGTGGCCACTATGCGCCGATGATTTCGGGTCTTCAGGGGGGACGGGTGTATCTCTTTGGCTTGGGTGCCTGGCCCGCGGAGTTGAGTGATGCTTCCCTGGTGCTTGAAGCGCCCGACGGGGCCGAGCAAGCCGCTTTGGGTTACGCCCTGAGCCCGGCTTGCGATATCGACGGCGATGGGTTTTTGGATTTGCCGGTGGGTAGCCACCTGTTCAGCCCCAGTACCGAATTGGCGGCTTCCGGGCGCATTCTTGTGTTTTGGGGCAACGAAAGCGGCATCGACCCTGCGGCACCGAGTATTTTGCGTCTGGACGATAGCTTGCGGGCGCGCTTTGACTCCATGGGCCAATGCGTACTTTGCGCCGACTTCGACGGAGACGGTTTCGGTGATGTGATGGCCGGTGGGCAGAATGCGGGTGCCGACGATACGGGCCTGGCCGCCATTTGGAGCGGCTCGGCCGAGGGCTTGGACGAACTGCCGGACCTTCTGTTGACGCCGCCGGTGACGGCCAACCGACAGTATTTGGGCGCAACTCGTCTCTGGGCGGATCTGAATGGGGACGGGGAAGAGGATCTCGCCGTCGGGGCCTGGGGTTTGATCAAGGGCGATTTGCCCGAAGACGTGCACACGGGCGGACTGGTTCTTTTCTACGGCGGGGACGATTGGTCCGCCGGGTCCAGCCGCATCCTCGTGCCGCCCGATGACGATCCTTTGAACATGGGCTCCGAGTTCATCCTGGCCGGCGAGCTTTTAGCCGTCGGCGCTTCCGACTACGCCTCATGCGAGGGCACGGGAGAGATGGGTTCTTGTTGTCGAGTGGCCCAGCCCTGCAACGAGGGTTTGGACTGTTATCAGGGTTTCGATCATGGCTTATGCAGCCAGGCCTGTGATGTGGAAGCCTGCCCGGCGGATTCGGAATGCATCACCGTAACCAGCATGGGTGAAGAGCACCAGCAGTGTCTGTTGATCTGCGAAGAGGGTGTAAGCGACTGCCCGGCGGGCGGGGCCTGTACGCCGGCCTCGGACGCCTTGTCGGTCTGTGTGCCGGGCATGGCCCCAGGTGCTGTTTATGTCTATCGCACCGGTTCGGAGGCTGCCCTGGATGCGGCGCCTCAACGATTGGATGCCCCGGACAACATGAACGGAGCCGGCTTTGGTCAGACCTTGGCCTTTGTGCCGGACTTTTTTGGCGAAGGACAAGGCGCGCTTTTGGCCGGTATGAAATACGCGGATGCCGGCGGGGCTGTGGCGGTATATCCCATGGCCGAAGACGGACAAAGCTTCATGCCGGTCTTGCCGGAGCTCATGCGGGCACCCGAGCCCATGGATTGGGATTCCTACGGCGGCAACATCACCTATCTCGGCGACATAGACGGTGACGGCCTCGGTGACTTCTTCGTCGGCATCGACTCCCACATCGAAGGCGACCCCTACGACGACGGCATCCAAACCGGCGGTGTGGTTTTCTATCGATAAGAATTCTTAAGCCTTGTAGCGTCCTGCTTTTCTGTCCCCTAAATCACAGGGGCCGGAACTCTGGAGCACTAATAGTCCGCAGTCAAGATAGCCAAGGAAAGTCTGTTCCTGCGTAGTCCGGTTTGGGATCGTGGTTAGGGGGAAGCTTACCAGTCATCACTTTCGGGCAGGTGGAACGCAGCCCCGCCCTGAAAGGTACCCGTCCCAGAGTTGTATGTCCCCTTCTTCTCCCAGATGGCCAGCAGATCATCGTCGTCGATGTCCGTATAGGCGATGCACTTGAACCAGTCGCCGTCGCGCAGACCCTTTCTGGGGCGATAGCTGGTGTCGTAGGAATAGCAGGCGTAAACCGCCTCGGTAAGAATGAAGCCGATGGCCTTGAACTGAGTGCCGACGTTTTTTTCATATCGCAACGGGTCAATGAACCTCGACGAACCGTCCAGGTCGGTCACCTTCCCATTGCCTCTCTTCCTCGTGGTCGGGCAGAGGTTTCTGGTCATGCGCTTTGGGATCGCCTCTTCAGCGACGGTCCCATCCTGAGAACTCAGGGTCGCCGAAAAATACGCAATCACGCCTTGATAGCAGGCATCCAGATTTATCTGGACCTCTGTTGCCTTGGATTCGCGGATCTTGCTGATGAAGGTGGGGATGGCCACCGCTGCCAGCAGCCCCAAGATGGCCACCACGATCATCAACTCCACCAAGGTAAATCCCATCCTGGATCTGTTCTGAATTAGCTTCACGACGGTCCCTCCCTTAGAGCAACATATAGATAGTTTATTCAGTATTGCCCTTGAACTAAAGCGAAAAATGCCGAAGACGAAGACTACGGCGGCCGTGCCGGCGGGGCCGTGGCGGCATCCAAACCGGCGGTGTGGTTTTTTATCGATAAGGATTTCTAAGTCCGGAGACGGTTACGAAAAAAGCCTAGCATGTGTGTCGTTTTCGTCGATTTTGACACACATGATAGGCCGAATCCTGGAACGGCGCTTGTCATCATCAGCTATCGGGATGAGAGAGGGCTGGGACGAGCCCTTCCATGCACCGAATTTCTCGATCTGCTGGGTTTTATTGGGGTGTTTCCATCAGCGTGCAGGTGGAGGTGCTGGCCGCTATGATGGTACCCAGCGGTTGGGATGGGATTACGGTTTCCACGGATCCATCTTCAGGATCCAGGCACAGCATGATGTGGTTATCGCCACCCACGCCTTCTTCGGAGACAAAGAGATAGAACTTGCCGCCCCAGGCAGCGAAGGCAGAAGCATAGACATGGTTTGTGAAGGGCTCCATGTCCCAACGCCTGTTGGGGACAAAGGACCCGTCTGTCTTGTCCAGCTCCGTCACGAAATGGCTCAAGGTCCCAGGGTAATAGGCATAGAGTTTGCCGTCTGCCGTGGTTGTGAGTTCGGGCAAGATGGAGTCGTGGGGGTTGGGTCCCAGGAGGGTGACGTCCAGCGTGTCGGGATCGACGGCGGCCAGCTCGCCGAAGCCTGAGTTGCCGATTTCGCCGTACAGCCCCCCCATGAGGAAAAGGGTTTCTTCCGTCGATTCCGGTCCATTGCGTGCAAAGGTCAAGAGAAAGACATCAAAGCTTTCATGACCGGGCACCCAAGCGGATAGACTGCAATCCGCACTGCTTGTGGGTTCCGTGAGGAAGATTTCGCCGCTTGAATAGTGCACCCATGCTTGATCCTCGCGATTCATGGCCATGGTGGCCAAAAAGATGTCAAACTCGGGCCAGGGATCGCCGGGCGCGCAGTCGGGCGTGCGAATAAGTTGAACCTCGTTGGCACCATGGAGCGGATTGAAGCTATACCATCGCCCGTCCCAGTCCACTAGATAGATGAGTTGGGCCTCTTTGCTGCAGCCGGGTTCCAGGCAGAGGCCGCCCCAGCACAGGGCTTCGCCGCAGTCTTCGACCAAATCACCAATGCTGCCGTCCGAGTTGCAGGCGTGGGCATTTTCGTCCTGGCAGATTCGCGCATGGGCCGGGTTGCAGTCGGCGCAGCCCAGGCCTTCCACGCACAACTGCGGTGCGTTGCAGGTTTCTTCCAAGGTCCATTTGCCGTCCACGCAGATCTGATAACTGCCTCCGTAGCAACGTGTCTCGGATGCGCTGCATTCCGTATCGCCACCATCGTTGATGCCGCTGTCTGATTCGGGCGAACGCCCGTCGCAGGAGAACACACCCGCCAAAAGAAAAATGGCCATGGATAGAATTACGATGAATTTGTTCATGACGCCCCCTGCTCGGTGGATGGTTGCTCAGATCAAAAGTTGTATAGCTGGCTTAGGCAAAGATCCAGGAAAACATGTGCAAGGAATGGGTCTTGCGGAGCGAAGAAATTAGGGGCTCTTTTTGTTATTGTGCATGCATGGATGATAGGAGTCTTTGGGTATGTTGATCGCGCGTACATCTTGGCTGGGCCGGTTGTTTAGTTTGCTTTGGCCCGTGCTTTTGTTTTTGCCCATGGTTTTGGGTGGATTGATGGTGGGCTATTGGAGCGGGCCCCGTCTTCTGCTGTATATTGGGGCTATCGTGCTCGCCATGGGGGGCTTGCGGCAGGTGTGGCGAGGTCGCTGGTCTTTGGCCACCATTACCTTGCAGGGCGAACGCATGGATTTGAAATGCTTGGGTCGAGAAGAAACGCGGAATCTTGGCCAGTTAAAAAAGCTGAAGCGCAAGGAAGGCGTGGGTCGCGAGATTCTCTGTTTGGAGTGGCAAGATGGAGTCATTTGGCGAATGGATTCCTGGATGAGCCAGTATGACGCCATCGAGAAGAAGCTTTCCGAGCGTTTTCCTGAAGAAGATGAGCCCCTACCTGATTGATTCTTCTGTATTTTTCGTCTCTATGCCGGCTGCGTAAGTTGTGCTAATATAAGCCGATTTTAATCCTTCCATGGAGACTGTGATGCGTAAGACGAGTCTGGTTTTGGGATTCTTGGTGTTGACCTTCGGTTTGGTCGCTTGTGGTGGAGGCGGTGGTGACACGGATGCAGGCATTGTCGACGGGGTCACGGACGCAGGCGGCGACGGGCAGGCTACCTTTGTGAAGCCGGAAGGCTACGCTTCGGTGACCTTCTTCATCGACGACAAAGCCAACCAGACCTACGCCAGCTCCGATCTGCAGTGGAAGGGCTCGTTCGTCTACGATCCGACAAGCAACATCATTACTTATGACGCGGCCTGGGCCGGTGAGTTGGGTCCCTATCCCGTGCTGTACGACGACGGCCCCATCGCAGCCGGCGGGCACGAGATGCCCGGCGCGACAGCGGACGACCACGTTTTTAGCGTCGAGGTCTATGTTCAGGCGCCTGCTGATTTGACCCAGGAATTCCAATACGGTGCCATCAACGAATTCGGCAACTGGATCTGGGAAGGGTCCAACGGATCCTTCGATTTGGTGCCCGGCACCACGGATCGACTCGATGCCGACGGCTACTACATTCACGGCTTTGGGACCTACGATCTCAGGGTGACCCTGGACATTGCTCAGCTCAACGCCGATTTCCTGCCTTTCGATCCGGCCGTCAATCGCATCTACCTGAAGGGCTCCATGAACAGCTGGGAAAAACGGCAGCTTTTAGACAACGGTCAAAAAGGCGACGTGGCGGCCGATGACGGCATCTATACCTATTGGCACGCAGAGAACCTGGGCCCCCATGACGGCATGTTGTACGTGGGGCAGCATGTGCAGTTCGTTTTCATGATCGACAACTTTGAATACAAGCGTGGCGACGCCCTGAGTGACGGGGTGGATGCAAGCACCAACTGCGCTGCGCCGGAACAATGGGACACCGTGCCCATCATCATGGAGAACGAGAGCCGTGGCCGCATCAAGAACACGACGGTTATCATGTGTGAAGGCGCCGGCGGCTTGACCCTTAGTTCGATCGTACCCGGCTCGGGGTCACCCGAAGGCGGAACCGCGGTGCAGGTTTATGGCTCGGGTTTCGCGGAAGGCGCCCAGGTGTTTTTCGGCGAGGCAGCGGCGAGCGATGTGATCTTTGTCTCCGAAGGCCAGATCAACTGCAGCACCCCGGCCCATGAGGCAGGCTCTGTCACCGTGGCCGTGGTCAATCCAGGCGGCGATCGGGGTGAACTGAGCGCGGGTTTTGCCTTCGCCACGGGCGATCAGCCTGAGATCCTCTTCGTGCAGCCCAGCTTGGGCTCTTCGGCGGGCGGCACGGATGTGACCATCACGGGGCGGAATTTCGCAAGCGGCGCGACGGTGCAATTCGCGGGGCTCGACGCCACCGACGTGCTGGTGGCAGGCCAAGATAGCATCACATGCAGCACGCCGGCCCATGCGCCAGGTGCGGTCACGGTCATCGTGACCAATCCGGGCGGCCTGGTCGCCAGTTTCCCCAACGGTTTTGAGTACTCGGATTCCACCGGACCGGTCATCCAGCGCGTGGAGCCTGCGGTGGGTGCCAGCACGGGGGGCACGGCCGTCACGATCATCGGCGGGGGCTTCAGTTCTGGTGCCAATGTGCAGTTCGACGGGCAAAACGCTGGTGATATCCAGGTGATGAATTCGGGCGCCATCGCTTGCACGGCACCTGCTCACGCCGAAGGCGTGGTGGACCTGCGCGTGGTCAATCCGGATCAGCAAGAGGATGTTTTGGTCGCCGGCTTCGTTTACGAAAAACCCAAGGTGGACTGGGCGGCGATGATAGGCCCCATGACCGTGAGTTTCCTCGCCGGACAAAGCTCGCCCATGATTTTCGCCCAGGTCTACGAACCGGACGTGACCCCCGGCGACGGCTGCACGGGTCAGATCACCGTTGAGTTGGGTTACGGTCCGGTGGACAGCTTGCCGGCAGATGATGATCCCAACGATCCGACCTGGTCTTGGGTGGCCGCTGACTGCAACGTCTCCTGCATGTCTTGCGACAGCAATGACGAATACATGAAGGAATTGACCATCGCGGATGGCGGCAATTATCAGTACGCCTTCCGTTTCAGTTTGGACGGCGAGACCTGGGTCTACGCGGATGGCGGCAGCGGTACCTTGGACGGCTATTTGGCCGACGACGCGGGGCAGGCCTCGGTGCAGGGAGGCGGTGGCGAGTTGCAACTTTGGACCGTGGAGCCACCCATGGGCAGCATTCTGGGCGGCACCGCCGTGACCCTCGCCGGGGCAGGCTTTGAGTCGGGCTGCGAGGTCTTCTTCAATCAGTTGGCCATCGGCACCACCTTCGTTGACAGCAATACCCTTCAGATCACCACCCCGGCCCACGCGCAGGGTCCCTTGCAGGTGCGCGTGGTCAACCCGGGGGCCAGTCATCCGGAGACCAGCCTGGTGGGCGGGTATACTTACGTGCTTCGCCACACGCCCACCATCGACGGAGATCTGGGTGTGGATTGGCCGGCCGAACATCAGGTGGCGGAAAACAGCACCGCCAGCAGCTGGGGTAGCAATCGCTTAGACGCTTTGTGGGTCTCTTTCGATGACGACAATCTTTATCTGGGCATACAGGGATGGGCCGAGGCCAACAACGGCATCGTCATCTATTTGGACAAGGATTTCGGTTCGCCAAACGGCATCGCCAACATGAATGATCTGACGGATGAAGACGGAAGCATCGATGCTTTGATCTCTTCGCCGATTGTCGTCTCCGCGGGGGGCTTCGCGGCCGATTTTGCTCTGGCTTCCAAGGGCATGGCTTCGGTGACGAATCCGGATTTGGTGCAGGACGCTGGCTTGCGAGGCCTGATTCCGGTGGATGATTTTTCCTGGTTGGGCGCCACCGTGGCCACCAGCGATGTGGAACCGGGCGTGGGGGCGGTAGAAATTGCCGTGCCCTGGGATAGTCTCTTCATCGGCGGTCTGCCTGGAAGCGGTTTCCG
>JAFCZJ010000160.1 GCA_019314375.1 Deltaproteobacteria bacterium | reverse complement strand
TGGCCGACGACATGACCCGCTATGCCTACAACCTGGATCGCCAACTAACCCGCGTCACTCGCCCCGACGGGGCCACGGTGGAGCTCAGTTACCAAGACGACGGGCGTTTGCAAAGCATACAACACGGCGCCGACGCCGTGACCCTAAGCCACGACCACCTTGGGCATGTGACGACCATCAATACCAGCACGGACGAGGTTCTGCTTGAATATGAGTACGACGGGCCCTTGCTGACAGGAGAGACCCTCTCCGGTCCCTTCCATGGCCGTGTGGCCCGAGTTTACAACAACGATCTCCAAGTGGATCGCTTGGACGTCACCAACCAATCGCCAATTTACTACACCCGCGACGACGATGGTTTGCTGGTCCAAGCCGGCGATCTGGCAATCGAGCGCGATGTCGCAAGCGGCATGGTCACGGCCACAACCTTGGGCAATCTTCGTACCCAGCAGAGCACAAACTCCTTCGGCGAGTTGGAGACCTACTCAGCCTGGTACGAAGATGTTTTGGTCTACGAGCTCATCTACGCCAGAGACATAGGCGGGCGCATCACAGGTAAATCCGAAACCATCCAGGGCGCGACAAAGCAACTGGCGTATTTTTATGACCTGGCAGGAAGACTGGAGCGGGTGGAAGATGGCGGGGACATCATCGAGCAGTATTCCTACGATGAGAACTCCAACCGCCTGAGCGCAAGCTACGCAAGTGGCGAAAGCCAAGAAGGCAGCTACGACGCGCAGGATCGCATGTTGAGCTACGGCAACGCTACTTACACCTACACTGACAACGGCGAGTTGACCCAAAAGACCGAAAACGGCCAGAGCACCGAGTATCACTACGACGCCATGGGGAACCTGCGCACTGTCGACCTGCCCGACGGCCGTCACATTGAATACCTCATCGACGGGCGCAACCGGCGGGTGGGCAAGAAGATAGACGGGGTCTTGGTTCAAGGATTTCTGTACGGCGATCAACTCAACCCGGTGGCCGAATTGGACGGCACGGGCCAAATCGAAAAGCACTTCGTCTACGGCAATCGCATCAACGTGCCCGAGTACATGCAACAAAACGGCAGAACCCTCCGCATCATTTGCGATCACTTGGGTAGCCCACGCCTGGTCATCGACGCCTGGACCGGCGAGGTCGTGCAGCAAATGGAGCACGACGCCTTCGGGCGCAGCATCGAAGACAGTAGCCCCGGGTTCACGCCTTTTGGTTTTGCGGGCGGCATCGACGATGGGGATGTTGGCCTTATCAGGTTCGGTGCCCGGGACTACGATGCCCATGCGGGTCGCTGGACAGCGAAGGACCCGTTGCTGTTTTTTTCTGGCGAAGCAAATTTGTTTGGTTTCGCGGTTTCAGATCCAATCAATTTCGTTGATTTGACGGGTAGAGAACCCAGGCTGGCAGCTGGCAGAACGGAGTCCTATAGAAATCGAATCAACGCGGCCCTTGATAAAATTCGCGAGACCGAGAGAGGGCGCGTGTTGTGGAGCAAGCTTGGAGATGCCTGTATTGTAATTACAGACGACAAGGATGTATGCAGTGGCCGTGATTTCGCGGGGGACTACTATGGTGGCGCGATATGTGTCGACTTGAAGAAAAATGAGCCATATCCGACATACGATTTGACCCCTCTGTATCCATGGCCAATATATGTAGATCCGAGCTTTGAGAGAGCCTTGGCGCATGAGCTCGGACACGCATACGAATCAATAAATGGCAGAAATCACCTCGAAAGTGACGTGATCAACAACTGGGAAAACCCAATCGGAGAAGAGTGGGGCGAGCCAAGAAGAGCATGGTGACAATAGCTCAACTCAGTAAGTGAAAATGAACAGGAGAGGGATTGACATGGACCAAGGAATGACCGACGGAATCGAGACATCTGGGTGTTGTCCTATGCTGACTCAGTTGACCCGGAGTTTTCAATTCATCGTGTTTCGTCCCGTGGTGGCATTGGGAGTTTTGTTTTTAGTGCAATGTTGCAACATGAAGGCTGATGAGCGTTCAGGCATTGGATCAGCATCGGAAAGTGAGGGAAAGCCTCTGCCAATAGTTGCAGTCTCAGTGGACGAGAGTAAGACTGAAAGGGACATTGACAAAGAAAGAGTTAGGCCTGGCTGTAGAGAGGAATGGGAAGCGCTAAGGCGTATCGATGCTATGCTGAAGAGTTATTGCAATGATGGGATTGGGAAAAGGGCCATTGATGGAAAATTGGAAAAATTGGACGACCTTCATAAGGGAGGTCATGTCTGGCTATTGGATAGAGTGCGAAGACAAGGGAATTGCATGGTGAGGTTCATCTCTGGCATGCGAGGGGTGTCGGGAGAACCCAGAATGCTGCAGGTGATTTACGAGTTCAACTCGTCTGGAGCCGCATTCGGCCCCATGGTGAGCGCAAGACCATTGAAATATTTTTGGAAATACCACCGAGCTTTAGGGAATTGCACGAGTAAAGCAGATATCGAAAAGCTGCTCGGATCAAGGAGAGAACTCCGTGTCGAGGACCCATCCGAGAACCCCAGCGTGCTAGAATCGCTTCTTTCCAAAAAACTGCATTACCTCGATTCGGATTGCTGGAAAGGCAAGATTGTTGAAGTGGGCATATACTCTCTAGCTTTTACGCAGGAGACATACGAGAGGGCGACATTCGAAGGTTGCAAAAAAGTTTATGGACATGGCTATTCCGAAAAGAGAATCTACTACTTCTACGATGAAGGATCTAGATTGGTTGCCTATTCATTGGGGCGAGCAGACCCGCCAAGGATGCGTGCAAAGGAAGACGGAGAGGGAATTGTACTAACAAGAGATGAGATAGCTGTGGCCGAGGCAGTACTGCGGAAATTGGGAGTCAAGCAACCAAGGTGCTTCAGGGAGTCTGTTCTGCCGATGTACTTTCCAAATGCTGCCAGCCTGTTTTACGGTCAAAGTATTAGGAATATGAAAAGAGAAGTCATTTCGCCAGACCTGTTTTCTCGTTTTGTTCAGTACAACAACGATCATCATCGCATCAAAAACCAAGTTGTTTTGGGCGTGCCAGGCAAGGAAAATATTTGCGAAGAGCTGAGGCAAATAGGCTGGAAATCGCATACCAAGCTCTCCTTCCCTGCAATTAGTGAAGACGGAAAAGAGGCACTTTGTTTTGCAGAAATTGGATTTGGATATGCTGACGGCAGAGTATCGTCCATACACCATCTTAAAAAAGACAATAATGATTGGGTCGTTGTAGGATCTTGGGTGGTGGGGAGAGACTAAGACCGTGGTGAAATCGAAGCGGCCGAGGGATTCGAGCAGCGCGACCTTTTGGCTCCCACCCACATTCGGAACCGCCCCCATGGTCTCGCGTCCATCTGGGCATCGATCCGAAATTCTTGATCGAGGAGCGAGCCCGTATGGCACGAGGGCAGCTCACCGAGGCCTGCGGCGTCGAAGTCTGCAATGACTGCCGAGCCTGTGCGGGGATGTCAGGAGGTCGCGAAGTCGATTGACTCATCGCGACTGTGGGAAATCGTTTACCAGGGGATGCTGGTTTCGTGTTGAGCGGTGAACAGCTCCGGCTGAAGCTCAGGTGCTCGGCGAACAAATTGCATGTAGGACGAAAAATGTTGGAGGCCGTGGCCTTCAATGTCCTCCGGGTTGGTACGCGGGTCTTCCAGCGTTCCGTTGCCGAACTCTACAAGAAAGGCGAGGGCACCATGCCAATAGGCCCAATGCACATCGTTCCCACCCGTATCCGAAAGCGCCTTGTAGGTGTCGGGCACACTGTCCGGAAAGGACAGTTCACGCATCTCCTGAACCATGGAGACGATCACCGCCATGTCTTCGTCGGCATCCAAAATGACTGAGTTTGGCCAATAGTAGCCACCACTTAGCGAGGTGTCGTGCGCTGAGAGCGATCCCAAAAACCGCTCTTGTTCATACAGGCGACGAAACGCGGCAATGGGCGGGATCGACACCAGATCGGGTTCTTCCGGATCGGGAAAGTTGCCCATGGTGCTGATTCCATCAAAATCACGTCGCCGATTGTGCATCTCGGGAATCAGCACCGGTATCCACCAAACATCGCGTGTTTCGAAAAGCTCAGTCACCTGCGCGTCTCGTCCATATTCCGCCAACATGTGCCCAATCATCCACAAGGTGCCCGCCACGCCCCGTTTTTCGTTGGCGTGAATGCCGGCATAGAGCAGGATTTTTGGTTGACCTGGTGTGCCCATGCGCAAATAAGCGTATGGCGATCCGGGGGCGGCAAAATAGTTCAGTCCATCGGTGACCCTGCCATACTCCCCATATTGGGCAATGTCTGGCGCTTCGCTTTCCCAGGTTTTCAGCAAGAGGATGATGTTTTCAAAAGACAGGAACTCAGCCGGCATTGGGGTGATTTGATAAGTTGCGGGCGGGAGTTGATTTTTGCAGCGCAAACCATCAGCAACATAACCGTCGTCACACTCACAACTCAGGATATCCTGATTGACCGTACACTGACCATGACCCGAGCAGGTCATGCCATCACAGGGCTGAGGTGCCGGCGCATCCGCTTCACATTGCATCCAATTTGGATGGTAGCCCTCATCGCATACACAGCGTGCAGGTTGACCCGCTACCTCTACGCAAACGCCGTGCTCGGCGCAATCCTCGGCCTGGCAATAAGTCAGCGGATCCAGTTCCGAATCTCCTTGTTGATCGCCGCTCCCGCCGTCTGCGTCTGCATCCAGCTGCGTTGCGGCGTCGCCACCGTCGGTATTGGCGACCTGTCCCGAGTTGCAAGCCGCAAGCCACGAAGCGCCAACCACCACCAGGATGCGAAGCATGGAGTCAATTGCCATGAATCTTTGTAGTTGGAGTGCTTTCAATTTGTCAAATCAGAAGGGGCTTCTTTGGTTTCACCCCGTAGCGGCGAAGTGTGCGAGGCGCTTGACGAAATCTCCCAACTGATGATAATCTCGACGTAATTTTGCATCTATGGAGCTGAATCATGAAGCGCTGCATCGCGCAGGGGACGTTGCTGGCATGGACCGTGATGGTCTTGTGCGTGGCCTGTTCCGGCTCTGGCGCGGGCACTGTGGATGCCGGTTTGGATGCGGAAGAAGACGGCGGCGGAGACCTGGGTGCTGATTCGGGTTCTTGTTTGCCTGTGTTGACGCCCACGGAAGAGGACAGGGACGGGGACGGCGTGCCCGATGAGAAGGAAGATCGCAACGACAACGGCGTGGTGGATCCCGGGGAGAGCGATCCCGACGATCCGGACAGCGACGACGACTGTTTGCACGATGGCATCGAAGACGGAAACCTCAATGGGCAGGTCGATTGGGGCGAGACCGATCCCCGCTCGGCGGACACGGATGGCGATGGTTTGTCCGACGGCGTCGAGGATTTCAATCGCAACGGCCAGCTCGACGAGGGCGAGAGCGATCCCCTCAAAGTAGACTCGGACCACGATGGCTTGCCGGATGGCCTGGAAGACACAAACGCCAATGGTATCGTCGACCCCGGTGAAACCGATCCGGCTTTGGCGGATACGGATGGGGATGGCTTGAGCGATGGCGTCGAAGATCGCAATGCCAATGGTGTTGTGGATGCGGGTGAAACCGATCCGACCAATCCGGACATGGACGGCGATGGGGTCGTGGACGGCGATGAAGACCGGGATGGAGATGGTCGTCTCGGCGATTGCGATCAGCCTTGCTCAAACGATCTCAATTGCGCATCGGATGAGGTCTGTGCAATCAACCTGGGTGTTTGTTACTCGCCGAATTGCGCCAAAGGCGAGACCGATCCTTATGATGTGGACACGGATCGAGACGGCGTGGGGGATGGTCAGGAGGCCAGCACCTTGGTCTGCGCCGCGGATCGACTCAAAGCCATTGAATTGCTGGCCAGCGAGCAGGCCGACTCTCGTCTGGCCCTGGAGGTCTTCTTTGACCAGCAATCACGGCTGAGCGCGGGTGTCATCGAGGTGGGGGCCAGTTTTTTTGACGAACAATCGCAGGTGGCGGGTTTCTTGCTGAGTCGATCGGGTGACGCAGGGTCCGCGGTCCAACAAGAGGCGGTCGACCGGGCTGCATACAGCGTTTTTGCTACTTTGACCGCAGCCAACTCGCGGGCCTTGGTCACCTTCGATGGCCATGAAGCGGTGGTGGCTGAATACGATTTGAGTCTGGCGGTTCCCTTATCGCCCACGGCCTTGGCGGCGGAGTTGCTCAATCGCATGAACGGTTCTGCTCTTGATGGGCATTTGGCCCCGGCGGGTTCGCAACAAAGCGCCTATCGTCTGACGACCGAAACCGTCTATCGCTCGGGCACGCGGGCATTGGTGGTGGGGGCCTTGTCTTCCATCGCCTTGTTGGACGAGGAGCAAACCATTCGCCTTGCGGATGTGACCAACGCCACGGCGCTTGCCGGTTACACGGACCAACTCGATGTGCAATGCGAGAGCTTCGCTTCGGTGGGGGTCAACCCGGTGGACATCATTTGGGTGGTGGACAATTCCGAGTCCATGGGGGAAGAGCAGGTCGCCGTGGCCGCGGCGGCCGATGTGATGGCGGCTTTGCTCGGTACCACCACCTTGGATTGGCGCGTCGCTGTGACCATCACGGATTTGGCCAATTGGGGCGGCGATCTCTGGAGCGGATTCGTGACCGACATGGAGACATTCAAAGACGACGTGCGACAAGGCGTCAACGGATCGCCTCGGGAGCAATCCTTGCAGGCGGGCCTGAATGCCATCGATTTCGCTTTGCCGTGTACGCCGGCCGGCCAGAATCCCAGTCGCTACCAACTGCGTTGTGACGCGATCCGCATTGTCATTATCCTGAGCGATGAAGACGATGAAGACATCGAGGACGCCTCCGACGGTGACGATTACGCCGGAGCGCCGGACGCGGCCAAGGTGGCTGAGTTTGTGGATGGCTATCGGCAAAGGAACGTCACTCTTTTTGCCATCGTGGGCGGAGAACCCAAATGCCCAACGGCTTTGAATTCATCCAAGGGCATCAACGCTGTGGTTAACCAGGTGGGCGGCGGTTCGGTGGGATCCATTTGCGACCACGACCAGAGCGCCAACATGCAGAACATCGTCAGGGCTGCTTTTGGCGTATCCAGTCCTTATCGACTGGCGGAATCACCTGTCTCGGCTACCATCAAAGTGGCCCAGGTGAAGCAGGCGGGCCAGCAGCCGGTGGAAGTGCCCAGGAGCCGCAGCGACGGTTTTGATTACGACGGTGTTTCCAATTCGATTTTGTTTTACGGATTTTTTCGCCCCACCCAGGATGGTCTGGATGTGGTGGCCTCTTATCGTAGTTTCACCGACTGCCAACCGGCCCCAGGAGGCGAGGAGTGCAACGGCTTGGACGATGACTGCGATGGTTTGACCGACGAGGATTTTGACGGGGATTCGGATGGCTGGTCCGTGTGCGGCGGTGACTGTGACGATACCGACCCTCAGGTTCATCCTGATGCCGTCGAGATTTGCAACGGCGTGGACGACGACTGCGATGGTGACACCGACGAGGGTTTCGACTCGGACGGAGACGGATTTCGAACTTGCGACGACGATTGCGATGATGAAGATGAGACAATTTTTCCCGGGGCACCCGAGAAATGTGATGGAAAAGATAATGACTGCGATGGAGAAATTGACCCCGAGTGGGCTTGCGGTTGAAGCCTCACCGGCCAAATCGCGTTACCGCGAGGAGGGGAGTATGCCATGTTGAAAGCCGATTTGATTACATCGGTGGCTGAGCGGCAACAGCTGAAGTTGAGCGACGCCAAGCGGGCCGTGGATGCCGTGTTCCAGGCCATGAGCGAGGCCTTGGCCGAAGGAGATGGAGTAGAAATACGAGGCTTCGCTTCCTTTCGGGTTAAGGACTACAGAGGCTACGAGGGACGCAATCCCAAGACGGGTGAGCGGATTTCCGTAGCGCCCAAAAGACGAGTGGTATTCAAGCCTGGCGCGGAGCTTAGACAGCGTGTGGACAAGGGTTCGAGTGCCCAGTAAAAATAATACTTGCAAGTGCTTGGGTTCTGTCTTATTAAGCGGACCCTAACGATTTGATTTCCTTGGACAAGGAGAGCCCAACATGGCGATGACCAAGGCCAACATCGTCGAGGAAGTCTACAAGAAGGTCGGCTTCTCGAAGAGTCAGGCTGCCGAGATCGTTGAAAGCGTGTTCGAGACCATGAAAGAAACTCTCGAGCGCGGTGAGAAGTTAAAGATCTCTGGTTTTGGCAATTTCACCCCCCGGGACAAGAAAACCCGTATCGGTCGGAACCCAAAGACGGGGGAAGCAATCGAGATTTCGGCCCGCCGGGTGGTGACCTTTAAGGCCAGCCCGGTCCTTAAGGCGCGGATGAACGAAAAGGCTCCTTGAGCCCAAGCGCCTGAGGTCTGAGATTCCTCCGAAATCCTTCTCCCGTCCTGGCGGACGCAGGGGGGAGGTTTAAGCGTTCCCATCCAGGGGGGATCGTGCCTGGCTGTTCCTTGATCTCAGAACCCCCTGCCGTTTTTTCCACCGCCTCCCTGTGGCAATAGGGGTCTTAATATGGACACCAATTAGTGCGCTTAAGCCTGCACATCGGTTTGCTGCTTTCCGCTGCATTGCTTCTGCCCTTCGGTTTGGGTCTGTGGACCTTGATGGATGAAGGTGAAGCGTCGGTGGATGAGCGGGACGTCGTGCTGGCCCGCATGACTGGACGCCTCGTCAGCCGAGACCTGCAGAGCAGCAATCGCATTTTCGAGATCAGCCGCGAGTTGTTTGACCTGAGCCGCTTGCCCCCGGAAGAACTGACGGGTGTGCTGCGCATGCTTTATAAGCAAGACGAAGACTTAAGCGTGGTGGTTCTGCTCAATGGGCAGGACGAGGCAGCGGTTCAGCCGGTGTTTCTGCGGGCGGAACAGATCGAAAATCACGGAACCATCAATCGCTTGCCGGTGGATGAAGGCGATTTGGCAAGATTTCTAAAGCACCTTCCCGTAGCCGCCGCCCGGGAGGACGGGCGGGCGGTCAGCGGTGTCTATGTCGACCACCGGCGCAACGCGATTTTTTTTGCGGGGGCCACCTTGGTTCCCTCTGGAGACGGCGGGAAACCCTGGGTTCTGGGTTACGAGCGGTCTCTGCGGCGAGTGCATCAAATCGTCGGGGCCGCCGTGGATGAACCCCAGGCCCAGATATTCGTGGTCGACCATGGTGGGCGATTGGTGGTGCATCCCGACGGGCATCGTTTTTTGAACCGCGAATCAGTGGCGGACAATCCTTTGGTGCAGCTTTTTTTGCAGGAGAAGAAACAGCGACGTCTGCGCTGGCAGGGTGCCTCGGGAAATTGGTTCCGGGGGGCATGGACGGCTCTGGACCAGATGGACTGGGCCGTGGTGGTGCAGCGCCCGGTCCCTGAATCCCGGACAGGCTTGCCTGCCTGGATCTGGTTGGCCTGGGGCGGCATGGCCCTGGTGCTGGCCATGCTGGCCTGGTTGCTGGCGCGCAAGGTGGCCAGCCTTCAACTGGAGACCGAGAAATTAAGAATCGGATATGAGAAGCGGCAGCAGGAGTTACAGCGGGCGCAGGCCTCCTTGTTGGAAACTCGAAAGCTTAATGCCATCGGGGATCTGGGTGCCGGTGTGGCCCACGAGTTCAACAATCCTCTGGGTGGTATCTTGGGACTGACGCAGTTGTTGCTGCGCAAAAAGGGCGAGGAAGATCCGGACCGGCGCTTTTTGTTGCGCATTGAGGCAGAAGCCAAGCGTTGCAAGGAGATCACGGGCAATCTGTTGCGTTTCTCCGAGCAGCAGGGTGCGGAGCATCGTGAACCCATCCGCTTGACTCGGGTGGCTGACATGGCCTTGGATCTGATGCGGAGCAAGCTCGACAGTGAGCGGATCAAGATCGAGACCGATTATCAAGACGCAGCGGTGCGGGTTGACGCCAGCCAGGGGCAACTCCAGCGGGCTGTGATCAATTTGGTACAGAACGCCGAGACCGCCATGGACGATGGGGGCACCTTGCGCTTCTGCGTCAGGCGGGATGGCGATTGGGCGGAGCTTGCCGTCAGCGATACGGGACGAGGCATCTCGAAAGAAAACCTGGGCAAAGTCTTCGAGCCTTTCTTCACCACCAAGGACAACTGGAAGGGCGCCGGCTTGGGTTTGTGGGTGGTTTTCCAGATTGTCGAGGATCATGGCGGTGTGGTGGGCGTGGAGAGTGAAGTGGGCAAGGGCACCACGGTGACCTTGCGTCTTCCTGTCTGGCAGGATAAATCGGGCGAATCTGCCAGCAAGGCCTCCGTGCCCCTTGCGTGAAGGGGCGAAGGGGCATAGGATCTATAAAGCATGCGTCGAAAAACTGGACTCATACTCATCGGCTTCATGTCGATTGCCACGCTCGGACTGGTCGGCTTCAATTTTTTAGTGTCCGTACCTGCGCCCGAGGTGAAGGCTTCTCCCCTGGCGGTTATCGCCTCGGTGGTGGGGCAGGTGGAAGTACGTCACGAAGGAAAGGGGCGATGGGTTCAAGCCCGTGTGGGTGAATCTCTGGCCGAGCGGGACGAAGTGCGTAGTGGCTTGTTTTCAGAAGCGCAGCTCCATTTGCGTGGCGAATCCAGCGTGCTGGTGACCCCCAATACGAGTTTTGTGGTGGGTGAAGAAAAACTGAAAAACCTGTCATTCGAGGTCGGTGAGGGGCGAATCCAGGCCGCCATTCGCAAGGATGGCGAACGAGAAGTGCAGTTCCGCTCCAAGGGTAGCGATGCCGTGGCCGCTGTGCGTCGAGGTGAGTTCTCCCTGGCCACGGACGGCAAGGGCACGGTGCTGGTGGATACCACCCAGGGCGAAGTCAAGCTCAAAGCCAAGGGGGCGGAAGTCAAGGTACGCAAAGGCAGACGCTCGGTGGTTTTGCCTGACAAGGCACCCTCCAAGGTTCTGGCCATTCCTTCCTCGGTGGCCTTGCAAGTGCGCTGGCCGCCTGGCAAGCTCGACGCCACAACCACCCAGATCAAAGGAAAGACGAACGCTGGAGCGGTGGTCTTGGTCAATGGTATCCTGGTGCGCGCGGATGGGCGGGGAGACTTCACCCTGAACGTGCCGCTGCGGGAGGGCACCAACCAGTTGGTGGTGACCGCCACGGACGCATCCGGCAAATCCAGTCGCCGCATTTCTCCTACCATTCAGGTGGACACCCGCCCACCGGAAGTCAAGGTTGACGCCAAGGGGTTGTGGAAATGAGCGACGGGCCCGATCGCATTGCCGAACTGGAAGCAGAGCTCGAGCAAGCTCGCGAGTTCATGTTTCAGGCAGCCAAGTTGGCTGAGATGGGCAAGTTGGTTGCCGTGGTGGCTCATGAGTTAAGCCAGCCTCTCTTGGGCATCAAGGCTTTCGCTCAGATTCTACTCCGGCGTTACGACGATGACGCCTTCATTTCACCCAAGATTCGCTTGATCGTAGAACAGGCAAAGGTCATGGAAGGCATCCTGGACGGCCTGCGCCAGTATGCCCGCAGGCAAGGGGTGGACGGACGAGGGGTGGACCCGCGGGATCCTGTGAAGGCCGCGTTGACCTTGTTTCAGGATCGGGCTCGCAAACTCAAAATCAGCATTGAATACGAAGATCCGGGTGAGCTGGGTCTGGTCCAGGGAAACTTGGGTCATCTGCAGCAGGTGGTGACCAACCTGCTCGGCAACTCGCTGGATGAGTTGGAGAGTCAGGGCGGCGGCCAAGTGCTGATTCGCTTGACGGCCGAAGAGGACGGCGTTCTTTTGCTTATGGCCGATACGGGTCCAGGCGTGCCGGCGGATCTGAAAGAAAAACTTTTTGAGCCTTTCTTCACCACCAAGGAGGAGGGCAAGGGGACCGGCCTGGGCCTATCGATCTGCAGCGACATCCTCAAGCTCTATCAAGGCAACATACGTTTGCTCAGCGACGAAGAGCGCCAATCGATTCTGGGGGATCGCTATGGTGCTGCCTTTGCGGTTTCGATGAAGGCGGTCAAAGAAAGCGTCGATCATCCGGATTCTGAATGAAGACAGCCTTTTTGCCCAAGTTGGTCAACGGTCCAGCCGGGGACCCCGCCTTGTTTGTGGATCTCTGCAGGGAGAAGCGAGCCCTGCTTTTTGATTGTGGTCTCCTGCACGCATTGTCTCCTGGTGAGCTGTTGCGAATCAGCGATGTTTTCGTTTCTCATATGCATATTGACCACTTTGTCGGATTCGATCACCTGCTGCGTTTGCATTTGGGCTGTTGCGAATCAGCGATGTTTTCGTTTCTCATATGCATATTGACCACTTTGTCGGATTCGATCACCTGCTGCGTTTGCATTTGGGGCGCGGTCGACGGGTCCGGGTTTTTGGTCCGCCCGGCATTACCCATTGCGTGCAAGGCAAGTTGCAGGGCTATACCTGGAACCTGGTCAAGCATCAGCGATTGGTTTTTGAGGTGCATGAACCCCTTGGCGAACAGATGCAGGTCAGCGAATTTGTTTGTCGACGCCGTTTTCGCAATCCAGGCGTGACCCTGCGGCCGGTGAGGGATTTGCTCTTCGAGGATGATTTGTTGAGCGTGCGCTGGACGGAGCTGGATCACCGCACGGCCTCCATGGCGTACACGGTCACCGAGCGGGATTTTTATAACGTCAATTCCGTTCGCCTGAGTGCTTCCGGACTCACGCCAGGGGCCTGGTTGAACGAGCTCAAAAAGTTGGTGCGGGCAGGCCAGGCACAAGGCATACGGCTTGAGGTCGATGGTCGGGACCACGACGCAGGGGCGCTGGCTGAAGATTTGCTGATTCACACGCCGGGCCGAACCCTCGGATACATCGCCGACTCCGCGGCAAGCACGGAGAACCTGTATAAGGCCAAGGCCCTGATGCAGGGCGTTGATTTGCTTTACTGCGAGGGTGCTTTTTTGGAAGCGGATCGGACCCGAGCCGATGATACCGCGCATATGACGGCCCGACAGGCCGGAATTTTGGCCAGGTCGGCGGGCGTCAAGCGTTTGGTCGTCTATCACTTCTCGCCAAAGTACGAGGGTCGCTTCGATGAGCTGGAAGCGGAGGCCGAGGCGGCTTTTTCAGGCCATCATCATTGACA
>JAFCZJ010000159.1 GCA_019314375.1 Deltaproteobacteria bacterium | reverse complement strand
TCTTCAAACTTGTATCGAGCCCGAAGGCGCAGCCTGAGATCCTGGATGGGTCGATACATGACCACCAGCCAAGCCGAGCTGTCCTGACGCATCTTGTCGAGGAAATCGTCCCCACCGTCATCCAACCAAGTGTGCTGTAACTTGGCCGTAACCGACATGTTGCGCATGGGCAAAATCTTCATCTGACCGGCGATGCGAATCTTCTCACCCGCGCAAGGCACGGGCTCACCCTCGATGTTCTCGAAAGGGGACTCGAAGCAGTTCTCACGACTGGTCATGGCCAAATCCCGGTCCTGGTACTGCACCCAGAGTCCGGGAATGAACCATTGCTCCACCTCGTAGTCAGCCCGCACCCTGAAGTCCACCTTGGGCAATTGTTCAGAAGGCTGCGTCCAGAAATCCGCGGTGGAGCGCAATTGCAGATCACCGGTCTGGCCATGGTACTTCAATCGCAAGCCCGCTTCATCCCGTGCTCTGTTTCCGTCGTAAACATCGGCCGCCGAAATGGGTCGAGCGTAGGGGTTGGCGAAACCGCTATCGTAGTATCGCATGGCCGCCTCGAACTCTTGCTTGTACCAGGTGGCCACGGCCCGAAAAATGGCGGCGTTGCCCCCGCCGGTGGGCTGAGAGTCAAAACTGCGAGCGAACTCGAAGTACAGATCGTACCAGTCCCGGCCGAAGGCGGCATCCACGCCCACGGCACCGAAGGGCCCGCCGTAGGGGTACTTGGACCAGTCCTGAAAATCCAGATCCATGCCTTCCACCAACCAGTTGACGGCGGCACCATAACCCGTCACACCCACATGAGCCCGCCGATTGAAGTAGTAACTCATGTGACCGCCGCCGAGCATTTGGTTGAACATGTTGGGCAGGGTGCTGTAGCGCAGGCGACTTGTTTCAGCCAAGGGATCATCCTGTCGCATGTAGACATAGGGCGCGCTACAAGCATCGTCATCGTTTGCCGGATCATCACAGACATCCGCGTCGTAAATTTGGTACTGGTAGATCGAGTGGGTTTGATAAGAAAAGAAGCCATAGGTCTTGAACCAACCCGGACCCGCGTCCACATGCTTCAAACCCACCGCCACGCCCCGCAGGCGGTCGGTCCAGCGATAATCCGGGGATTCGTAGGTTGAGACACCCGGATCGCAAGGCGATTCAGCCAACTCTCCCTGGCTCTCGCGGCAGGCGTTGGTCAAATCCTGGCTGTAATAGATCTTGTTGTCCACGCGGATGCCGGTGGGCAAGGTGCGGCCCGTGTTGTCGAAGGTCAAGCGCTGTCCAAAACCGATACGATACGTGCCGACCACCGCATGCCAGTATGGCGTTTCCCATTGCGCGTAGAACTTGGGCAGCTGGAACCCCACACCGGGCCCCTCGGCGTTCAGGGCATCCCGGTTTGGATCGTAGACCACATCGCTCACCCGATTTCGCGTCAGGACCCCGGCCAACCCGACATCCAAATGGTTGAACGTGGAAACCTTGGCCCCCATCCACATGGCCGGCACCGCGGCATCACCCACCACGTAGGTCGAGCCGTATCTCACCTTGCCCCGCGTGTCATACTTGAGCCGGACCCTGTCGCGGATCAGCAAGAAAGGAGCGATGGCGCCCAACTTGCGAGCGTCTAAACCACCGCCGACCACCAGGGAAGTGGGATCGTCAATGTTGCCCGCCTCATCCCGATAAGCCAAAATGGCGTCCACGTCACCAAGGGTGAGATTGGGCAAGGCGTATAGTTCATTGCGGCTGGCCGTATTCAAGTCCACGCCGTCGTTTAGAAGCTCGGCCAGGACCTCGTAGCTCTCCTCATCGATTTCCCCCGTCGTGAAAAGATCCAGCAGGTCTTCTTCCGTCTCGATGTCCACAAAAACATCATAGTCGGCGGCCGGCGCCACCCTGCCGATCAATAGCATCAACAGCAGGGCCGACAGCATTGCGCTCCAGCGCAAACGGCGATAAGATGCCTGTTCCTCAGGGAGGTGCCAAGTGCGTGTTCGCTCGTCAGTCATCGCTGGTCTGTTCCTTTCCACGCTGCTAAGCTGCTCTGCCCCGATCGAAAAACCGCAAGCCACCCGAGGAAAACAAGCCACCGACATCCCCAGCCCGGCTAAGCTGGAGGCCGCATACGGTCGCCAGTCCTGCAAGGTCCAGCTTTGGGAAGATGGCGACACGCCCACCGTGCTCTGCGGGACCGACGAAATCGTAGTGCGCATGATCGGCATGGACACGGCCGAATCCGGATTTGACGACAACTCTCGCCGCCGAGGGAAGCGCCAGGTCGACCTCTGGGACATGACCCTGAAGCAGGTCTTTGCCTGCGGCAAGGCCGCCACCCACCGAGTCCGGGCACTCTGCCCGGTAGGCAGTCCGGTCGACGTAATCGGCGGTGAGCGGGACAAGTACGGACGTCTTCTGGCCTACGTGATCTGCCGCGGCATCAATCTGAACCAAAGACTGGTGAAAGAAGGCCTGGCCGGGCGCTACGCCTACCCTGCCCCGCCCGAAGCCCCGTCGGCCTGCCCTTTGCTCCCGTGAATCAGTCACAAGCGACCTCTTCGCACGCACCCCACATGCCGATCTCGTAACTACGGGCCTGCAACTCGACGGCCTCGAACTCACGAACCCGGTCTTCGCCGTTGGGCGGGATGTAGAGTACACAGGCATAACCTCGTTCCACCATGCGCAGGTTGATCTCCGTGCCCGAAATAGAAACATAGGCGAGCAGACGGTCGTAGTTGTCCGTGCATTCCACGTCATATTCCAAACGAACCCGCTTGCCTTCCACCAATGCCGCGTTGGCGGTCCGTGCCTCTTCTCCGTAGCATTCGTCCTTGCCGCCGGTGATCTCCGGCGTGTCGATCATCAGATAGCGGACCCGAGTGCCGTCTTGAAGCTCGATGGTGTCACCATCGATGGCCCGAAGCACCGTGGCCTCGGAGGGACCGCAGCGCTCAGGCGTGCCGCAGCTCGCGACCATCGTCAACGCGCAAAACCAAACAAAGACCAATGCCGGACGGGCACCCATGGATGTCGTTCTCCTCCGATGAAGCACTATAGACATTGTGCGTTGGCCGCGCCCGGGCTACCCAGATCTCCGTCGCCATAGGCCGTACTGCCATCACACCAGTTCTCCAGCAGGTCGTTGCCCGCGGGGCTCATGAAGTCCGGGTCCAGGGCGATGGACACACCGTCCCCAACCCAAGCCGCGGCGTAAGTCAAAGAATCCAATTCCACATCGCCATAGCCCACATACAAACCACCGCCCGAATTGCTCAGGCTAAAATCCATCACGGCGTCCACCCGGGGGAGATTTCCGTTTTCAGCGCTGACATCCGACACGGCGAAAACCGCATAGCTTCCCGCCGTCATCCGCAAACATTCGCCTTCGGGCAAGGTCTGGTCGACACCCGTCCGGCCTATTTGCAGGCCGTTCAGATCCACGTCGCGGCCCACATAGACCTCAAACCACTCGGCGGTGGTATCGGGGGCAGCATTGGGATTGGCCATGAACTCGGTGATCACCAGATCGCCTGCCACCGGTTCCACTTTGTCCCGGGGCACGCCGCTAACCAGACACTGCCCTTCGGGCACGATGCCGCAGGAGGGATTCGCCTCGCCCGGCGAGCCGGACCCGCCGGAACCATAAGCCACCTCGCTCTCGCACCAGAGACCCAAATCGTCGTTCTCAATGATGTCGTTATGCGCCGGGTCCAAGGCCCAGGAGGCACCACCGGGTGTGGCGTAGGTGACCGCGTCAAAAACCGCGTCGTCCAGGCCGATGAACAGACCCATGCTCTCTCCTGAGTTGTACAGCGTCAATCCGTCGTAAACAATGTCCACTTCGGGCAAGCCACCGTTTACGAGGTTGTCTCCGTCTTGAGCCAGCAAGACATAATCGCCGGCCGCAACCTGCAGGCAGTCGGCGATTGAAAGCTGGGTCTCCACGCTGGGCACAACGCGCCCCACCTGCAGTCCACCCAAATCCACGGGGTGATCGGCCAAGACCAGAATTTCGAACCATTCCTGACCCGTATCCGTTCCGTCGGGATTGGCCATCAGCTCGGTGATGAGCAGTTCCCCGGCCACGGGCGGCACCTTGGTGCGCAGCTCGCCGTCCAAGCCGTAACACTGGCCCGGCGGCACGATGCCACAGGAAGAATTGCCTTCGCCCGGCGTGCCCATGTCTCCGCTGCCATAGGGAATGTCCGCTTCACACCAAAAATCAGGATTGTCGTTGTCGGTGACGTTCATCATGCCGGGATCCAGCGAAGTGCTGGCGCCGGTGCCGCTGCCGCTGTAACTCAAGGCATCCAAAACCTGGCCCCCGTAGCCCACAAAAAGGGAGTCCGAGGTGTTGGACAAAGCAAAGCCCACGGTCCAAGCCACTTCCGGCAGGCCCCCGTTCACCAAAGGATCGTCGGATCGGGCAAAAATCAAAAAAGAGCCGGCCGACACCGGAATGCAGTCTCTTGAGGCGACCATGTTGTCCACCGTGCCCGCCACCTTGCCCATTTGCAGACCGTTCAAGTCCACGTCGTTGGCGAAAAAGACCTCAAACCACTCGCCATCCGTATCCCCCACGGCCTGAGGATTGGGCATGAACTCGGTGATGACCACGTCTCCCGGGTTGGGCCCCAGCACATCCCGCTCGACTTCGCCTTCCATGCAGCGGGTGGGGGGCAAGGTGCCCTCGCAAGCGTCGTTGCTGGAACCAGGCGTGCCATAGGCCCCGGAGATATACTCGACTTCCGCGTTGCACCAGGCGCCCAGGTCGTCGTTGGCGGCCGCGTCGGGCACCTGGGAGCCGTCGAAGCCCCAGGAGTAACCCTCGTCCACTTCACTGTACACAATCCGATCCACCACGTTGTCGCCGCATTCCAATGACAGGCGACCTCCCGTATTGCGCAAAGAGCCCAAATCCGCGCCGTAGGCGTAATCCACATAGGCAGGCTTGACGTCCTCAATGACCCCACCGCAAACCAGGTACTGTCCCGGCTCAATGGAGATCGAGCGCATCACATGCATCAGATCGGCTGTGCCGTCCGCCCGGCTGGCGATGAGCTTAACGCCTTCCAAGTCGATGGGTGCCGTGGTGGCATTGTAGATCTCGAACCATTCACGGCCCTCATCCGTACCTTCCGGGTTGGCCATGATCTCGGTGATGACCAGGTCGCCGGACAGGAGATTGGCCTTGCAGGCATCATCTTCACCACCGTTGGAGCAAGCCGCCATCACGCCCAGTGAGGCCAAAACCCAAATGGCAGCCGAAGCTGTCTTATTTCGCATGGTTCGACTCCTTCTCCTGCGCCGGCTGAGTCTCTTTCACCGGTTGAGGATTATCCATCTCGATCTGCTCTGCCTCGGTCTCGGGGTCGGGTCCGTCCGTGTCCCAACCCGAGTAGTCGGGGGCGCTTTCCGAGCCCACGATCTGACCCGGCATGTTCACCACGATTTGCAGCTCATCCTGGTTCTTGTACTTGTTGTGGTATTTCTTCACCCGGCCCGTCACTCGGACAAACTCGCCCTTGAAACGTGCGATGCCCGAGGAGCCGAAGACGTCCTTGTCAAAGAAAATAAGCGGAAAATCGCTAAACATCCGCCTTCCCAAGAGGACCTTGGTCGGCCCCTTGTCACCAAGCTTGATGGTGCCCACCAGGCCCAGCAGTACGACCTCTTTGTCCAAGTATTTTTCCAAGCGGCTCAAGGAATCCCAATTGGTCAGGATGATGTAGTTGTCCTTGCCTTCCGCGTCTTTCTCGAAGGCTTTAATGAAATCCGCCCTGGAGTTCCACCAGTCCAAGCGCTCAGGATAGTCCCGATAATGCTGCAACTTGGGATCCCAGATGCCGATCTTGGCCTGCTGGGCTTCCTTCTGAGCCTGAACGAACTGCTCGTGAAAACGTCGCGAGTATGAGTACTTGCTGAAATATGGACTCATGCCGGCCCGCACATGCTCTATGTTGTAGTTGATCCAATGACCCTTTTTGCGGACGAAAACATAGGCCAAATAACGATTGAAACGCCCCCGGATCTCCTTGGGGTGGTCCCGCTCGAGCCGCACAATTTCAGCGTCCTTGAAGAAATCCTTGGCCCAATCCTTGGCCAACTCGCCCAGGGGGGTGGCCGCTTTGACCGGCTTCTTTCTATCGCCACGCTTTTTCTTCAGGTATTCTTCAAAACCTGCTTCAAAAAGACGCAGGTCTGAGTCGGACTTGAAGGTTTCCTCCGAGTCGATGTGGTTCAAACGCAGGGTGGTCTTCATCCCCGCCACCTTGATCGTGTCCCCGTCCACAATGGCGTTTTTGGCCAAGGGAAACTCGCCGATGACCAGCCCCGGCGTCTCGAATTCCCTGAGACGCTGTTGCATCTCCGACTTTTTGTATCGGCGGGCTTTCTTGGAGCCGCCGAAACAGCCGACGGCCAGGGGAATCGCGATGACCAGGGCCAACCCGCCCAGGCACCATCCTTTGTAACGCATCAAGGTTCGCATGCTCGGTTCATCTCCTTGGGTGTGCCGGACTTATAAAATCCGTCGTCCATCTCGTCGTAACACCAGTTCGCCCCGATGTCGTTGGACTCAGCCGTCAGCACCACGGCCCCATCGAAGGATAGGGTGCCGTCCGAGGGTAGAATCTCGGCCGAAGCCGAGTTGTCGTCCTGACCCCAAATGACCTGATCGATCAGGGTTTCACATGCATAAAGCTGCAAAAAACCAGCGCTGTAAATATCGCCATCAAAATCCGCGGCGTAACCGTAATCCACGTGGGACGGCAGGTCGTCGCTGTTGAATCGTCCCAGGACAAAATAGCCGAATGGTTCCAAGGACAAGCCTTGTTCCCGCAGCACGATCTCCCACTCGCCGGCCCCGTCCAGTTTGGCCAGCCGCAGGCTCAAGCCCGTCAAGTTCACAGCGGTGTCATTGGGATTATGCAACTCGAACCATTGCCCGGCTGCATCCGTGACACCACGGATCTCGCTGATGGCCAGCTCGCCGACGCCGACATTGGGACAAAACTGTTCAATGGGTTCTCGCTCGCAGGCCAAGAACAAAACACAGCTTAAAGCCAAGAAAAATCCAAAGTTGCATGGTCGCGGCATCACGAAGACCTCGAATGCGGATTAGAAGCTTTTCCGTTCACCAGTTTGTCCAAATTTTCGAAACAAGTCAAGAGGCTTTGCCCTGAATTACAAGGGTTTGACGGATTTCGAGCATACCTTTACAATAGAGAGAAGTAACATGAACACAACGGGAAGAATGAGGTGGACCATGCGGATCCATACCCGATCTATTTGGTGGCTCGCTAACCTGAGCTGTGGCCTGGTTCTGGTCTTGTTCAGCCTGGCCTGTAACGACGCCGTGGGCGGCTCGGACGTCCTGAATCTCTGCGATGAGGATTCCCACTGTCCGACGGGCGACTACTGTGATGACGGTGTCTGCGTCCATGCCGATCAAGCTTGCGACGACGACACCCCCTGCCCCACCGGCTTCGAATGCCGCAATGGGGGCTGCGCCCCAATCGAAAGCACCGATGCCGGCCTGGACGGCGAGGCCGACGGCGCAGATGGGGATGACGGCGGCGGAGACGAAGTCGTCGACGCGCCCGACATCGAGGTGGTTTTGCCCCTGCCCTCCGAAGGCCTGTACCAGCTCAACTTCGGCAACGTCATGGTGGGCCTGACCGTAGAAGCCCAGGTGGTCATCAGAAACGCCGGCACCCAGGACCTGCAAATCCTGGACTTGAACTTCGAAGGCGGCACGGATTCTGAAGATTTCTCCGTGCCTCAGACACTCATGGAAAGCCTGCCCATCGTCTTGGCCCCCGGGGCCGAGACCACCATCGACGTGCTTTACACAGCCACGGACGGCATCACGGACCACAGTATTTTGGACATCATTTCCAACGATCCCGACGAGGCCCTGCTGCAGATCCATTTGCTCTCGGAATTTAAAGGCGAGGCGGCCGTGGCCGTGGCCCCGGACCAATTGTCCTTCGGCGACGTGCCCGTGGGCCAAAGCAGCTCAGCCTTGGGCTTTGTGGTCAGCAACTCGGGCGGCGGCAACGCCGTGCTGACCGTGGAAGACATCCGCTTCGGCCTGGTGGCCAACCCGGACTGGAGCCTGCAAATGGTCGACGCGGATCAGCAACCGGTCATTTTTCCGGCCCTGCTGAACAACGGAGACTTTTTGGACGTGTCGGTCACCTACCACCCCCAGGCCGAAGAGGCCGACGCGGAAGATGTGGTGATCATCTCGAACGACGCCACCCGCCCCAACATCCCCGTGGCCCTAACAGGCAATGGTGTCGTGGGCGATGTGAGCGCAGATCCTAGTCCGCTGAACCTGGATCAAGTGCGGGTGGGTTTTTCCGCCCAGCAAGTGCTGACCGTGACCAACTCGGGCGGCGCGGCCCTGGAATTGACCGCTTTGGCCCTGGTGAACGCCGGTGCCGAATGGAGCTTGGACTCAACGGATGTGGATCTCATCGATCTGCCCAACACGCCCCATCCCTTGGCCCCGGACGAAAGCGTGGAACTCAACATCGGCTTTTTGCCCGTGGACGAAGGGGCCGAGACCGCGGAATTGCAAATCGATCACAGCGGCCCCGGGGCCCAGTTCATGGTGGCCATGAGCGCCACCGGCTACATCCCCGCCGCCTTGACCCTGGATCCGGACCCGGCCCAGCTCAGCTTCGAAGGCGTACAATATGACGCGACCGTTCAGCCCGAATCCCTGACCCTGCCCATCCGCCTGGGCAACGCCGGGGGCGAAAACCTGATCATCAGCGACATGCGCCTGGCCAACGGCCATGCTGAGTTTTCCTGGGAGCCCGACATCGCAAGCATCCTGGTGGGCCAGGATCAAGAACTTCGGATCACCTTCACCCCCAGCTCGGCGGGCAATTTATCCGAACGAATCGTCTTTGAAACCAACGACCCGGACATCAGCTTCGACGGCGTCATCGGCAGGGCGGCCATTGATCTTTCCGCCTCGGCCATCGATCCGGTCATCATGCTCATGCCCAACACGGCCCAGGATTTCGGCAACCTGGACATCGGCGCCGAAGACCGCATCACCTTCACCATCGCAAGCGCCAGCAACGACCCCTTGTGGATCACGGCCATCCAGAAGGGTTCGGGCAGCTCGGCCGACTTCCGTTTGGAAAACCTGCCCGACATGGGCACCCCCATGATCGGCATCGGCACGTCCCGCACTTTCGACGTGGTCTACCAGCCTTCCGGCTTGGGTGACGATCTGGGCTCGGTCGAAGTCCTGTCCTCCGACATCGGTAACCCCCTCATCTCGGTCAATCTGGCCGGCACCAGCTCAAGTTGCCCCGCGGGTTGGGGCGACTGCGATCCCGGCCAACCCGGCTGCGAGACCGACATCACCAGCGACATGAACCATTGCGGCGGCTGTGATCAGGCTTGCGACCTGGACCACGCAAGCGAGATCTGCGACGAGGGCAATTGTCTCATCGTCACCTGCGAGGGCACCTGGGACGACTGCGACAACACGGATTCCACCGGCTGCGAAATCGACATCAACACGAACACGGACCACTGCCAAGCCTGCCACAACGACTGTGCTTACGAGCACGCCAACCCAACCTGCACGGCGACAGGCTGCGCCATGAGCACCTGCGAAACGGATTATTGGGATCTGGACGGGAATGATTGGAACGGCTGCGAATACGAATGCACCTATTTATCGGCCACCGACGATCCGGATCCCAGCTACATCGACGCCAACTGCGACGGCATCGACGGCGATATCTCAGCCGCGGTCTTCGTCTCCACCTCGGGCAACGATCTCTTCAGCGGCACCATGAGCAACCCAGTGCAAAGCCTTGAAAGGGCCTACGAACTCGTAGCCGGCGACGCCAACCGCGACTACATCTTAGTCTCCGCGGGCACCCACAACCGCAACTCCACTCTCATTCTGGCCGACGGAATCTCAATCTACGGCGGCTACGATCCGGGCGACTGGACCAGAGACGCATCCAACGCAACAGTCATCCAGGTCTCCGCCGCCATGGCCATGCAAGCCACCAACATTTCATCGGCAACAAATCTCTCCCAACTCGACATCCGAGGCGGCAACGGAGCCGACGAACAATCATCCTACGGCCTCTTCGCCACCGCCAGCCCAGCCCTCTCTTTCGACCGCTGCCGCATCGTGGCGGGAAGAGGCGGCGACGGCATCGACGGCAACTCGCCCGCGGGCGTAGCAGCCTCCGGCGGCAACGGCAACGCGGGCGAACCCGGCTGCGAGGATTCCAGCTTAACATGCAGCGGCTGTGGTCGCCCCGACGGCGGCCTCGGCGGCACCTCGGCCTGTGGCCGCACGGGAGGCCGGGGTGGCAACGCGGGCCATAACGACAGCGATGGCTCCGCAGGAGCTGTCGGTGTGGGACCAACCTCGGGTGGGTCGGGCACACCGGAGCATCAGGGCAACTGGAACACGCCTTCGACCTATTGGGGTCGAAATGGCAGCAACGGGGCATTCGGAACCGACTGGTCCCAGGGAATCGAAGGTTACGGCTCGACGGCATATGCCCCAAGCGATGGAGTCGATGGCGGCAACGGCAGCAATGGCAATGGCGGGGGCGGCGGAGGTGGCGGCGGCGGCGGGGACGACAACTGCGACTCGTTCGGCGGCGGCGGCGGGGGTGGTGGGGCCGGCGCATGTGCCGGGGCCGGAGCGGGAGGCGGCACTTCAGCGGGCGGATCTTTTGCGATTTACTTGTGGAATTCCAACACCAGCTTCGCCCTCTGCGAGTTTGTCACGGCCGGCGGCGGCACGGGCGGCCTGGGCGGCACGGGCCAACCAGGCGGCTCCGGCGGCGAAGGCGGCTGGGGCGGTGATTGGGCCCGGACAGGCGCCGGCAACGGTTACGGCGGCGGCACGGAACAAGACGACGGCTCCAACGGCGGCCGCGGCGGCTGGGGCGGCGACGGCGGTCGAGGCGGTCACGGCGGCGGCGGGGCCGGCGGCCCCTCCATCGGCGTCTTGCTGGGCGGCACCTCCAGCCCCGACTTGACCGACCCCACCTACACCGTAGGTGCCGGCGGCACGGGCGGAGCCTCTTCAGGCAACTCCGGCGCCAACGGTCGAGTGACCGATACCTACGATCCTTGATGGGCCAGCCACAGCCCCAGAGCCCAGGCGCTGGCCATGGTGCCATGGTAGCGATAATAGGGCCGTTCATCCGTTTCGCCCATCACGCCAAATGAACCATCAGGGCGCTGCTGCTTCAAGAGCACACTGATCCATTCTTCTTCCACAGCCTGCCCCAGCAGCTCAAGCGCCCAGATGCGTTCGGCGTAGAGATCAACATCCAGATGCCGCTTGGGCGCAAAAGGCCGGGATTGGGCCTTGTGAATTTCAACGGTGAAATCCCTCACCAGGGCCTCGAAGCGCTCTGCATCCATACAAGCCCTGTCCTTGGCCAGCCTCAAGGCCCAGGCGGCGTGGGAGGTCTGGTAGCCCCCATCATCCCGCATGGGGCCCGCGATATAGGCCAAGGTCTCAGGCCGCAGCCCATGTCTGTCACAGTGCAAGGCCTCGATGAGAGGTCGGTTGGTGTTGATGCGTTTTTCCCCTTCTCCAGGCGCTTTCCAGCGTCTCACCGCCTCGACGGGGGCGACAAATTCCGCATGCAGAAAACGCAGCATGGGGTTGTCGTCATCTCGCTCGGCCACGATTCGTGCTCTTTGGAAGGCCGCCTCGAATTCCTTGTGACCCAATTTGACCAAGGCGTCCGTGCCGATGGCCGCATCGAAACGAAGATCCTCAACAGGAAAAACAGCCATCCAGGTCGCCGCCCGAGCCAGCGCCGCCCGAACCCCGGCCGCCTCCACGCTAACCGTCTGAGGCTCTGCTTCTTTAGAAACCTCCTTCAATGCGCCTGGTTTTTTATCTTCACATGCCGACAGAACAATCCAGGCCAGAAGTAAGACTCCCATGCTGGTGCTTTTAGCGAAAATCATCTTCATGGCAACGACCCTACATTACCTGGCCCAAAGGCCCAAGCCATCAAAGGCCCTTGTTGAAACGAGGGTATGGATGATAGGATGAATCGATTTTTCCGGGGCACCGGTCGATTGTCGTCAAAGCCCCGAGAGAGGCGCCCATGAAGTCCCTATCCAAAGCACTCATTTTGACCGTGTCCTTGATGTTGCTCGCCACGACCGCCTGCGAATGTGGTGATGCCGGTTTCCAGGATGCCACACCCAAGCTGGATAACTACTTTGTCGGCACCAACGATGATCGGCCGGAGCTT
>JAFCZJ010000271.1 GCA_019314375.1 Deltaproteobacteria bacterium | reverse complement strand
CGTACTCAGCCTCCGCTTAATCGATGTCCAGGAAGTCAAAGTCATCAGACGCATAAGCCAAACACTCGTAGGAGACGAACAAGGCCTAATCGGCAGCCTAAGAGCCGCGGCCCTCGGCCTGAACCTCGAACAAAAAGGCCTAAGCCCCGACATCAGCGAACAACTAATCGAAAAACTAAAAATCGCCGAGAAGGAAAAGACCCTGTTCATATCGCTAAGCCCGTCTTATGAGTTTGGCCTTGCGGGCAGCGGAGCAAAAACCAGTCAGAAGGGGGTCATCAATCTAAGGCCGGCATTCATGGATGTGCGCCTGAATGTGGAAATGCCCATCTGGCGATGGCTACGCGCATACGGCGGCGTGGCTTTTGGCTCGACCCTAAGTGAACGGGAACACTACCAGACGATACTACTTGCAAACCTAAACGACGGCTTGCCTGATGAATCATTTTTGTACCAAGGCGTGGGCATTTATCAGCCATATTCAGCTCTCCACCTCCCTGTATCATTTGGCATCAAGGCCATCCCGGAACGCGGAAGTTTTTTGCCCTATGCGAATTTGGGCATCGGGTTTTCTTGGCAAAAATTCAGTTTTTCCACGGGAGAAATGGATCTCTTCCAGGAAAACCTGGGCGGTGACCCCTGCACTCCACCCTTTCAGAATCCGACAGCGGACCAATACCAAAACGCATGCTACATCGACGCCATCGCATTGAATTCTACAGAGTCACCCAGTCTGGTTTCATTGGACTTGGAGATGGCTACTGGAGTTGAGTGGCTGCTATCTCACCACATCGGACTCCGAGTCGAAGCGCGTTATCGATTCAGCTACATACCTGCCTCCGATGAGGACCTTGAAATCGAATTCGAGGGGCACGGGGATCCGGAAATAGAGGGAACCATAAACACGATGACGGTCTATGGACTACAAAAGCTTCGCCACGGTCTCTCGTTTTCTGCGGGATTGGTCCTGTACTGGTGAGACAAGAAAAGGAACAAAGCAATGAAGAAGGCCCTCACGACAACTCTTACATTACTCGCGGTGTTGGCATCTGGCTCTATATTTTCATGGTGCACTGGAGCATTCAATTCCCGCGACATGGCAGATGCCTTGGCAAGCGAGTTTGACGAATGGCTAGACGTGGACGGCGGCGAGACGGTGGAGGGCGAGCCTCCTGCTGAAGGGGACACCGGGGTGCCGGCGATCATCAGCCTGACCGCCCCTCAGGTCATTGGCCCTGGACATACGGACTACGATGCGACTTTCACCATCACCATGGGAATCACCGACCCTGCAGACGTTCAGGCGGTCATCCTCCATGTGCTCCAGGCCAACTCGGACGACGTGGCCCCCAGCTACATCCGCGTCCCTTGGACACCGCTCATCAACACCATCGACCTCGACACAGTCGTTCATGCTTTCGCCCGGCTTCCTGGCAATGCGTTTCATGTCCGATTGGGGCTCCAGCACCTGGATGGCACGGTCGGCAACTATGTCACCTGGAACGTGGTCACCGTCCCGGCCACGGGCGAAATCACCACCGTCCCCCAGTGCCTTCCTCAGCCTTATTCCTATCCCGGCTATCTCTATACCGATGAGATGACCGGTGAATTAACCTACTCCCCACCCTCGATTCAGAATGTCGTTTCATGGGAGACTGCCAATTACCGGAACAAACATTCGACATCTGGACGAATGCCTTCCAGGGCTTCAATGCCAACTCCCCGCCCTGGGATCTGGCATTTCCCGCCGGCACGCGCTGGGTATTTTACGACACCATAACCAGGTTGGAAGTCCCCAATTGCCAAATTGAACTACGATGCGGTTCCGTGACCTCCATCCCCTTCAATTCCAAAGAGTTCAGCAGTCACATAGACTGATTCACACAGCCATTCTTCTACAGTTCATCCTCCGCCAAGACCACCAAAGTATCGCCCACATTCAGCGTGACTTGCTGATCCTTGGCGGGGTTGAGTTTGACGCCGAAGTTGTGCTCGGCCTCGGTGGCGTGCGCCTCCAGGCGATAGCCGAGACAAATTTCTTCGTCTCGCTTCATGGCCTGGCCAATCATGTCGCAAAAACGCAAAGTGACGGGCAACTCCTTGAAATATAGCTCCACCGGCTTTAGGTAAATCTCTGAGCCGTCTTCCTGGAAGATGTCGTCGTAGATCTCTTTGATGCGCGGCTCTTCGCTCAACTGGGCGAAAATCATGGTGATCAGTTTGTTGCTGATGATGAAATCGTTGACGTTGGTCTGGCTGATGAGTTCTTGGTTTTCCGAGTCCAGTATCTGCGTGATGATCTTGCTTCGCCTGATGTCCACCTTGCCGTCTCGGGCGATCTTACGCAGAAGCAAGAGAATGACCAGGGTCTCGCTGTCGGTCTTCTCCGGGTTCCAGTCCTCGTCCTGGCTCAGGATAATTACGTTGTCGTAATCGAAGGGACTCAAGGCTCTGAGCTGGTCCAGATCGAGGGGATTGGACTCCTTCAAGGTGATTTGCAAATCTGGGTGGAAGGCCGCCAGCGCGGCTATCTCTTTTCTGGTTTTTTCCGAAGGCCGGTGAACCACGATCTCGATGGACGAACCCTCAAGCAAATATTCGGCGTATTCCCGCACCGCGATAGACGCGATGCTGTGCCAACCCAAGATCAACTCTCGCTCCAGCCCCTTGTCCACTCGCTGCATCTCAAAGGGAAAGTCTTTTGGCTGAACGATGGGTGCCGATTGAAAATCGATGGTGGAGTCGTCATCGGCCACGATGAGTACCTCGTCGCCTTTTTCCATGACCGTCCCCGCCCCGGGCCGAACTTCCAGACGCCCATCGACATGGCGAATGCCCATGGGTATCCCGTCTGGAAAGTGGTAAAGCATTTCTCCAAAAGTCACACCGTTCCAATCGGCCTCACGAAAGTACAACTCACAGCCATCGAAACTCAGAATCTCATTGTAGACGACCGCCAAGCCGCTGGTGCGCGAGGTCTGCACGAGAATCTTGCCCAGGATATCCCAGGTGTCGATACAGGTAATGAGTGGATCTTCGAAGGTCTCCAGCAGCTTCCGGCTCTCGGCCAAAAGAAGTTCGACCACGATGGCGAGATTGTTTTTGCCCTCTTGGCAACCCTGCAAGGCCAAGATTGTCTTGATGGCCTTGGCATCGGAAACCCGCTTTTCGTCTTCACTTGCCTGATCCGAGCAGGTGGCAAGGATAATCGCCGATTTGGCGCTTGAGGCACTGATGCGGCGCAGGTTGGCGATGGTGGAGGTATTGCCCTTGCGCGCGACGACCTTGGTGGTCTTGGTGTTGGCGATGAAGGTGCTGATCTCATCGTCCATTTCTTCTTTTTCTCGCTCGGCCAAGATGACCACGCTGGCCTTGGATTCGCTTTCATTGGCGATGATCAACTCGCGCAGGATATCCAAGGTCCGCTCATTCCAGTTCAGAATCAGGGTCTGGCCCTTCTCCAGGACCCTGGAGCGACCCTTGCGGAATTCGTAGATCATACCGTCCAAGCTCGTGGTGATAAAAGCGATGAGCATGGAAAAAATTATCACGCCCAACACGCCCGAGACGACGGCCGAAACCTTGAGCGCGGCACCCGAATCCGTGTCCACCCCCATGTTGCCCGGATCAGTCATGGTTAAAAAGATGGCCCAGACGTGCTCTGAAAAGCTCTGGAAAATGTCCATCTCGGGAAACACCGCCAACACAGTCCAACGCACGGCCACCGCCAGGCCCAGACAAAACATGAACAAGACAAACAGGCTGATGAAAATGGCTTTGCCGCCCTTGGACATGAAGTTTTCAAATCGATAACGGATGGATTCCCGCAAGTGAGCAAACATGAGGCCTCCCGTAGCAAAATCTTACAGTAGTGAGGAAAACACTTCGGGTCAACGGCCTCCTCTTCAGCTATACTCAAGCCAAGGAGTCCCTCCATTGAATATTCGAACTTGCCTGTTTGCCCTACTCGTTTGTTCGCTGGCCGCTTCGGTGCAGGCCGGTAACTTGAGCGCTATCGTTCTCGCCGGCAACCCAAACGCCGTGGTACGAGGCAACGTGGTTTGTCAGCACCGGCTGGAGGGCAGCCTGCGCCAATTGGGTTTTTCCGTTATGGACAACCACATGGATCCCTGCAAGGCCGATCTGGTTGTCGTGGTCGG
>JAFCZJ010000158.1 GCA_019314375.1 Deltaproteobacteria bacterium | reverse complement strand
GTAGTCGCAGGTGTAGTCGCAGTCGCAGGTGCAGTCGCAGGTGCAGTCGCAGTCGCAGGTGCAGTCGCAGGTGTAGTCGCAGGTGTAGTCGCAGGTGTAGTCGCAGGTGTAGTCGCAGGTGTAGTCGCAGGTGTAGTCGCAGTCGCAGGTGCAGTCGCAGTCTCAGTCGTAGGCGCAGTCGTAGGCGTAGGCTCAGGCTCAGTCGTATGCGCAGGCTCTGGTTTCGTCGCAGGCTTTGGCTTCGGTTCCGGCGTAGGCTCGGGGTCTTCTCCCACGGCCTGGAGGAAGTTGGTCATACCCGCCAGGCTGGATCCACAGGATATACAGGTTTTCTCCAGGGCATCATTATAGGTATCGCATTGGGGGCAGACGATGCCTGCATCCATCAAATCGTCAAGGGTGGCTGCTTCGTCGATGGGCCCCCCGCATTGTTGACAAAAACGATCACCAGCTGGGTATTGAGCTTGGCAATGTGGGCAAATCGGCATGCTGACTCCTGTGCTGTCTCAGCGACAGGCGCTATCCTATCACAGGTTGTTGCGAATTCGGTGCACGGATTCAATGGGGCCGAGCACAATCAAGGTCGAGTTTTCTTCAAGCACATGTTCCGGCGGTGGATTGTAGAGAAAATGCTCGCCGGAAGGATCGCGGATGGCCAGCACCAGGAGGTCGGCTTCGGAACGCAGGTTGGTGTCTCTGAGTGCCTTGCCCACCATGTTGCAGCTTGTGCTCAGGCGAATTTCCTCGATGCGAAGGGGCTTGTCGGTCGACCTGAGCATGTTGTCCAAGAAGCTAGTCACCTGGGGGCGGGCGATTTCACTGGCCATGCGCAGGCCGCCGATGCGGGCCGGGCTGACCACCGCGTCGGCACCCGCTCGGGTCAGGCGTTGCTCTGCCGGAGCGTCGGTGGCCCGAACCACGATACGAACTTTGGCGTTGGTTTGCCGTGCCGTGACGGTGATGAAAAGATTGTCGCGCTCGTCGGGCAAAGCCACCACGATGCCGCGCGCTCGCGCGATGCCCGCCCGATTCAGCACCTCGTCATCAGCCGCCATGCCCACCACGAAAGGGACGTGGGTTTTGGGGTGCTGATCGGCGATGTGCTGGATGCGCTCTTCGCTGATGTCGACGATGACGAAGGCGTGCCGTGATCCGATGAGCTCTTCAATGACGTAGCCGCCAGTGTCCCCAGCACCACAGACGATGATGTGATTTTTTAAATTGGCCAGGGCCTTGTCCATCTTTTTCCTCCGGTAGATGTTGCGCATTTCGCCTTCAACAAAAAAGGCCGTGACCGTGGTGGCGAAGACCAGGATGATGCCCATGCCGCTCATGATCAATAAGATGATAAAGATCTGTCCGTACCAGACATCGGCCAACATGGGCGTTTTGTTGCCTACGGTGGCCAGGGTGATGACCGTCTGGTAGGCGCATTCCAGCACCGGGGGCTCCATGCCCGCCAAGCGTCCCAGCGTATAGAAGCCGATGATGCCGGCTGCAAAGATGACACCGAAGAGCAGGCTGAGTACTTTTAGGCGACGGTTCATGGGCACCTTGTCGACGCGGTTTGCTAAGCGCATCCATTATGACCTCCGATCCGGGCTTGTCAACTTCCCCATAGCCTGCTAAATCAGGGCCATGCGACCCATTCTTTTTCATATCCCCGGTCTCGATACGCCGATCTATGCTTATGGCGTTATGTTGGGCTTGGCTTTTATTGCCGGTTGGTATCTGACTTTTTATTTTACGAGCAGGGAGGGCCTGCCCTACAAGGCCGTGACCTGGTCCTTGGTGCTGACCATCGTTTTTGCCCTGGTGGGGGCCCGCATCGCCCACATCATTTCCAACGCGACCTGGGACCAGATTCGACTGCATGGTTTGCTGCAGGTCATTTTTGCCTCTCGCTGTGAGGGCCTGGTGGCTTATGGCGGCTTCATCGGTGGCGCTCTGGCCTCGGCGGTTTATTGCAAACTCCGCAAGATCGATTACTGGTCCTTGGTCGACTGCGGTGCTCCTGGTATCGCCTTGGGGCTGGGCATGACCCGCATCGGCTGTTTTATGGCCGGCTGCTGCCATGGCGTGCCCACCAATGGGCCCTTGGGGATGGTTTTTCCCGATGGCAGCCAGGCCGCCCGGGTTTTCCCCGATCCGTCGGCGTCTTTGGCCCATCCCCATTCTCTCGCGGTCTATCCCACCCAGATTTTCGAATCGGTCTTGGGTCTGTTTATCTTGTTTCCATTGTCATTGTGGATTTTGCGCAGGCGTAAGTTCACCGGGCAGGCCTTCCTCACCCTTGTGGCCTTGTACTCCATCGGTCGTTTCAGTCTGGAGATGATCCGCGGTGATGATGATCGGGGCATGGTTTTCGATCTTTTTTCCACCAGCCAGTTCATCGCCCTTTGTCTTCTGCCCGTCGTCATCGGCCTGTTCATCTACCGCTGGAAGACAGCCCCGGCCCCGCCCGAGCCTTTGAGCAAAGAAGAAGTAGAGAAATCCCTAATCCAACAGGGCATCATCAAGGCATCCGAGGCCAAGTACGGCAAGAAGCGCTAAGCTAATGCTTGACAGAAGCTTGTGCCTGGTGCTAGAAAACCGTTCCACGGTCAGAGGTTGAGGCCTGTTCTTTGAGTCGAGACGGGGCTGTAGCTCAGTTGGGAGAGCGCTTGAATGGCATTCAAGAGGTCGACAGTTCGATCCTGTTCAGCTCCACTCAGTTAGAAGACGGTTTTCTTCGGAAAGCCGTCTTTTTTCTTATGGTACTCACCAGGATGACCATGGACAGGGATGGAATCCATACCCACAGGTTTGTAGGATTGGTGTTACAATCGGCTTGGAGGTTCGCGTCCATGCATCCCATGGCAGTAATTCTTCTCGTCTGGACCTGCCTATTCTCGTCCTGCCTGAACTACGAGGATTCGGCGTCTTGCGAAGGCATCACCTGTTCGGGAAGTGGTGTATGCGAAATACAGAGCGATTCTCCCGTCTGTGATTGCTTCGAAGGGTATGCGGGCGATGACTGCGCGGACTGCGACGAGGGTTATCACGATGAACACGGTAACTGCGTGGCAGACGAATCTTGCAACGAAGCGTCCTGTTCTGGGCACGGCGATTGCGACGACACCACGGGTGTCGTCACCTGCATTTGTCACGAAGGACACCAGGGGAGCCGCTGTGACGAATGCGCCAATGGGTACCAGGACCATGACAGAGACGGTGCCTGTTTGCCTGGATGCAGCATTGAGGACTGCAACCAGCATGGATCATGCGACGACGAAAGCGGCCTGGCCACATGCGCTTGCGAAGCTGGCTGGGACGGGTCGAGCTGCCAAGTCGAGATTCAATGGGTGGAGATCCCCGCCGGTTCTTTCATGATGGGCTCGGAAATCGAAAGGCGTCCGGAGGAGATGCCCGTCCATCTGGTCAATGTCCCGGCGTTTTTGATGAACCGCACTGAAGTCACGGTGAGGCAATATCGAGCCTGCGTGGAAGCCGGGGCCTGCACTGAACCCGACAAAGGATGGACCTTCGGCAACTGGGGCGTCCCGGGACGGGATGAGCACCCGGTCAACTGCGTGGACTGGTTCCAGGCATCCGCCTATTGCCAGTGGTTGGGGGTACGGCTTCCGAGCGAAGCGGAGTGGGAGTATGCGGCTCGCAGTGCGGGCCAGGACATCACCTACCCCTGGGGCGATGAACTCGCCACTTGCGATTACGCTATTATGCATGACGAAGAGGAGGGCTACGGTTGCGGGATGCTGGGCACTTGGGAAGTGTGCAGCAAGCCAGCAGGCAACACCTCTCAGGGACTTTGCGATATGTCTGGCAACATTTATGAATGGGTTCAAGACTACTATCATGACGACTACGTGAATGCGCCCACGGACGGAAGCGCCTGGGAGATCCCAAGCCATGAGTTCCGAATAACTAGGGGGGGCTGTTTCGGCTATGGATACCCGCTTCTTCGATCTGCATCCAGGAGGGGATTCCCGTACGAAAGAATCTTCGATTTCAACGGATTCCGATGCAGCAAGAATCAATAGGCAATTTGTAGAGAATTTCAAAGATAAGGCCGAGCACGCCATCATGCACATGGCCCTCGCGGCAACCAAAGAGAAGCAATCAATCCTTTGATGATGTACGACACGCCACCACATTGATGAAATTCAGAATCGCATGTATCATCATGAAACAGTTCAACCTGATTTCGGCCTCTACTCAACCATCAACAGATTTCCAAAGATGTTGACGAGGGCGGCATGAAAAAAGTTGAAAAAATCGCTTCTTTCCAGGAATTGGATATTCGGCGTGGTGGTTCCGTTTCTTCTGTGGCCAAATCTGGACTACACGGTCAAGGCATCCATCACCGACGGCTTCGAGGACGATGCCGGCTTCATCGTCCGGGGATACGAAGACCTGGCGGATGTCGAGGTGATGATCCGGTAATGAAAATTCGACATGGGCACCGGTGCCGTGCCGACCAGCGAGTTCAACGCCAATCACGCTATGCTGCTGTTGAAGGTGCTGACGCGCAATCTGTTCCGAGGCCACATCGCCCAGGCCATGCCCTCTCTGCTCGAATGGCGTCTGGTCTGGCTTCGTCGGGTCTTGTTCTGCGTGTCGGGTCGCCTGCTAGCGGTACCTTCGGCTGCTGCCCGCTGGCGCGAAATCGAGGTTCGCGAATGAACGCCCACCAATGCATGCAGCGAAGATTCGACCTATCCATTTGCACCCTATGGCAGACATTCATGGGGGAATGAAGGAACAATAATTCATCCATTGGGGAGAAAAATGAAAAAGACAATTCAAATCTTTGCGCTTGCATTAATTCAGCTCTTTTCATCATGCACAGGGGACGGAGAAAGCACAGCATCAATCACGAAAAAGAGCTCTGCAATCTACAACGGTAACCAGAGCCCCGACCCTTCCGTTGTTGAACTTAGCGACGGCCAAATGGCGGCAATCGGAAAGGTGATAGCTGACACTGCGGAAACCTCGTTCTTGTGCACAGGTACATTTATGGGAATGGACACTGTCATCACCGCTGCGCACTGCATTGACGACCCTACAATTACAGACGTCTATTTTGTACTCGGACCTGACATCTATCAGGTCGGCCTCGTGGTCCAGGCGATAGATTGGATACCTAACCCTCTTTATTCGTCCGATGACCCAGAATCTGTAGGAAATGACATCGCCTTAATCTTTCTACCACCCAATTCAATCCCACCATTCGTGACCCCCATCCATATCAATCGCAACATGCACGAGGACTATGTCGGCAAGACGGTTCAGAATGTTGGATATGGCTGGACTGCCATGGACGACTACAATGAGGCCGGTGCACGTTTCTGGACGACATCTGAGATCGACACAATGGACATGACAGATGGGTTGTTGATGACGCTCGGCGTCGACACGGGTACCTGCAAGGGCGACTCGGGAGGCCCACTTCTCATTGGCGGCGAGTTTCCCGCCCTGTTGGGGGTCTTGCATGGGGGGACGGACGACTGCTCGGAAGACTCTTTTTACGCCATGACTTCCCTTAATTGGGAGTTCTTGCTCTCAAGAGGCTGGGACCCACCCCATCTGCTTCCCGATGCAGCCGAAAACACTTTCCCTGAGATCGACTGCTCCTGCTACGACATCGGTGACTACACAGGACCAATCACCTACCCGGTGGAGATTACAGCACAGCATCCATCTTCGCCAAACGGGAGGTACCGTGTGCAAACCGAGTCAACGGGCATTCAGGTTCAAGAAAAGAACGCAAACTCGGTCTGGGTTGACTTGCTCTGGATCCCATTTCCTGTCGACGAATACCGAACCTTCTCCTGGGGATTCAGCCCTGACGACGACAGGCTCGTCACGATTACCGAGAAGGAAGATGACTGGGCATACAGCAACATGGACTGGTATGGCGTCGTCATTTACGACCTCACGAATCTTGACAGCACCACTCTCGGCCCTTACCACTCGGCCGGTCTCGGGGTATCATTCAGCGGGCACGGCAGGTACATGACCATCGTTTCCCTTTTCGATGGGGTACAGACAAACATTTCAATATTCAGTGCACAGCCCCCATCCGATCAAGAAGTTGCCACCGCTACCTTTCTCATCGATCCCGCAGCATCCCCGTCTTCTTCTCCCTGCTCATCCGACTCCGATTGCGGCGGGGGTGGAGTGTGCGCTCATGAAATCGATAATGATTGCAATCAGAGCACCGACTGTCTCCCCGGCTACTCGTGCATCGACGACATCTGCGTCAGCGATGAAGGAATTTGTACCAACTCATCGGTGGGAGTTGCCTCTCTCGGATATGGGCCAGACATCATGGATTCACGATTCATCTACGCCACACGGGATCCCCAAAACATGGTCGGTGTATACTTGACCAATCTTCTCGACGAATCTCCAACTCCGACGAAGATTCTGGATGTCAACACCAGCGCGTTATTCGGTTTCAGTCCGTGCGGGGACCTTTTCGCCAGCATGGTCTTTGGCTCGGATAACTCTATCTACTTCAACAAGACCAGCAATGGAGAATCTCTGCCGAACAGAAACATCCCGTCTGGATTTGAAGGGGGAATCGAATCCCTCAACTCAAAGGACGATGGCCACTATTTTTTCAGCACCAAGCTTTTTGACAACGACGCCAACTCCGCTTGCATGCGAATCGATACCGGAACGGATCAAGACTACGATCTCCACCCGGACCCTGATGATAATTGCCCATTCCTTTTCAATCCGGCCCAGGAAGACGAAGACGCTGATGGGGTGGGAACAGAGTGCGACAATTGCCCGACCCAATCCAACCAGGACCAAGCCAACAGCGACACAGATAGTCTCGGCGATGCTTGCGACAACTGCCCGGAAATCGAAAACCCTGACCAAATCGACTCGGATGGCGATGGTTGGGGCGACCCATGCGATGACGATGAAGCGCCCACATGGCCGGAAGGAAGCAGCCTGTCTTACCGTGCCTTTTGGAGCGACGCTGTCCTCCTTGAGTGGGCTCCAGCCCAGGACAATATTGCCGTCGTTGAATACCAGCTGATGATGGAAGTCATCCAGGAGGATGGCTCAGCAATCAGGCAACCGGTGGGAGATCCCGTCGACGCGACCACGCCGCTCAAGCGGTTTCTTGGCAATCTGGACGAACACACCTATTACACCTTTGCAGTTGAGGCGTCAGACGCGCGGGGAAACTGGACTCAAGATGGCCCAACCATCCACATCCAGACTGATTGCGATGTATGGCAAAACGTCACTCTTCGGGCCTGTACTTTCGGTCACCCAGGAAACCCAACAGGTGAAATCTGCTCAGACAGGATGGACTTCTACGCTTCGATTGATACCCTTGTCTCATGGCCTGGCTATCTGGAGGTCACCAACAACACCCTGTGTTACTTCAGACCCCAAATACAACTCCTTGGCAGCAGTCCAGACGTTTTCTCTTTCTCTGACAACTACTGCAGTGAAATCGGGGGCTTGGATCCCGGCGAATCCTGCATTGTATGGTTCGATTTCTCGCCAGAGGGCGTCATGGAATCTTCGGCAGAAATTTCTGTGAGATTTTCCCACCGCATCAACGATCAAAATACTTCGTACACCTTTACACCAATTCCGGTTATTGGGCATGTAGTCGACACACCGTCCCCGCAGGCCCCCACCTGGCCCTATCTGCAGAGGTTGACCGAATCACGAGAACGGCCCTCCTAAGCTGGACCCCCGCGGTTGACGATGGAGGCGTCACTCAATACCAGCTAAGCTATCGGATGTTTTCAACTGACGGCATTCTGATTCGAGAAGAAAAAATCCCCGGCCTAATCGATGCATCGGGCATCCTTGAAGCTAGCTTCCAATTGCCCGGGCACGATGTGATCTTTGAGATCACGGTACAGGCCAAGGATGCGCAGGGAAATACAAGCGTCGACGGACCGAGCACGGAAATATCTACAGAGTGCGAAATTGACTTTGTTGTCCATGCTTGCATGATCGATACTCCAAATCCCGATGTTTGCGGAACCAACATGGAGTTTTACTCAAACAACATCGATTTCGAATCGACCATTGCCAGCATCGTTTCAGAAAATCTGTCTTGGTGTGACCAGGTCAAAATCAGGCAACTCACGCTCACCGGCCCCGACGCGGATCTTTTCGAATTGCGAAAGGCAGTCAACTGCATCGGGACCACCCTGTATCCTGTCGAAGATTTCCCGCTTAATACTTGCGGGATGTATGTCGTATTCAATCCGGTTTCGGCAGGCGAATTCTCTGCCCTTCTGACGATCACTTTTGCGTACCCTGCTCCCGAATGGAGCAATGAGGAACCCGTCGAAATCGTCCTACATGGTTTCGTAGAGAATGCCATCGCCGCGATGGTGGCAGACCTTCTGGGGTTGTATGACACTTTGGTAAGCAATGACGGCATAGTCGGGATTGGCCCCGGTGCATCGGGGCGCAACCGCGTCAGCGCCATCAGGAACAAAATCATCGCAACTCAGGAACTGGTCGAGGAAGAACAGTTCGCGGACGCGTGCCAAAAACTGACCAACGACATCCTCAGGAAATGTGATGGGCAAGACAGGCCTGGCGATTTCATTACAGGTGACTCTCTGAGCGAGTTCATTGCGGCGATATACAACCTGCTCGAAGTCATGAGATGTGGAGAATTCCTGACTGACACCAGCACTGAAAATGAGCGCGGTGCGCTGGAAGCCAAAAGCGGCTGTTCGGTCACCAGCGGCAGAGGGGGGCTGCCCAACTGCATCTTCCTGATGTTCTTGGTTTTGTACTTCGGGATCAAGAAGAGAACAGCGATTCGGCGCGGACGTCCATGGACCCAATAGCCAAGTGGACGAGGTCAAGATGAGAAATACAACCATCAGCTTGCTTGTTATCCTGCTTACAGCATGGTTTATCGGATGCAGCGATGACCAGCAAGAAGGTATCCCGGACTGCGGCAATCGCGAATGCGGCATGGACCCCGTCAGCGGAAGCCTGCTCTGCGGCACCTGCCAGGAGCCCACCCCCCACTGCAACGATCAGGGCTTCTGCGAAGCGACCTGCATTCCGGACTGCGGCGGGCGAGAATGCGGTATGGACCCAGTCTGCGGCAACATGCTCTGCGGGACCTGCGAGGAGCCCACTCCCCACTGCAACGATGATGGCTCCTGTGAATCGACCTGCACCCCGGACTGCGGTGATCGCGAATGCGGCATTGACCCTGTCTGCGGCAGCCTGGTCTGCGGGACCTGCGAGGAGCCCATCCCCCACTGCAACGATGATGGCTCCTGTGAATCGACCTGCACCCCGGACTGCGGTGATCGCGAATGCGGCATTGACCCCGTCTGCGGAAGCCTGGTCTGCGGGACCTGCGAGGAGCCCACCCCCCACTGCAACGATGATGGCTCCTGTGAATCGACCTGCACCCCGGACTGCGGCGATCGCAAATGCGGCATTGACCCCGTCTGCGGGAGTTTGCTCTGCGGGACCTGCGAGGAGCCCACGCCCCACTGCAGCGATCAGGGGCAGTGTGTTTCCTTGGCAGAAATCACCTGGATTTCGATCCCGAGTGGCACCTTTTTCATGGGGTCGGAATCCGGCGATACCGACGAACTGCCGGTCCACACCGTATCCATACATGACTTCGAGATATGCATGACGGAGGTGACGGTCTACCAGTACCAGCAATGCGTCGATGCCGGAGCATGTTCCCCACCGAATGACCTCAACTCAAGCAGGTTCTGCAGTTGGGGGCAGACCGATAGGCTGGATTACCCTGTAAACTGTGTTGACTGGTCCCAAGCCAGCGAATTTTGCGAATGGGCCGGGGGAAGACTCCCGAGCGAATCCGAATGGGAATACGCAGCCAGAAGCGGCGGTGCGGGCATCGCATACCCCTGGGGCGATGAGATTGCCGACTGCTCCTTGGCCGTGATGAACGACGGCGCGTTGGGCTGCGGCCAGGAGAGCATCTGGCCAGTCTGTAGCAAGCCTCTGGGCAACACGGAGCAAGCCATCTGCGACATGGCGGGCAACGCAAAAGAGTGGGTGCAAGACTACTATCACGACACCTATGCCGATGCGCCTTCGGACGGCAGTGCCTGGGAAGATCCAGCCAGCCCCTTCCGGGTGGTCAGAGGTGGGGATTTCTCCAGCACGCCCATGCTTCTGCGCAGTTCCTTTCGCGATCTCCTCGATCCCAGCGAACGCCAGCTTATCGGATTTCGCTGCGCGCGGTGACACCTTGCCCGGCAAAGGGGGTACGTCTACAAATTGAGTGATGTCGCCAGGCAGAAAGGTGCCAGGTGCAAGAGGCCTTCTATCCTGTCTTTTGAAGCTCCTCTCGAAGGACCCGCCTGAGCGTAGATTCGTCGATGGGCTTTTTCTTCTTGCCGAGGAATTCCCGAAGAACCTGGTTGATCATGGTCTGATACCCCATTCCGGCTTGGTCAGCTCGCTTGCGGAACGCCTCCAAGATATCGTCGTCGAGGTAGAGTGTAATGCGAGTCTTGCCTTTGGAGGAGATCACGGCCCCTCGCTTGCCCTTTTTGAAGTCATACTCCTTTTTCATAGACTCGCCTTTCGTGATTGCTCGCCTTCCGAGCCGAGATCAGCCTGACCTCTTCGTCTTGATATGTGAACACAATCGTCAGAATACGCCCGAGCGCATCACAGCCCAGTGTGACCAATCTCTGTTCACCACTTGCATTGGTATCCTCAATGGTGATGCTCTGTGGGTCCCAGAGAACGATTTCGGCATCCGAGAACCTCACGCCATGCTTCTTGAAATTGCTTTCCGCTTTGCGAGGATCCCAGATGATCTCCATATGCATATAATATGCATACATTAGGATTCTGGTCAAGGCTCAAAGATTTCGTCGCAAGCCCAGGCCCTAAGAAAGGCGCAAGACAGCCATTGGGTGGGATATGTCGCACCTTTCCGTGCTTGAGAATGTTCATAAAATTTGGTAAGTTACTGGGTCTGTACGCTTGTGTTTTTCAGCCCTTCTCCTCTGGGAGGCCAGCCCATGAAGTGCGGGACTATTTTCTTTTTGTCCATTTTTTTCGGTAGTTTGACCTTGTTGGGAGGGGGCTGTGATGACCAGCGCTCTGTTGAGCTGAGCGAGAACGGGCAGGCTCTGAGCTCTCGGAAGGTCGTGGCACGATCTTCGGGGGAGAGACTGGAATTCGTGCCGGGCGAGCTGCTGGTCACATTCCGCAAAGGTCTGGCGAAGGGAGAAGGAAGAAAGGCCATGGCCGGCGTCGGTTTTGCCGCCCAGCGGAGCTTGCGTTTCGACAGGGCCCCCGCTTCGCGTATCAACCGGACTGAGCTTTTGAGTTTGCCCTCGGGCATGGACGTGCAGCAGGCGATCGATTCGCTGCTTCGTAATCCAGTGGTGGAGGCCGCTCAGCCCAACTACTTGTACTATCCCTGCGAGGTGCCCGACGACACCTATTTTGACCTCCAATGGGCTCACGAAAACCTGGGCGGTAACGCGCCATTTGATGGCATCTCGGGCCTGCGTGGTCCGGATCCCAGGATGCAGGGCGTGGATATGGCCACCCTGGAGGCCAATGACGAAATCGCCGCGCGAGGGCTTTCCATGTCGCCCGTTATCGTGGCCGTCATCGACACCGGGGTGGACTACACCCACGAGGACTTGGCTGGAAATATGTGGCCGCTGATCGGTTATGATTTTGCCGCCGTCGACGACGATCCCATGGACGAAGACAGTCACGGCACCCATGTGGCCGGGGCCATCGCGGCCATCCGCAATTCCGTCGGGGTCTACGGGACGGCACCCAACGTGCAAATCATGGCGCTGCGTTTTATCGGCGCATCGGGGAGCGGCACCACGGCCGATGCCATCGCCGCCATCAATTATGCGGTCAGCAACGGGGCCCAGATCCTGAACAACAGCTGGGGGGGCGGAGGATCCGAACCCCTTCTCGAAGCCGCCATCAGCGCGGCCAGGGACCAGGGCGTTCTTTTTGTGGCGGCGGCCGGCAACGATGGCACGAGCAATGACGTGACGCCTCATTATCCCTCCAACTATCTGGTGGACAACGTGATCTCGGTGGGCGGCTCGACGGCCTGGGGTGATCGAGGTGGGTTTTCCAACTATGGCTTCGGCACGGTGCATCTTTTTGCCCCCGGGGAGGAGATTCTGTCCACCACGCCGTCTTTGTTGACCGGATACCCCGACGACGATTATCAGATTTGCTCATGGGACACGGGTTGGGGCGCCTGGATTCAGTGGAGCGGCACCAGCATGGCGGCACCCCATGTGTCAGGGGCGGCCGCGTTACTCTATGGACTGGGGCCTGATCTTTTCCCTACCTGGGCGGTGATGACGCCTGTTGAGCGTATGAGCGCCATTCGTTCGCGAATGTTTGATCGTGCGGAACGCTGGGCCTCGCT
>JAFCZJ010000270.1 GCA_019314375.1 Deltaproteobacteria bacterium | reverse complement strand
GGGTCCGCCCGTCGCCTGAAGCCTCTGGTTGTGTGCCGGGCGAGTGAGCACGGACTGAATAGATGATGGAGGGGAGCGGGATTTGAGTCAAGATAGGTGATGGACGTTCGTTTGAGTCCATCGGATAACGAGATTGAATTTGGGGCCGACCTCACGAGGCTTGCAAAGAAGCCTCGTGAGGTTGTTTCTTCTCAGTTTTCTACGGCAATAGAGAAAGGAGAAGGACCCGATGGAGAAGCTACTGAAGGATGGGCTGTTGTGCAAGCTGTTGGAGAAGGCGGACGACGATTTTGCCCGGAAGGCACGGGAAGGCGGATGCGAGTATTGCGGCGAAGAGAAGCTGCACCGTGGTGACTATAAGCGACAACCACGCGGTGGGCCGGGCTGGGATAAGCGGCGGAGTTTCAACTGCGCGAAAGCGGGGTGCCGGAAGCGAAAGACGCCGCCGAGCGTGCGTTTTCTGGGGCGCAAGGTATATGCGGGAGTTGTGGTGGTGCTGGTCAGCGCCATGATGCACGGGCTGAAGCCAAAGCGCATAGAGCGGTTGAGGCAGCAACTGGGGATAGATGAACGCACACTGAAGCGTTGGCGCGCCTGGTGGTTGGAGAACTTCGTGCAAAGCGGGTTCTGGAAAGGGGCAAGGGCGCGGTTCATGCCGGGACTGGATGAAGAGATCGTACCGCTGTCGCTGGTAGAGGAGTTCGGGGCAAAGCGGCGCGATGGAATGATGAAGCTGTTGAAGTTTCTTTCGCCGATAAGTGTGCCTGGCGGCTTAGAGGGCGTGGCTATGTGATGGTCTGCAATTTTCCGCAGAGCATGCTTCGTGCATGGCTTGAGAGGGTCGGGTAGAGACAGTGGCATCGCGAACGGAAAGGTCCGCACAGGCGGCCGGAAAGGAGTAGAGCGATGCCGAAGAAACGGAGTGTACCAGGAGGCCTGTCTGCCTGTCCGTGTCTGCACGCAGACAGGGGCACGGCACAGGCAGGTGATCAACGCTGGGCGCATTTTCGCTTCAGTGTAGTGGGGCCACTGCTGGCGGCGCCGCCGGAACGTGGGGACTTGCAGGGTGAACTGAAGCGGTTGGCGCGCAAGAGGTGGCGTCATCCGATCAGCGAGGAGTGGGTCCGTTTCGGTGCTTCAACGATCGAGCGGTGGTACTACCAGGCGCTCCGGGAGCCGAAGGATCCGGTTGGGGTGCTGGCGCGCAAGATCCGTGAAGATCAAGGCACATACCCGAGCCTGAGCATGGAACTGCGCAACGCGATCCAGGCGCAATACCGGCAACATCCGGGCTGGAGCTACCAGTTGCACAGCGACAACCTGGCCGTACGGGTGGAGCAGGGCCCGCAACTGGGCTCGATGCCTTCCTGTCAGAGCGTGCGCCGCTACATGAAGGCGCATGGGATGCTGAAGCGGCGGCGCTTGGGCGGCAAGCGGCGGACAGCCGGCGCCCAGGCCGCCGAGCAACGTTTTGAGGATCTGGAGATCCGCAGTTACGAGAGCGAGTATGTCAATGCACTCTGGCACCTGGACTTTCATCACGGCAGCCTTCCGGTACTGACCTCGCCGGGCGAGTGGGTGTACCCGCACTTACTGGGCATTCTGGACGATCATTCGCGGCTGTGCTGCCACGCGCAGTGGTACCTGAACGAAACGGCCGAGAAGCTCTCCCACGGGCTCTCGCAGGCCTTTCTGAAGCGCGGCCTCGCCCGTGCGCTGATGACCGACAACGGCAGCGCCATGGTGGCCGGCGAAACCGTGCAGGGACTCCAGCGGTTGGGGCTCGTGCATGAAACGACTCTGCCCTACAGCCCCTACCAGAACGGCAAGCAGGAATCCTTCTGGGGCCAGGTTGAAGGCCGGTTGCTGTCGATGCTCGATGGCTGTGCGGATCTGACGCTGGCCTGGCTGAACGAAGCGACGCTGGCCTGGATCGAGATGGAGTACAACCGCAAGGTGCACTGCGAAACCGGCCAACCGCCCCTGACTCGTTTCGTAACTGTCAAGGATGTGGGGCGCCCTTGCCCTCAGAGCGAAACCCTTCGCCAGGCTTTTACCGCCCAGCATACGCGAACGCAACGAAGGAGTGATGGCACTCTCAGCGTGGAAGGTGTCCGCTTCGAGCTTCCCTCCCGTTATCGACACGTCGAGAGGGTGACGGTCCGCTACGCGATATGGGATCTGTCGTATGTGTACCTGACCGATGGGCGCAGCGGCCAGGTGCTGACGCGGCTGTACCCGCAGGACAAGCACAAGAATGCCGATGGCCGGCGGCGCACCAACGCGCCAATCGTTGAGAACGCGGATACGACCGTTGAACCCCTGTCCGGCGAGATAGCGCCTCTGCTTGCAAAACTCATTGCCGACTATGCCGCTACCGGACTGCCGCCGGCTTATCTGCCCAAGGACGACCTCAACCCCCAGAAGGAGAAGACCCATGAGTAAGAAACTGTTGGCCCTCTACAGCCTGAAATACAACCCGTTCTGCCAGGAGGTGCCGGTCTCGGCCCTGTTCGTATCCCCGGCGGTGGATCAGTTCTGCTGGAGGATCGAGAATCAGCTCAGTGAAGGTGGCTTTGCGTTAGTGACCGGCGCACCCGGGTCGGGCAAGAGCGCCGCCCTTCGCCTTGTGGCTGAGCGTCTTGGCAATCAGCGCGATGCGAACGTGGGGATACTGACACGTCCCCACGCTTCGGTGGCTGACTTCTACCGTGAACTCGGCGATCTGTTTGGGGTCACTCTGAGCCCAAGCAACCGTTGGTGGGGAGCGCAAGCGCTTCGCCAGAAGTGGCTCGCCCACATCGAAGCCTCGTTGTATCGGCCCGTACTGCTGATCGACGAGGCCCAGGCCATGACCCCCTCGACGTTGTGCGAACTGCGGTTGCTGGCCAGTACCGAATTGGACTCTCGCTGCATCCTCACCGTCGTGCTCGCCGGGGACGATCGTCTCACCAAGAAGCTGCAGACGGATGATCTGTTGCCCATGGCCAGCCGCATTCGTTGCCGTCTGCGTTGTGAGCCTGCTGACCCCAAGACGCTCAAGGAATGCCTCTGCAATCACTTGAAGAAGGCCGGTAATCCAAGGCTGATGTGCGAAGCAGTCATCCATGCGTTGTGTGAGCATGCCGCCGGCAATTACCGGGTCTTGATGAACATGGCCAACGATCTGTTGGCCGCCGCGCTGCAACGCGAAGCCGATCAGATCGACGAAACACTCTTCTTCGAGGTCTTTGACCTGCGGGCTGCATCAAGCAAAAGGCCAAAATCATGAAGGCGTTTCCTGTGTCCCGTGCCTGTGATCTGGCGCTTGTGCCCGATGAGCAGAAATGGCTCATCGAGGAGCTGTGGGCTCAACAGGCGGTCGGCATCCTTGGCGGGGAGCCGAAGTGTTGCAAGAGCTTCCTGGCGCTGGACATGGCCGTTAGCGTCGCTTCCGGCACCCCCTGCCTGAGACAGTTCAGTGTCTGCCGCACGGGGCCGGTCCTGCTGTTCCCCGCTGAAGACTCGCTCAGCGTGGTGCGAGAACGGCTTGAGGGCATCTGCAGAGCCGCCGGCACGACCATCGAGGAACTGCCGCTCTATGTCATCACCGCCCCGCGTCTTCTGCTTGATGTGCCCCAGGACCGGCAGCGGCTGCGATCAACCCTGGAAGCGATCCGGCCCGCACTGTTGGTGCTCGATCCGTTCATCCGCCTGCATCGTGCCGACGAAAACGCCTCAAAAGAAATGGCGCCGCTTCTGGGGTACCTGCGCGAACTGCAACGGGAGTTCAAAACCGCCGTCCTGCTTGTCCATCACGCCCGCAAGGGCTCGGGCAAGGACCGACCCGGCCAGGCGTTGCGCGGTTCATCGGATCTGCATGGCTGGGGCGACTCCAATCTCTATCTCCGTCGTAAACCGCAGGGCCTGTCCCTCTCCATCGAACAGCGTGCCGCCCCGTCCCGCAGCCCTGTCCCCCTGGAACTGGCCGCAACACAAGATGCACTCGCACTCACCGTCGTGGATGCACCCGTTGAGGCCGAAACTCGACTCACTTCCGCACGAGAGCGGGTCATTGAGGCGCTTACACTCTCAGACCAACCCCTGTCCACCCAGCAGCTGCGCAAACGATGCCGTATCCGTACCGCCACCCTCTGCGCAACACTCGCAGAGCTCGGACGCCAGGACCTCGTCACGCACGGATCTCAAGGCTACGCCATCGCGCCCGATCCTGCAC
>JAFCZJ010000269.1 GCA_019314375.1 Deltaproteobacteria bacterium | reverse complement strand
TCCGAGCATGTGTCGTTTTCGGTGCAAGCGTCGCCGTCATCACAGGCTCGTCCGTCTGGTTCGCAGATGACGAAACTCTGATCCGACCCCATGTACAGATGCGCTCCTCCAGTGGCCTTGAAATAGTAGGGCGCGCCCACTAAAAAATCGTCAAACTCCCCACCGCCCATGCTGCCATTTACATTGCCGGCCCTGGCAACAGAAAAACCCAATCTGCCGCCGAAGGCACCGTTGTCGGTGAAAACCGCCGAGGCATTGACGCCACCGCTCTGTCCCAGGAACAAGTAGATTCGTCCTGAATAGGTTCCGTATTCCGGCGCACCCACCAGCACATCATCGTAGCCATCGCTGTTTACATCGCCGGCAAAAGCCACGGCGCTGCCGAAGCTCTGAACCCCTGACAAATTCGCCATCAAGTGCGTCGGGTCATTGATGGACTGGTAAGTAAATACCTTGGCCTCGTCTTCTCCCGGGGCACCGACCAAGAGTTCCGCCTTGTTGTCGCCGTCCGGACTGCCATGCAGATCCAGGGATTTGCCGAATTTCTCTCCCGATGAAGAACCGGCGACCGCCAAGACATTGCTTTCTGAAAGGCCGCCGGAGGTCATCAAGTAGATCCGCGCCCTGCCTGCGCTGCTACTGCCGCCCACGGTGTAACCCGGGCCTCCGATAGCCATGTCCGGGTACTTGTTGCCGTCGTAATCGCCCCCGCCGCTGACCGCATAGCCAAAATTGGCGTTGGCCTGAACGGGCCCGCCTACCGTGGAAAACTGCAAGCTGGGTCCATTGTACGTCCCGTAAAAGACGAAGGCTCGGCCATTGTTGGAGTAGATGCCGTAGTTGTAGTAAGGCGCGCCCACCACGAAGTCGCCATAGCCATCTCTATTGATGTCGCCGATGCCGGATACGGCCAAACCGAAACTTTGGCCACTTTGCTGGGATGAGGCCCAGACAATCCAGCCTCCGGTAGGAAAGGGCCAGCCGCAAGACTGCAAGCCGCTCTGCGAGCCCTTGACCACTCGCACCATGCCCGTATTCGAGTAGTTGAAAAATCCGATTTGCCTATCTACGCCTGGGATGCCGATGGCCACGTCGTCCCAGCCGTCATTGTTTACATCTCCGATGCCGGCCACGCTGTGGCCCAGGCGATCGTTTTCGTTATACCCGGTCAGGGTCCAGTTCGCTTGCGCCGGCAGGCCATTGGCCGAGCCGTGGAAGACGTAGGCCTTGCCCATGTCGTAATAGAATCCCTTGTACTCTGGGGCACCCACAATCACGTCGTCATGGCCATCATTGTTGACGTCGCCGGCGGATGAAAGCGAATAGCCGAAATACTGGAAGCGACCCTCGCCAGTTTCCGTCCAAACCGGATCCACGTAGACGGGATAGACGGCCACGTCCTCGACCAGGATGTCTATCCGGGCGTCTTCAATTTCGAAGCGACAGGGAAGCAGACGGCCCGCGCCGTCCATGGCCCGGGGCGCGCTCAGGCTGAGGCGCTCGACGCCGTTTAGGGATATCAAGGCTTCACCGTCATCGTTCAGGCTCACGACCACGTTGCGGCCGTAGAGTCGACCGCCAAGGCGGATATCGCCTGGCTGACCGTCGGGAATGAGAAAACGCTGTTCCACGCCCTGCTCCAGGTTGGCGTACTCCTCGATGACTTCCGCCCGACCGACTGTTGCATGAGTGCCGGCGGCCGAGGCGGCGGAAGCTTCCGACACGCCCTGGCTGGGGTTGTTCCCAAATCGAAGGCCCTCGAAACGATAGGCCATGGCCCAGCGATCATCCCTTCGGCCTTCCAGGGCCACCATGTCCGCTTCCGCCCATTCCACCTTGGGGCCCACCACCACAACCATGTCGCGGTGGACGAACATGCGCATGCCCGGACGATTCAAGGCCACGGCACCGAATACATCACTTCGATGAGCGCGACGGGCATCCCAGGAAAGATAGGCATTCAGGGCATCCTGCCAGGAGCGATCCGAAAAATTTTCCGTGGAGTTTTCTTCGGCGCTCATGGTCAAAGAGGACGAGGATGAATTCAACAAGCTCGCTAAGTCCTCCCCCCCCCAGGACTTTTTGGATCGCAGGCCATGGTGAAGCAGGCGAGGCCTACGCACAAAACTGCACAAGACATCCATTTCCGATGAAGCGTCCCCATGGGATCTCCCTCCAATGTGGTAGTATTAAAACTTCCCCTTGCTAATAACAATCAGCCTGCCGAAACCTCAGACTCTTGTCAAGCCCATTAATAAAGTCCCCATTTCCTTGACCTCAAACATTGAAGCGGAAGCGAATTACGTCCCCGGCTTGTACCTGGTAATCCTTGCCTTCGAGTCTGAGCTATTGGCAGCCGCCTGAAGGCTCGCAGTGGTGGGCAAAAACACAAAAATCGGAAAGACAAGTCGGGCTGGGGAAGATATGGCAGTCTAAGTCGCTGTTGCAGGGTTGCTGATTCAAAGCGCAGCGCTCGCTGAATTCACCACAGGTATTGACCACCGTCACACAGTCCACATCCTCATTGCAGGTGGCCCAGTCGGCGGTGGTCGGCACACATTGGTAGCCCGAGGGACAGTCTGCGTCTTGCAAACAATCCACCCAGCAGTAAGTCGGCCCGCTGCCGGCGCAAATGTTGGCCGGATCGCCACAGGGCCCCTGGGTAATGTCTGTACAGCCTTCACAGATGTCCGAACAACCGGCCTGACAGTAGGGGTCCGATGGCTGCACACAGCTCGCACTTCCCGGAGCGCAAACGTAGCCGAATTGGCATTGATCGTTTGTCTCGCACATGCCGAAACGGCACTGCCCGTCTAAGCAAATTTCGGGGCCATCAGGCCGATAGAGATCGCAGTCCGCCGAAGTCCGGCATCCGAGCTCGCACTTGCCGCCCACGCAAATATGACCCACATCGCATTGCAGATCCAAAGTACAAGACAAAGAGGAAATACACTCGCCACTCAAGATGTCGCAGATGCTGCCGGACTCGCAGTCCACATTGGCGTTGCAACCCGAACGGACCTGACAAGAGCCGGAGGGATTGCAGTACTCGCCCATGGCGCAGGCTTCGTCGGAAGCACAGACACAGCGATAATCCCGCGTGTCGCATCGCTCATACTGGGGACAGTCGGCATCACGCTTGCATTCCCCATCGAAGGTGGCATCGGAAGAACAGGCAATCGCAAAAAGCATGCCCACGCCCACAAAGCAGATCAGGATGATTCGCATGGTCATGATCTCATCCCCCCAGGCGATAGTATGCCACTTCGACGGAAGAGCCCGCCGGGGGTAGATACTGTCCATGGAAAAAGATGGCATTCTCTTCTTCCAAATAGGTCCAATGCTCAGGATCCAATTCGAGCGCACAGTGGTGTCCGGCAGCGCAAATCTGTGCCTCCTCGCAATCGCCGTGGGACTGACAAGCCGGATCGCCGTCTTCATATTTCAGGACCTGGAGGGTTCCGACCTGGGGTATCTCGGACAAAGCAAACTTGCGGACCAGGCCGGCGGCCACGATGCCCAACTCTTCGACCACCGGGCCGTAATCCGCCTCACAGATGCTGTGGAACAAACCGCCGGTTTCCTGTTGCACGCGCAAGTAACGTTCGCCCGGCGCTGAGGTGCCGCCGCAGCCCTCGGGCATGTCGCCCACGATGGCCGACAAGCTCACCAGGTTCTCGTTGCCCGCGCCCTTGATGTGCTCCAGCCAGCGAGCATAATAGCCCTCCGGCCCCCGAGAGTGATCATCTTCATCGGAGACCACGATGACAAAAAGAGCGGCCTCAGGCCTCAAAAAGCCCGCGTTGGCCCCCGCCAACAGCTCCTCGCTGAGAGCCAGACGCACGGCCTCCAAGCCCTTCTCGGTGCGGCTGACGGTCACCGGCAGTTGGACATTGGCGGCAAAGGCGGCCAGGGGGTCCAAAGTGACCGGGGAGATCACCTTGGGATCACCTTGCAGGCGACCGCTGTGTGAGAGGTCTTCCGTGTCCGTGGACACGATGCCGATGTGGTAATCGGTGCCCGAATCCACCAAAAGCCCCATGAACTGTTCGAACTTCTCCGCCAACTCGGCTTGCTCCTCCACCATGGTGCCCGAGTTGTCCACCACCCAGAGGATGTCCACCATGGGGGCAGGCGATTGTTCGAAGGAATCGATCTGCACCGGATTTTCCCGAAAACGCACGTCGTCGCAGGCCAAAAAGGCCATGGACAACACGGCACAGCAGAAC
>JAFCZJ010000157.1 GCA_019314375.1 Deltaproteobacteria bacterium | reverse complement strand
TCACGGGCCTTGTCCCGAGCCTTTTCACGAGCCTTGTCCCGAGCGTTTTCACGAGCCTTGTCCCGAGCGTTTTCACGAGCCCTGTCCCGAGCGTTTTCACGAGCCTTGTCCCGAGCGTTTTCACGAGCCCTGTCCCGAGCGTTTTCACGGGCCTTGTCCCGAGCGTTTTCACGGGCTCTGTCTCGAGCGTTTTCACGGGCCCTGTCCCGAGCGTTTTCACGAGCCCTGTCCCGAGCCTTGTCGCGAGTTCTTTCTCTGTCGCGCTCCCTGGCGCGATCTCTGTCGCCAGTAGACGGCCTCAGCCTGGCCTTGCGGCGATACTTGTGGTGTTTCTTGCCGGATTCACGATACCAGCGGCGATAATTGTTCCGATGATTATGATAATGAGTAACGTAGCGGTTGTAATCGCGATGACTGCGCTTGATGCGTATTATCCGGCTGTTTGAGTAGTAAAAGGGCCAGCCCGCATCGTCGTAGTAAACCAGATAGCCATCGCAATACATCGGCGAGTAGTAATCGGAATACAATGGGGGAGAGGAGTCTTCGATTTCCGTGGACCCCATGTGGGCGACACAGGCGCTCAGACCGAAGAGAGTCAGGAAAAATAGAGGGATCGATTTCATGGCAGATTCCTTTTCGTTTCCTTGTGGGGTGAAGTGGCTGGTATTACAAAGTCGAAGGCCGAATGAAACCAGGCCCGTCAGATCTTCATCAGAGGCAGGGGCCCAGATAGTCCAGCATGAAGACGCCGTAGTCATTGGCGCCGGCATCCACCCAAAGGTCGAACCAGGCCTCGTGGGTCGGCTCTCCTGTTCGACAATAGGCCACCAATTGGATCTCGTAGGCACCGGGCAAGAATTTGGTGAGCACGGCGCCTTCGCTGTCGCAGGGCACGTCGTAAACCGCGAATTCGCTGTAGCCGTATTCGTCGAAGACCTCTATGTCTACTCGGGCCACGCCGCTTAGGCTGCAGGAACTCGTCTCGGTCCCGTCCGCAAGCTCAAAAGACCAGAAGAAGGCAATATCGCCATCGGCATAACAATCGTCTCCAATGCAGTCCGGATCGTGGTCGACGAAAAGGCAACCTCCAGCCAGGCCGGTCAGGGCGAGGATCATAAGAATCTGAGTGGTTTTGAGCATGTCTTCCTCCTTTGTCTTTGGCTTCCTAATCAGCAAATCGTATGCCATGGCTTGTGTCTTAGCAAATACAAAGACATACGGTCTCTGGCTGTCGGGGTCTTCCCTCCTTGGAAACCATGGGTTTCCAAATTGGAACATGTTGCCAATGAAGAACGTGTCCTGGATCACCCTCTTGACCCTCCTTGGATCCGATAGATAGACTGCCTTTGGGAGGTTTCGTGTACGGAAAAATGGGCTTGTTTTTGCTTGGCCTGGCTGTCTGTTTTTTGAGCATGGCTTGTCAGGGCCCGAGTCGGGCGACCAGGCAGCTTGTTCATCAGGATCGGTCCGATCAGAAGAATGATGAAGAGAGAGAAGAGAGAGATCTGAGCATTTTGCTTGAGCGGGATGTCGCGGTCTTGGCCCCCTTGGAGCGAGGTCTCAACTTGCTGTTTTGGCAAGCGGCGGCTGAGGGTTTGGATGATTGGCAGCGCCTGGCTGAGCAGGAAATGCAACTCAGGCGAGTGTTTTTGGATCGGGATCGATTCGAGCAGCTCAGTGCCTGGAAGAATCAAGGTCGCATCCAAAATCGGGATTTGCGTCGTCAATTGGAGATGGCCTGGCTTGCTTACCGGGAAAACCAACTGCCTGAGCCCCTTTTGAGGGATTTGGTGCGCCGACATTGGGCGGTCGCCCAAGTTTACCATGGCCATCAGGCCAAGCTGAACGGACAAGTTGTCAGCGAGGCTGAGCTCTATGATTTGCTGGTCCATTCGCAAGATAACAAACTGCGGCGCAAGGCCTATGAGGCGGCCATGGCTCGGGGTCTGGTCGTGGCCGGGCCTCTTCGAGACTTGGCGCGCCTGCGCAACAAGGCCGCCCGGCAACTTGGCTTCGACAATTACTATCACCTGCAGTTGGCCAACCTTGAGATGGATCTTCCGAGCCTGAATCGGTGGCTGGATATTTTGCAGAAGGGGACGCAGGCGGCCTGGACTCAGGAAAAAGCGCATATCGATCGAGCCCTGAAAGAGCGCCTGGATTTGGGAAATCGACCGCTTCGGCCTTGGCATTATGAAGATCCTTTCTTTCAACAGGCACCGCGTTTGGGCGTAGAAAACCCGGATCGATTGCTCGAGGGTCTGGATTGGGCCTCGTCGTCGTTTCGTTTCTTTCAGCATTTGGGTTTTGATTTGAAGCCCGCCTTGTCACAAAAACTTATAGAGTCAGGTGAGGCATCGGCATTCGAGGCTTTTTTCTTGCCGGTGGATCGGGAAGGGGATTTTCGGCTTTTGGCTCGCCCAGGGCAGGGGGAGCAGGGCTTGTCCACCTTGTTGCATGAGTTCGGACATGGGGCCTATGCGCTTGGCATTCCCTCAGGGCTACCCTGGTGGCTCCGGCAGGTAGCCCATCCCATAGTCGGGGAGGCGGTGGCCATTTTGTTTTCCCGGCTGTCATTGGACGCGGAGTGGTTGCTGCGTTGGGCCCAGGTGTCTCCAAGCTTGCTCGAACAGGCTCGTTCATGGTTGCCGAATTTGCGCCGGCGAAATGACCTGGTTTTCCTCCGTTGGGCCCTGGTGGTGGTGCGCTTTGAGCAAGAACTTTACCGGGATCCGGACCAGGATTTGAATGCTTGTTGGCGTCAGCTTCGGCAAGAGATTCAGGGCGTGGAGGAAGAACCAGGGCGGGATGCCCCCGACTGGGCGGCGGTTCTGCATCTGGTCAGCACGCCGGTGCACTATCAAAACTACATTCTGGGGGAGATGCTGGCCTGCCAGTTGGAAGGCCGGCTGCGTGCACTGTCAGCGGATTCTCCCGGGCCTTGGTTTCAGAACCCAAAATCCGGCCATTGGCTCAACGAGGCTGTTTTTTCCGCCGGGGCGAGCCTGGGCTGGCGGGCTTTGCTGCAACAAGCCTTGGGCCATGGCCTGGATGAGAAAAATTGGCTCAGGGATCTCGCTTATCCTGCCATTCGATGACGATGTGGGGCCGTTTTCGCTCTGCGGATTCAGTCGTGGATGAGCCCGCCTCGAAGACTTCCCAGTCGGAGCCGCTCGGGCGAAAGCCGCTGCTCTCGGCAAATCGCCGAAAGGGGTCGAAGACACGTCCCTGGCCGGTGTCCTGATAGCCCGGATCCCCCATGAAATGACGTGCTCTGGCCATTCCTTCTTCCGCCATGGACATGAAGAAGACAAACAGAGCGATGACGATGAGCCAACCGGACCAGAAAAGGCCCGCGAAACCCATGGCCGCGGCGATCCAGCGAGCCACTCTGGCTGAGGCCGTGGTCGCGCGATAATAGCCCCAGCGTCTGGCAAGAAAAGCCCTCAGGATTCGTCCGCCATCCATGGGCAGGGCTGGGACAAGATTGAACAATCCCAAAAGCAAATTGACCTGAGCCAGGGTGGTCAGAAAGGGGGTCTGCGAGGCCAAGGCCATGGCCGAAAATCCCAAGGCCAAGACCAGACTGACCATGGGACCGGCAGCCGCCACCTGGATTTCATCCCCAGAGGTCTTTGGGGGCATGGTCATGCGGGCCATGCCTCCGAAGGGGTACAGCGAGATATCCGCGATGGGCAGGCCCTTGGATTTGGCCACCAGGGCATGGCCCAACTCGTGCAAGAGCACCGAGCCAAAGATCGCGACCATCAAGAGCAGGCCCCGGAGGCCGCCACCCCACATAATAATGAGGCCCAGAAACAGGATCAGGCTGAGATGCACCCTGATGGGAATGCCAAAAATCCGGGCAATTTGATAGGACCAGCGCATGGTTCGGTCTCCGCTCTCGAACAACATAAGTCTTCTATAGGAAAATTCAAGGCCGTCACTCCATGGGGCCAAGGTGAGCAGAATTCTGGGGTGATTTCCGATCTTGCGAGCTTGGGCCCTGCGTGGTACAAAAGCCCACTCTGTACTACAGAAGAAGGTGGCGTATGAACCAAGCTCAAGAGCCCAAGAACGAAAAAGAACAAGCTCCCGCCGAACAGGAAGCGGTCGCGCCCGAGGTCACGCCCGAGAAAGATCTCGCGGCCAAGGAGAGCAAACCTGAAATCAAGCCTCCCGAGGTGAAAGTCGATAGCAAGGTGCTTGAAGAGGCCGAACGAAATGAGTTTTTGGAGGCCATGGAGCAGAACTTCGAGGTCCGAGAATCGAACCGAGGAGAGATGATCGAGGGCACCGTGATTTCGGTGGGCAAGGAATACCTCTTCATCGATTTGGGCTCCAAGAGTGAGGGCGTCCTCTCCATTGAGGAATATCGAGGAGCGGGCGAGGATGTGCCCGGCGTGGGCGACACCATCGAGGCCTGCGTGATCTCCACTGGGTCAAGTGGCCTCATCCTGAGTCGGAAATTGGCCAAAGGCATCAGGGACCGGGAGTTTTTAGCGGAGGCCGCGCGGTCAAAGATTCCGATTGAGGGGCGAGTCGTCGGCAGGAACAAGGGCGGCTTTGACGTGGAGGTCGGTGGCATCAGGGCGTTTTGCCCGATCAGCCAGATCGAACTTCGTTTCTGTGAAGATCCGGATGTGCATTTGGAGGAGCGTTACACATTCCTCATCACCAAGTTCGATGACTCCGGCCGGCGTCCGGATATGGTGGTCTCTCGCAAGGACCTTTTGCGCGCAGAGGCGGCTCATTTGGCGGAGGAACTGCGCGAGACGCTGAAAGAAGGAGACGTAGTCAGCGGTCCCGTGACCAACATCCGGGATTTCGGTGCCTTTGTCGATTTGGGGGGCATCGAAGGACTGCTCCCCATTTCGGAGCTCTCCCACAGCCGGGTAGAGAAAGTCGAAGACGTATTGCACGTGGGCGAGGAAGTGCACGTGCAGGTCGTGTCCTTCGATCGGGAGAAGGACCGGATTTCACTGAGCCTCAAGCGACTGGAGTCGGATCCCTGGGATGACGTGATGCAGCTGTTTGTCGAGGGCAGTCGGGTGACCGGCAAAGTTGTGCGGATGAAGCCCTTTGGGGCTTTTGTTGAGCTCATTCCTGGAGTTGACGGCCTGATCCACATTTCCAATATGAATACACCTGACAGGATTCAGCATCCCAATGCCATTTTGAGTGATGGGCAGGAACTCCAGGTCCAGGTGTTAAGCGTGGACCCCTCGCAACGGCGTATCGCGTTGGCTCGTGTGGCTGCTGATGGAGAATTCGGTGACGTGCCGCTGGTAGGCGCTGTGATGAATGGCAAGGTAGACAATGTGGCGCCATTCGGTGTGTTTGTGAAACTGGGGCCCGGGCGCACCGGCCTGGTGCCGAACGTGGAGTTGGGCACGGTCAAGGGCGCTGACAATCGTAAGGATTTTCCCGCGGGAGCGGATATCAAGGTCAAGGTGCTCGAGGTGACTGAAAATGGCCGGCGTATCCGGCTGAGCCACAAGGCCGTCGCAGAGGATGAAGAGCGGAAAGATTTTGAAGGCTATCTGGGCGGGGATGATGCCGGCAGCGGTTTTGGAACCTTCGCCGACCTCCTCAAAAAGAAATAACAACCCCCGACATCAGGAGTAGATCATGAGCCATCCGATTGTATTGCTCAAGACCAGCATGGGTGAGATCGAGATCGAGCTGGATGAAACCAAGGCACCGATCTCTGTTGAGAACTTTCTTGGCTATGTCAAAGATGGCCACTATGGCGGCACCGTGTTTCACCGGGTCATCCCCAACTTTATGTTGCAGGGTGGAGGTTTTGACGCGCAGATGAACCAGAAGCCGGTCAAAGATTCCATCAAGAACGAGGCGGACAATGGGCTGAAGAATCTTCGTGGTACGCTGGCCATGGCTCGCACCGCGGTGGTCGATTCAGCCACAAGTCAGTTTTTTATCAATGTCAAAGACAACGCTTTTTTAGACAACGGCGCGCGGGACTTCGGATACGCGGTTTTCGGGCGGGTGACTGCGGGCATGGATGTGGTGGACAAGATCGCGCATGTGCCCACGGGTGCCAAGGGCGCTTTTCCCAAGGACTGCCCCGTGGAAGATGTGCTCATTGAGTCGGCAAGCGTTTCTTGAGGAGGAGAGAAGTCATGAAGGCGAAACTCGGTATTTTTGTGTTGGTGACAGGATTGTTGATGAGCATTGCTGTTCAGGCCGGCCCCAAGACAGGAAATCCGGTGGTGGTCATCAAGACCAGCATGGGCACCATGGAGGCGGTGCTTTATAAGGACAAGGCGCCCATTTCGGTGGACAACTTCGTCAAGTACGTAAAAGCCAAGTTTTTCGACGGTACCGTGTACCATCGAGTGATCCCCAACTTCATGATCCAGGGTGGGGGTTTTGACGCCGATTTGAAACGCAAGGCTACTCGTGGGCCCATCAAAAACGAGGCCGACAACGGCTTGAAAAATGAACGCGGCACCTTGGCCATGGCTCGCACTTCCGATGTGAATTCTGCCACCGCTCAGTTTTTCATCAATTTGAAACACAATAAGTTTTTGGATCATGGCTCTCGGGATTTCGGTTATGCGGTTTTCGGCCGGGTCACCAAGGGCATGGAAGTCATGGAGAAGATCGCCAAAGTCAAGACCGGACGCAAAGGCCCTTTGCCCCGTGACGTGCCTCAGCAGACCGTGTTGATCGAGTCCATCCGCCTGAAGACCAAATAGCTTCCTTGAGTTCTCCTCGATTTCCCCGCAGGCCGGTTTCCATCGTCCGCAAGGTCGTGCGGGGCGATACGGATGCCTGGCATCGCCTGGTGGAGGGCGTGGCGGGATTTCTGCATACTTTGGCTTGGCGCTATGCGCGAGGCGATAAGGATCTGGCGGACGATTTGGTCCTGGTGGTCCTGGAGGGTCTGCGGCGGCCGGACGCATCGGGTCGGGCATTCTACCGACTGCGGCGTTATCTTGAAAGCATGGAGAAGTTCGGCGAGAGTAGCCGATTCACAACTTGGTTGGCTCAGGTCGCCCGCAATTTGTTCCGGGATTATTTTCGCCAGCGGCAAGGGCGAAGGATTTTACCAAAGCAGATCGAGGGACTGGATGAGCTTGGGCAGCTCGCCTTCCGTTGCCTCTTCTGGGATGGCCTGAGCGAAGCAGATACCTTGGAAAAATTACGAGCGCTGAAGCCCGGGCTTGCGTCCGACCGATTCGACGACATCGTTGAACAGGTTTTTCGGCTATTGGAAGAGCGGCAGCTCTGGAATTTGTATCGGGATTTGATGCGTCGTGCGCCTTCTTTGTCTTTGCAGGCGCGGGGGCAAGTAACCATGGCCGATCGGCGGTGGAGCAGTCGGCCGGATCGAGCCTATGCGCAGAAACTCGATCAGCAGGTCGCTTTGGCCCTCGGACAAAATTTGGCGGAAGCGGTGGAAGCCTTGCCGAAGTTGGCTCGTCAGGTGTTGCGGCTGGCCCTGGTTCAGAACATGCCAGGAGACGAGATCCAGCGCTTGATGGGCTTTGCCCGACGACAGCGGGTCTACGATATTTTGGCCGGTGCACGCAAAACCCTTCGTGCCAACTTGGAGGCACGGGGTTTTTCTGAGGCGGACCTCCGCAAGACCGAGGGCTGGGTGGATGGATGGCTCGACGAAGAAAATTTCCCAGATCGGAAAGAAGGTGCCGTATGAGTGAGGATGTAACCTGGTTGAGTAAGGAGGTGGCCTGTGGCTTGTCTTTCCAATGAAGAGTTGGCGGCTGCGTGTGATGGTGCCTTGTCTCGAGGCGTCGCAGACAAGATCAGGGAACATCTTTCCATTTGTCCGCGCTGTGCTCAGGAATTCACCCAGTTGTCCGGAATTTTGACGGAATTGCCTCAAGGAAAGCCTCCTTCGGAAGAATTGCTGCGGCGTGCCAAAAGGCTTGGTCAGGCCAGTCCTTCCAGTGCTTCATCCGCCCATCGACGGACGAAACAGCCCATACAAAGGAATAGTTAAGCGCTTAAGGGCCTCAGATCATACGCCAGATACCGTCTTTCTTAAGCAGAGAGAGGACGGTGGTGTAGATGGCCTCAAGAGCCCAATTCAATCAGGTTAAATGGAAGAAAATCTTGGGTGTACTCGGGGTGATCTTGCTGGCTGGGGCGTCCTGGTCGGATGGCGGGCTTCGTGCAGACGAGGGTGGCGCATTTGTAATGCAGGGTCCGGATGATGACCGCAGCGCCGTCGAGGCCATGCGCGTTGTGATTTGGGACGAAGAAAAAGGACTGTTGCAGGTCTTGAGGCCTGGCGGGGCACAGTTGCCCAACCTCGTGGTCCTCAGCGGTGTTCGGTGTCTGGAAAACGAGCATTGTTCTTTACTTCGCGCTGGAAAATTCTCTCGGCTGGTGGATGTCTACCGCGGCTTGGCCAAGTCGGGCCTGGATGATGAGCTGTCGCGGAGAGGTCTGGCGATGAGTCTCTATCTTTCCGGGGATCTCCAGGGGGCGGTTCGCGCATACAGTTGGGCCGCGACGGAGAAGCCGGATGACCCGCACGTGCGGATCGGCATGGGCAGTGTGATGGCTGAGCTTGGTATGATTGAGCAAGCCCGTCGAGAGTTCGAGCCCCTGGTTGAAGGCGGCGACTTGGCCGTGGTGGCCTGGCTCGATATGGGCAATGCCCATCGCGTCGGAGACGAGAAAGCCGAAGCGCTGCGTTGCTATGACAAGGCTGTGGCATTGACCCCCAGGCTGGGGGCGGCGGATTATAATCGCGGGATGGTCTTGATGGACCAGGGCAAGCCGGCCTCGGCAGCCGAGGCCTTTCGGCGCAGTACGCGCAGGCTGGGGCCCTTCGGAGACGCTTATCTGTTGGAGGGCCTGACCCGATTGCGGGCCAAGGAGACCATCGGTGCGGCGGTGGCCCTGTATCGGGCCGAAGAGCTTGGGGTTGAGTCAGCGGCTCTGCACTTGGCTCTGGGGGTGGCCTGTCGCGACCTCAACATGAATGAGCAAGCCGCGGTTTACCTCCGGAAGGCCATTGATGGGGGCATGGTCGACCAGCGTATTCATCAGATCCTGGCGGCTAGCCTCGTGCGCTTAGGCCGTTCGGAGCAGGCGGCTGAAGTGCTGGAGGAAGGTTTTGTCTTGGGGCCGAAGCATGCGGACGCACATTTCATGCACGGCTTGAAGTTGTTTCTGGTCGAACAGCCCGAGAAAGCAGCAGAACACTTGTTGGAGGCAGTGAGACTGGGAAAGCGAGACGCGGATGCCTTCTTCGTGCTGGGGCAGGCCTTAATGCAGACAGAACAACCGGGAGCGGCCGTGAGCTCTTTGTCCGCGGCCTCCAAGCTGAAGCCGTCGTCGCCGGAAATCCATTTCGCCCTTGGGATGGCGCTGGGCATGAGCAATGATCAGGATGCTTCATTGCGTGAAATGAAGACCGCCTTGGCTCTGGCACCTGCCGACGTGGACATCGCTCGGGGCCTGATGGAGGCCCTGATGCGCAGCGGCGACTATGCCGGATGCGCCAAGGTGGGCAAGAACATCGTCGATCTCAGGCCAGAGCGCATTGGCGTGCGGTTCGATGCTGCTTTTTGCCAGGCCCTGCATGGTGATTTGGACGGTGCCAGCTCGGCCCTGGAGTCGGCTTTGGATCAGGACCTGGAAGGTGACGTCGTTCACGATCTCTGGCGCAAGCTGAAGCTACTTAGCGAGTCTGATTCAGAGCGAAGGCTCAGGGGCATCTATCTGCTTTTGGCTTTGATAAACGAGCACCGTGGCAATTGGAGCGAAGCGACCCAGGCTTATGAGCACTTCTTGCTTGGTCGACCCAACAAGGCGTGGACTCGCAGGGCCCTCGGCCGCATTCACTCTTTGTCGCCGAGGCGCTGAAGCTTGTCGTGAAGAGTCCGATGCTGAATCTCAAAGGCGCTCAACGCCGATCCCTCTAACTTCAGTCGCTCGGTCTTGTGGAATTCGAAAGGATTGAGCAGTCGACCGGATGATTTGTGCAACTCATAGTGGAGATGCGCGGCCGTAGAGCGACCGGTGTTGCCCGCCAAGGCCACCACCGTGCCTGCTTCCACCACTCGACCGGGCCTTGCGATGGGCAGGATTTTGTCTAAATGCAAGAAGAGGGCGTGTACGCCGCTGTCCATGTAAACCAAATCCAGGCAATTGCCGTTGCGTCGAGTGCTCCAGTTGCGTCGGGCGATTCGTGCTCTGAAGGGGGCTCTGACCGGCGTACCCCGATCCGTCTTGAAATCCACACCATGATGGCGTCGCCCAGCCATGTTCATCAGCTCTGTAACCTGTTCGTAGTCGTCGATGGGGCCGTCGATTATGCGCAATTCCAGCTCTTGTCCATCAGCGCTGTAGTATCTGCCATAGGAAGCGCCAGGGGCTTCGAAGTAGGTGGCCGAAAAGGTTTTGCCCATTTTCTGACTCGTATACTCCAGGGCAAGAATGCGCAGTTCGCCGGGACCGGCCACCGGTTCGAATATGATCTTGAGCTCGTCGTCGCGCATCACGTCGCGGGTGGCGTCCAGCCACCAGACCAGCAAGCGGCCCAATACCGCGGTCAGGATGTTGGCTTCGCGGGCCTCCTTCATCTCACGGGCCAGGCTGGCGGCCAGGGATCCGCGAATTTTCAGACGCAGGCTTCGTACCTTGTTCTTTTCGTCTGCCTGCTTGCCGTCCGGGATCGTCTCGCCATCTATGGAGGTCAGGACACCGCCATCAGAGCTGGGTGTGGCCTGAGGAGGCGTGACTGGGGCGGTGGGGCAGGGGGGCGCGGCAGGTGGCACCAGATAGTGGCCGGCGAAGAATCCAAGGGCCGTGCCGAGCAGCACGCCAACCAACAACGCGAATCCAATGCCCCGGGAGGCTCTGTTCGGGTTGGGGCCAATTGTGGAGATGGGGCGCAGCAGAAACAAAGGAGCTCCTTCAGCGAGGTGGGCTTAAGTTGTAGCTACCTCGACCCGATTTCTGCCCCCTTGTTTGGCCTTGTACAGGGCCTTGTCGGCAAGCCGGAACAACTGCCCTGCTTCCAACTCCGACGCCTGGAGGGTCGCCACGCCGCCGGAGACCGTCACCTCACCTGCAGGGCGATCTCCCATGGCCATGGACTCTACTTCGGCCCGGAGTTTTTCGGTGACCTTGGCCGCTTCTTCCTCGGTGGCCCCGCCGGTCAAGAGCACAACGAATTCTTCTCCACCGTAACGGGCCACCAGGTCTTCAGCTCGTACGCGGCGTTCCAGCACGCCCGCCAGATCCTTTAGCACCTTGTCGCCACATTCATGACCATGATTGTCGTTGCAGGACTTGAAGTGGTCGATGTCAAAGAAAGCCAAAGAGAGGCTGCGACCGGCGCGTTTGGCTCGAGCGATTTCCTGCTCTAGGCGCATCTCGTAGTGACGTCGGTTGAAGACACCGGTCAGGCCATCCAGGGCCGCCATTTCTTTCAGTCGTTGGTGCAAGTGGGCTTTTTCGATGGCGATGGCCGCCATGTTGCCCAGGGTATGCAAGCCGCGCATTTCTTCTTTTTCGACGGCGCGTTTGTTGTAGTGGTTGTCCACCAGGATCACACCCAAGACAGTCTCATCTCGAAGCAGGGGAACGACCGCCAGGTGGCTGAACTGTAGGCTTTCGCCTCCAGCGGTGGTCGGGGGTTGGTAGATGGCCTTGAGCTCATTGGAGAAGAAGGACTCTTTTTGCTGGGCGCTGCGCGCCACCAGGGCATGAATGGGTACGTCATCCTCGTCGCCGTGAGGGGGGGCGGTTGCGTTCATGGGCACGCTGAAACCGAGGAGCTGCTTGGATAGTCCGTGGAGGCCTGCCGCGCCGCCGTCTTCGTAGCGCGAGAGGAGCTGGTTCAAATCCAGGTTTTGTTCTTCCATCGCTTCCCAAATTCGATGGGCTTCCTCTTTGCTGGTCGGCCCAACGGCTGTGGACGCCCGCAACTCGCGTCCGGCCTCGTCCGCCAGGAACAGGAAGGCCCGATTGAAGTTCAGGCCCCCTCCGTGGGTGATGCCGGAGAGGATGATGAACAGCACCTGGTCCAAGTCCAAGGTCCCCAACATGGCTCGGGTAACCGTTAATTGGAAGCGCAGTTCCTTAAGTAATTGTTCCGGCTTGGGCGCGGTCATGGCGAACCCCGTACTCGTTGAATTTCAGAGGATTAGGATATCCGGACCACAGGCCCTTGTCCAGTCGAAAGGTTGAAATCTCCATTTTCGCAGGGTCGCCGTCAGGCGGAAGGGTTGGAAGTCTCCATTCGGATCGTGTATGGAGCGGGCATGACCGCGCTGAGCAGAAAGGGGTTCGACATGAAAGCTGTCACGTTCTTGGGAATCGTCTTGTGGATGGGTTTGGCTTGGCCCAGACCGCGAGCGCCCACGACAACAACTATCCCTTCGATTACGACCCCAGTTTATCGGAAGACCCGGCCGGCATCGCCGCCGACTTACAGGACCTGCACGACGCGCTGCCCGGCCTGCCCGAGGGCATCGTCGAGATCGAGATGGACGCCATTGCCTTTGATTACTTTCCCGAGGTCTTAGGGCTGATCCAGCGGGCGCTAGACAGTGGCCCCGAGATCGCAGCACCCGTGGATCGCACGCCCCAGCTCTGCGCCGTGCACGGGGCTTTCAGCCTGCCGGTCTTTCTCATCGAGCCGGCCTCCTCGGCCTGTCAGGCGGCCGGGGAAGAGGTGGCGGTGGCTGTGGTGGGCGGCTTCAAGACCTGCCAGGAGGTGGAGTTCCCCGAAGTCTATGTCCTAGACCACCCGCCAGCGGTGGTGGACGCGAATTTTTTGGGGCAGAGTGACCTGCTGTCCACCCTGGAGGGACAGATCGCTTTAATCGGCGAGGCCCTGTCCCATCTGGACTACCCGGTGGGGCTCATCCCGGAGGACTTTTTGCCCACAGCCCGCTGCGTTATTGCGAAAATTCGCTACGAGACCCTGCGCGATAACATCGACGCCAGGCTGGCCGCCTACCAGGTGGCCAGAGAGCGCCTGCAGAGCTCGGCTTCCTGCTTCTATCCCGACGGGAGCGCCTCGCTGCAAGGCTCCATCGATGCCTTGAGCGCCGAGTTGACCGTCGTGGGCCAGGAATTGGACCAGCTGCTGGACGACGGCCTGGCCCAGGCTGCGGCGGATCGGCTGGAGGTGGAGAACCAGGGCCGCCTGCGCAATGATCTGCCCCATCCCTCCCTCACCGACCACGAGCGCGAGATGCTGGCTTTTTACCTGGGCGCTGTTTATTGGCGCATGCGTGGCGGCGGCCTGATCCGCAATCCGGCCAATGGGGATGTGCCGGACATCACCTATGTGATCAACATCTTTACGGGCATCGCGCGATTTGCCGGGGGCTTAGAGGACGCGGACAGCGTGGGCCCCCGCTACGCCATCGATGAGACCCATGGCTATGCCGAGTGGTGGGACATGGGCAATGAGCCGGGCCACGACCAGTATTACGATTTGCTGTGGATGACCGACCGGGGCCGGCGTGGCGTCAACCTGGCCAAGACCTTCATCGGGGATCTGGGCTACGACATTCGGGATTTGGTGGCCGGCGGCCTGATGATGGGGCCCTGCTATTACTACATGTGGTACGAGCTCTGGGCCAGAAACGACCGGTATTTTCAGCTGGGCGAAGATCTGGTGACACCCTACTACGTCTTCTGCGAGATGCCCGTGTCCTCAGGCGAGGTTTGTTACGGCGGTGCCATGGGGCTGGGCCTGGCGCGCACCTTGTTGTGGGGCGTGCCCGACACCGGGTGCCAGCCCGATTGCGCGGGGCGCGAATGCGGTTCGGATGGCTGCGGGGGAAGCTGCGGCGACTGCGGGGGCGATGAAAGCTGCGTAGAGGGACTGTGCCAGGGCGCGGAGTTGGACGGTGGCCAGGAAAGCGACGGGGGCGAGCTTCCCGACGCGGGCGCCTCCGACGCCGGTGTGGACGCCGCCGACGCTGGTGTGGACGCCTCCGATGCCGAGGTGGACGGTGCCAGCCCGGATGCGGGTGCCGATGGGCAAGCCGAGGACGGGTCCGCCGACGATGGGGACGGCCAGACGGCCGGGGACCAAGATCCGATCGAAGCGGGCGGCTGCGCCTGCGGCAACCAGGCTTCGACCGCGGGCTGCCTGCCCCTGCTCATGTTGTTGCTGCTGGGCGGACTGACTCTGGCGAAAAGAAGGGGTTTGAGTTTTTCGAATTGGATCACTCGCCCGAGAGTCGACGATAGCTGAAAGTCTATCTAAGATAGTTTCTCTTCGAGAACACCTATTTTCTCAGGGTCGCCGTTAGGCGGAGGGGGTTTAGGAGTAGATCGAGGGCTTCTTTGATGTCACGGCTGATTACGTCGGCGGTGGTGAAGAGTTCGGCGCAGGCTCCTTCGGGGCCCAAGATGGCGATGCCCAGGACGCTTTCTTGTAGCATCAGGCGGTCGTTGCGGCCGTTGCCCATGGCCGCGCAGTGATTGGGGCCTAAGCTGCGGGCGAGTTCCATCTTTTGTTGGTCCTGGGGGCCTGGGCCGAGCAGGTGCAGGGTGTGCTCGATGGGACCCAGTACCTTGTTCGCGGTGCCGAAGGTGTCGGCTGTGATGAGATGCAGGCGCAGTCGCATGGACAAATGGGCCAGGCGCTCATCTACCTCCGGCAAGAGGGCCCCGTCCAGGGCCAGGGTGCCGTTGAGATCCAGCAAGAGATGTTCGAGTTGTCTTTTTCCCCAGCCTGGGATGTTTAGTTCAATCATGAGTGTTGTTTCTTTCTTTTTCTTCGGCTCAGAAGGGCAAGTCCCAGCAGGAACAACCAGGCAGAGCCCGAGTTCGGTGCGGCGGTGCAGCCGCAGCCTTCGCCGCCATCGTTCGGGCAGCCTTCGTCCACCAGACCATCGCAGTCGTCGTCCACCCCGTTGCAAATTTCATCGGCGCCGGGGTGCACCGCGGCATCGTCGTCGTTGCAATCCTCCCCTTGCGGCAAAGTGACCGTCCTGGTCCGCGTCCATGCAGTCTCCGCCACAGAGGCCATTGATGCAGGTGCTTCCTCGTGGGCAGATGGTGCCGCAGGTACCGCAATGCTGATCGTTCTGGCTGAGATCGGTTTCGCAGCCGTCCGGGGTGTTCAGGTTGCAGTTGCCCCAGCCGGGATCGCAGTTGTCGATTTCACATAGACCCTCAAGGCAGTTGGCCTCTGCGTGTTCCGGTTGGCAGTTTGTGTTGCAGCCGCCGCAATGAGCCAGAGAGCTGAGGAGGTCCTGCTCGCAGCCGTCTTCGGGCAGGTTGTTGCAGTCACCGAAACCTGAATTGCAATCAAGCACGACGCAAATGCGGTCTTCGCAGACAACCTGGGTTTGCGGCAGGCTGCAGTCATGGCCGCAGCTGCCGCAGTTGGCGGGATCGGAGATCATGTCGGCTTCGCAACCATCTGTTGCGTCCTGATTGCAGTCGCGGAAACTGCCGATGCAAGCATCGATTCGGCAGCTTCCCTCTTCGCAGCGACTGACCGTGTTGGGTTGTTCACAGGGCATGTCGCAGCCGCCACAGTGTAAATTGGAGTTGTCAAAATCGGCCTCACAACCATTGCTGGATAGCTGGTCGCAGTCTCCCCAGCCCGGCTCGCAGGCTTCTACCTGGCAGCTGCCTTCAACGCAGATCGCCTGCGCTTGCGCCAGATCGCAAATGAGGTCGCAGTCGCCGCAGCGGTTTGGATCGGAGGAGAGATCTTGTTCGCAGCCGTTATCTTCTACCCCGTCGCAGTTGCCGAAAAGATCGTGGCAGGTGCCCAGGCGACAG
>JAFCZJ010000156.1 GCA_019314375.1 Deltaproteobacteria bacterium | reverse complement strand
AGACTTTCTTGGGCGGCAGGCTGCGCACCTCCATTTGTGCCACGCCGGGCTCGAGTGCGCCCAACAGCTCTTGTCATACCAACTCCAGCTCGGGCACCTTTCAGACCGTACAGGATTCGCAAAATTGTTTGTATCTCTGCGGTGAGTACCACGGTGGTCGGCCCATGTATCTGCGCATCAGCCAGGACAACCGGCGCCTTTGGGATTACACGTCAGGTGGCGAATACAACTTGACCGTCACCGCCACAAGGGGCTGCCCTCAGTCCTGTCATTGGTGTCAGCCGACCACGGTGGACTATGCCTGTCCGAACAGCACCAACCCCAATCCAGGGGACGAAGAAGAATAGAAGAATAGTCGCATTTGGGTCGGTTGAAGGAGAGAGCTTATGAAAGTCGCCATTCGGGCTGCCTTGCTTGGACTTCTTGGGATTGCATGCACCGAGTCGAATATCTACATCAACTCGATGGAACCCAACATACCCAACAAGATCACCATATCGGGCAGGGTCTGCACCGACGATCCGGCCGAAAGGCAGTTTCCCGTCAAATTGATGTTCATCGTGGATACCAGCGGTGAGATGGCTGAAAACGATACCTACGGCAATCGCATGACCGCGGTTCAGGACATCATCACGCGCTATCAGACGGCCTCCAACTATCACTTCGCCATCGTCAAGTACGGTGGTGAGGTCATGCAACTCACCGAGGGTTACACCAAGAACATCGCGATTTTGAACGAGGCGGTGGCCGAGCTGGTGGCGCCCAACGGCTGTTCCGGGGGGACTTGTCGGGACTGGGAGGGGGCCCTGTCCATGGCCTCCAGTATTTTCAGTGGCGATGTGCTGACCAGCAATCCGGGCGTGCTGTCTCGCACGCGCTATGTCTTTGTTTTCGTGGCCGCGGGACCACAGGACCCGGCGGGCACAGCCTTTGATCCCTTGCAGGCGGTTCAAGATATCCGCAAGTTCGGTGCACAGGAGGGCGTGGCCGAGGTGACCTTCCACACGGTGCAAGTACTTGATCGTCCTTCGACCTGCGACATCCCGGATGAAACCAGATATTGCTCGGACGCTGTACCTTGCCCGGCCAACTGTGTCGGCACTGAGGTCTGTAGCCCGCCCGCAAACCTTTGTGCCGTCGACCATACTTTGACCTGCGAAGAATGCGCGGATCGTTGCGAGTTCGTACGCCTTTGCGGTGATGGCAGCATGCTCGAATGCGTGACCGACGAACAGTGCTGCCCTCGTTATGCCTGTGTGGATGGCTCCGGTACGGCAGCCATGAACAACGATACGGCAGCCACACTTCAGGCCATGGCTTATGAAGGTCGCGGCGAGTTTTTTGCCTTCACCACCGGTGCCAAACTTAATTTTTGGGTCATCAACCTGGATACTACGCAGGCGGTGTTTGTTAAGAAGGCCTTCGTGGTGACCAACATCAACGTGCGTTCAGCCTGTGGGCAAATCCTGGCGGATAGTGATGGAGACGGGTTGAGCGACCGGGAAGAGGAGTGCTACGCGGAGGTGCTGAACGGTGAGTGCCGGGATATGGAGCACTGTGACTGCGTTTTGGACGTGTGGAATAAGGCCACGGGTCTGGGCACGGACACCAATCCGGCCAAGGCGGATACGGATGGAGATGGCATCAGTGACAAATTGGAAATGATGTTCGCCACCATCAACCTGGACCCCTTAAGGGTGGATTTGCCCCAGTCCTGTTATGGCCTGGAGCGACCTTTTCGCGACAAGGATGCGGATGGCCTGAACGATTGCGAGGAGCATATCCTGGGCACCAACCCCAGCCTCTTCGATTCGGATCGAGACGGTTATCCCGATTCCTTGGAGTTCCGTTTGGGCACCAACTACCTCATGCCGGATCAACTCAACGACACCGATATGGATGGGGCGAAGAATGGACTGGAGTTGGAGCAGCACCTGGATCCCCAATGCAACGACACCTTGGCTCGCGCCGGTGACGCCTACCGTTACAAGATCATCGATGAGGGATTGCGGATCGTGCCTTTCGCTTCCCAGCCCAAACGAGCCACAGGCGTTGAGATTATCGACCTCTCTGGACGAGCCGAAGAAGGTGCCTCCACGCTTTTTTATTACCCGACCGGCTCGCGCAGGGCTGACGGGTCGGCCCGCGAGGGCCCGGCCTTGGCCTGGGCGGACAGGGCCGACGGCATCCCCGGCGAGGAAGTGGCGATTACGGGCAGCGGCACCTATCAGCTGTTCTCCGCCTGTTTCTGTGTGCTGGACTGCCCCAACCCTTGCGCGCCCGGCGAATGGTGCGATCCCAACCTGGGTTCTTGCCAGCCGGATGCTTGTACGCACCTGAGCTGTACTTCCTCGGAAAAATGCGATCCTTCACAGGCCCGTTGCGTGCCGGATTGCACAAAGGCCGAGTGCTCCATGGGCGAGACCTGCGATCCCTTGTTGGGCAAGTGTTTGACCGATCGTTGCTTGAACGCCGATTGCCCGGAGGAACAGTACTGCGATCCCGAATCGGGCATCTGCACGGTCACCCCTTGTATGAGCTGGGCCTGCGAGCCCGGCAAGCGCCTGGCTGAAGACCAGAAGCCACCCTGGATTGTGGTGCGGGTGGACGAGAATCTTTTGCCTCTTTCCGGCTTTTGGTGCGACGGCAGCCCGGGCCTGGAAAGCTGCCAGATTGACGCGGACTGCCCTCTGGACTCCTACTGCCGCATTCGGGAGAACATTGTGGTGGGCTTGGCCAACAAGAATTGCTTGTCTTTCAAGGTCAAGAACATCACCCTCGTCGAGACCTTGGAAACCCAGGAAGGTTATGGCGCGGGTTACAACAACATCTTCCTCTATTTTGGACAGACGCCTTTGGATAACCCGGGTGCCTTCTCCATCTTCAGGGCCGCCTTGGTGCAGATACGTTTTGTGAACGGCGTGAAAGAACCCAACTGGGCAGAGGTCCCCTTGGACAATGGTGACTTTTTTGCAATCGAAGAAAAGTAAGGTCTCTTGACCCGGTAACCCTCGGAGGTCTACATTCCTATCATGCGTAATCCAAATTCTGTAATTCTTGTTGTTGCTTGGGTTTTTTTGGGCGGTTTGTCGCTGGTGACGGCAGCGTGTGGCTCCGAGGATGATGCCTGTGGACCCGGCAACGACCTGGTTCCGGCACTGGTGGCTGAGGGTGAGTTGGATACCTTCCGGGTGGCCTCCATCGGCGTGGACGAGTTTAAGGTTTCAGGCACGGAGGCTGAGCACAACACCTTGGTGCAAGCTAACTTTAGCGATTTTACCGATTACATGGTGACATTGGCTCCACGTCTTGATTTCTTACCCAACTATCCAGCCTGTTACGTCATCACGGGTCAACCAACGGTCAGCGGCGCGCCGGTGAATTTGGGCATCGAGTCGGTGACCTTCAGCGGCTTGATCGAGCCGGTGGTTTTGTCACAGGTCGAAAGTGGCCAGATCCCGCCGGACCTTTTGCCGCAGCGGGGTTTTGCCGGTACAGAGGTTGGCGTGGACGTGGCTTCGGCAGGGGGCGCGGACGATTTTCCCGCCTTTTCCGAGACGCTGCCCGCGCCCTTGATGCCGGCACCCGGACGGGTGGGGGACACGGACTGGGGGGATTTGATGGCGGTACAGGATCCATCCATAGGCATTACGGTGGATCGGGCTTATCCGCTGGTGGTGGAGTGGGAGCCGGCTGATGGGGATGTGATTGAGGTCAAAATTATTCCCAACGCAGGTTCTTCCACGGACTATATGAAATTGCGCTGCATCACTTTCGATGACGGTTGCTTGGAGATTCCGGCTGGGGCCATCGGACATTTGGCCTTGGACGACGCCACCAACTTCAAGCTGCGCATCGAGCGGCACAACTATGTGGTGCATCCCATTCGCGACGGAGACACGGTGGAGGCCGCGGCCATCATCGGCCTGAGCGCTTCCATGGAAACCATCGTCACTCGTTGAGGTAATTGGCATGGGCCTGCTCGCGCGATTGCTTGTTGGATGTTCTGCACTGATGCTTCTTTGTGGCTGCGGTGTCTCCGAAGGCGACTTCATCGCTGGCGCGGATCCTGACCCTTGCGAGGCCAATGTCTCCATCTGTCAGACTTCGGCAGGATGCATCATGGGCGAGTCCAAGTACTTGGAGGGAGATTTCCCGGGGTTCCGCTCCTTCGTGGTCACCACACCCGCGGATACGGGCATCAAGGTGAAGATCTTTTTTAAGAGCCTGGTGCACCCGGGTGAGGATACCGAGATCATTTGGTACGAGCCCGGCTGTGCGGATTCTTTCAGCTGGGAAAGTATGGGCGCGGATATTTTTTCCAAGGCCGGCAGCGACCGGGTTTTTACCCAGGAGCATGAAGTGCGCATGGCCGGTGATCACTTGATCGAGATTTATTCAGACGCCACCACCCATTACTTTGTTCGGGTGGAATTGGAAACACCCAGTTAAGCCACCATGCAAGCGGACCCATCGGCCCCCAACTGCCCCCGCAGCACCTTTCCCGGCTTGATGCTGCTCAGTGCGGCGACGCTGCTCTTGGAAGTTTGCCTGACCCGCGTGTTGTCGGTAAGTCTCTGGTACCATTTTGCCTTCATGGTGGTGAGCACGGCCCTGTTCGGCCTGGGGTTCGCCGGCGTGGCTCTGTCTTTGAGGCGGCGACCGGAAGAGGTTTCGACCCGGCTTTTGGCCTGGGCGGCGGTGGGTACGCCTTTGGCTTTTGTGGTGGGTTTCGGTTTGTTTCAGATCGTGCCCTTCGAGCCTTTCAGCCTGGGCAAGGACGGAATGCAGTGGTTGTATTTGCCCCTGGCATACCTGGCGGTGACTCTTCCTTTTTTCTTTGCCGGCACGACCATCGCGGGGCTTCTGACCCGACATGCCGAATTCGTGCATCGTCTCTATCGTTACGACCTTTTGGGTGCGGGCTTAGGCAGCTTGGCCGTTATCTGGCTTTTGCCGGCACTTGGTGGCTCGGGCACGGTGGTCATGGCTGCGGCCCTGGCGGCCGTGGGCGCGGCCTTCGTGGCCGCCGAGCACGACCGCCGGCTGGTTTATGTGTCGGCGGTTTTGGCCGTGCTCTTGGGGGTGTCCAGTCTTTGGGCTGAGGTCTGGCTGCCGGTGCGCATCAGCTCAAACAAAGTGGTGGCCGGCGGCAAGCCGGTGGGCGAGGTGCTTGCTGATCCCCAGTACCACATGCACACGGCCTGGAACACGTTGTCGCGCATCGATGTGGTGCGTTTCCAGGATGCCGCGGGGAGAGAGCGGCGCTCGGTGCTCATCGACGCCGGCACGGCTTTGACTCGGCTGGCTCATCCGGAAAGGCCCATAGACAAGTTGGGGCCCACGGTCAGCGAGGAGTCATTCTTTATTCGGTATTTTGATTCGCCGGAAGTGCTGATCGTCGGCTCGGGCGGCGGGCGCGAGGTGCTCATGGCCTTGCGTAACGGCGCGGCCAAGATCACCGGGGTAGAGATTAACCCGGCGATCAACGAATTGCTCACCGATCGCATGACCGACTTCACCGGCGGCCTGGCAGCCCACCCCAAGGTGGAGATCGTCACCGACGAGGCCCGCAGTTACCTTCGGCGCCAAACGCGGCGTTGGCATATTATCGAATGTCCACACACCATCTCCAACGCGGCCATGGCTTCGGGCTCTTTGTCCTTGGCCGAGAATCACTTGATGACCATCGAGGCTTTCGTCGACTACTACGAGCGATTGGAAGACGACGGGATTCTGATCATCACCCGGCCCGAGGCCCACATGGCTCGCCTTTTCGGCACGGCCCGGGCGCTCTGGGACAAGCTGGGGCGGAAGGACATTTCGGACTGCGTTCTTTCCTGGAAGGCGCGCTCTCGCGGGCGGGCTTTTTATGCGGGCTTCGCCCTTTCCAAGAAACCCTTCGCACCCGAGGACGTGGATCGCTTCCGACAGGTCTTGAAGCGACGCAGCTTGGAGGTGCTTTACCTGCCAGGCGGCGAGGGCGAAGTGCCCTATCCCAAGCTCATCTCTGCCGCCGATCCGACCAAGGTGGTCTTGCTTTATCCGGCCATTGTAACCCCGGCCACCGACGACGCACCCTTTTTCAACCGGCGGGTGCCCTTGGGCGATATCAGCCTGCGTGACATGATGGGCGTTTTTTCGCCGCAGGCCGGCGGGCGCATGGCCTTGGAAGAGCGACCGGTGGCTGAAAGTGCGCTTTTGGTTTTGCTTTTGGAAACCGTCTTCATCGGGCTTTTGTTTATCGTTTTGCCCCTTTGGATTTTTCGGCGGCGGGCCATGGCGGGCGAAGGGCGGCTGCGCACCTTGGGGGCTTTTGGGCTTCTGGGCCTGGCATACATCGTGGTGGAAGTAGGCTTCATCCAGCGTTTCAATCTATACCTGGGCCGGCCGGTGGTGGTCTTCGCCACCGTCTTGGGTGTTTTGTTGGTGGCCTCAGGCTTAGGCGCGGGCTTCGCCAAGCGTTTCTCCCATGGACGGGCGGCCACTTTCGCCTGCCTCGTGGCCGGTGTCGCGGCGGCAATTGCGGCCGGCATGGCCTGGCTGTTGTTGGACTGGACTTTGGCCTGGCCGGCAGCAGCCCGCGTGGCCCTGGCCGCTCTCTTGTTATTCCCGGTGGGTTTCGTCATGGGCATGCCATTCCCCATCCTGGTCTCGCGCCTCCAAAAAACTTACCCCGAGCGAATACCCTGGGCCTGGGGCGTCAACGGCTTCGCCTCGGTGGTGGGATCGGTCGGCGCCGTGGTCCTGGGCATGACCCTCGGCTTCACCGCCGTCCTCTTCGTGGGCGTAGCCTGCTATTTCGTCGCGGCACTCTTTTCTTTGGGGAAAACATCTTGATCGACGTACCCTTTGAGGGTACGATAGTACCCAATATGGGTACACTAGATTTCCTATTTCCGGCGACTCGCAAAGCCCTCCTGGTGGTCATCTACGGTCGGCCTGATGAAGAGTTCTATTTGCGAGAGCTACTGCGAGCGGCCGGTAAAGGCCATGGAGTCGTTCAGCGTGAACTTGGCAATCTCGTCAAGTCCGGGGTGGTCGTTCGGGAAAAACGGAAAAGTCGGACATACTTTCGGGCTAACAAGGAATGCCCCGTCTATCAAGAGCTGAAAAACCTGGTTTTGAAAACCGCGGGTCTCGTGGACCTGCTGGGCGAGTTTTTGGAGCGGATCGAGGGTATCCAGTTTGCGTTTGTATACGGTTCAGTTGCCCGAGGCGAAGAGAAACCTGAGAGCGATATCGACTTGACCGTCATAGGCGGTTGCTCGTTCGCTGATGTCGTGTCAGCCCTGGCACCTGCACAAGAGCAACTGGGCCGAGAAATCAACCCGACCGTCTATCCTCCAGAAGAGTTTAAAACCAAGGCCCAAAACAAGAATCACTTCATTCGTGCTCTCCTGGACGGAAAAAAGATATTTGTGATAGGTTCTGAACGTGAACTTGGACGATTGGTTCAGTCAAGGCCTTCTGGTCAAACATGAATCCAGCCCTGAAGAGATGAGGGGACTTTTCAGTGTGATCGACCGGAGCATTAGTGACTCCAAGGCAGTTGGCTTGAGTCCTGATGGCAAATTTTCATTCGCATACAACGCTGCCCTCCAATGCGCCATGGCCACCCTGGCGGCCGAGGGCTACCGCCCCGGCCGGGGTAGTCATCACCATCATGCCATAGAGTCCCTCAAGCTAACCCTCGGCGAATCCGAAAAAAGAGTTCGCCTGCTGGACGCAGCCAGAAAAAAGCGGTCCGTCTCAGTCTATGAACTCTCAGGATCCGTTTCGGATGCCGAGGTAAAAGAAATGCTCGCTTTCGCGGAAGATCTGAAGTCCAAATTTTTCCATTGGCTAAAAGAAAATCATCCTGATTTGACCCCCTGACTGGAAACAGGTGCCAGGGTTAGACCCCTCGTCTCCTCGGGGAGCGATCTGTAGCCTGATGTGTACTTGTCCAGTGCCTTTCTTGCATCCATCGGAACCGTGACCTAGACTTGCCTGGTTCCCATGACTGACCAGGCACCCAAGCAACCCGGCGATGCCGCCGTGACCGACGAAGAGAAAGTGCCGAGGCGGGATTTTCTTTCTCGCGCGGGCGGGGTCACTTTGGCTTGTTGCGGTCTGGTGGCCACGGCGGGTGCTTTGCGCATGACCGTGCCCGAGGTGGCCGATGGGCCGCCTTCGCGTTTTGCTGTTGGTTCGGTGGCGGATTTTAAGATGCGGACTTTGACCTGGCTTCGGGAGCATGGGCTTTTCGTGCTTCGCAATGAGCAGGGTTTTGGGGCGATTTCATCTCGTTGTACCCACTTGGGTTGCACTGTGCGACGGGGTGCCGATGGTTTTTATTGTCCCTGCCATGGCGCCCGCTTCGATGCCATGGGCGTGGTGGTCGAAGGCCCGGCGCGTGACGACCTGCCCTGGTACAAGATGTGGCTCGAAGGCGATGGTGTGCTGTGGGTGGATACTTCGGTGCAAGTCGAGGGTCAAACCGTGCCCATGCATCTATTGCGCGGTGATGCTTCCGGGGAGCAGGTCTGAGATGGCGGGCTTTGGCTCCAGCCTCTGGCGCAATCTGAAGGCCTTGCCCGGCAACATTAAAAGAGATCTGCGACCCGGCACGGAGATCCAAGATCCGACTCGGCGCATGCGCCGGAATTTCTTGTTTCACATTCATTCCGTCAAGGTCACCCAGCGGGCCCTGCGCTTTGCCACCACGGGCGGTCTGGGACTGATTTCGGCTGTGCTTTTCGGCTTGCTCGCCGGCTCCGGCTTGTTGTTGATGGTGTACTACGTGCCGACGCCCGAACAGGCATACGGCAGCATGTTGGACATTGAACACGCGGTGAGCCTGGGCTCTTTCATGCGCACGCTTCACCGCTGGGCGGCCCATGCCCTGGTGCTGACGGCATGCCTTCATTTGTTGCGGGTGGCGGCGGCCGCGGCCTACCGGGACCGCGAATTGAATTGGTTTTTCGGTTTGGGTATGCTTTTGCTGACCCTTTTCTTGTCTTTCACCGGCTACCTTTTGCCATGGGATCAGCGGGCTTATTGGGCCGTGACGGTCAGCGCCAATATGGCCGACCATTTGCCCCTGATTGGATTTGCCCCTGATTGGACCTGCCTTGAAGGGCTGGCTTTTGGGCGGCCCCCAGGTAGGGCAGGCGGCCTTGCTGCGTTTTTACACCCTGCACGTTTTTGTCTTGCCAGGGATGTTTATGCTGCTTTTGGGCTTGCATATTTGGCGCATTCGCAAGGACGGGGGTCTGGTGCGGGACAAGGCCCCTGACGTCGCGCTTTTGCCGTCTTGGCCCCATCTGCTTTTGCGCGAGGGTGTGCTGGCCCTGCTGGTGGTGATCATCATGAGCGCCGTCGCCCTGTGGCTTGATGCGCCCTTGGGCGCGCCGCCCGATGTACACAACCCGGCCAATCCGGAAAAGGCACCCTGGTTCTTTCTCTGGCTACAAGAGACGGTCTCCTATTCGGTCGTGGTGGGGGGTGTGATTTTTCCAGCCCTTTTGGGCGTTCTTTTGATGCTTTGGCCCTGGTTGGACCGCCGTGACGAAAACCTGGGGCGCCTTTTCGGCGGTCGGGCTGAACGCATGAGTGTCGGCTTCGCGGTTATTGCGGGAATCGGCGCCTTCGTGCTGTTTGAGGTTTTGTATTTGGGTGGGGGTGTTCCCGACCCAGCAATCGTCGACTTGTTGAACCCGGCGACGGGCATGTTGGCGCTGGCCTTGGTCGCTTTTGTCCTGGCTGGGTGGCTGGGTCGCTCAACGCGGGCGGCTTTCTTGGCCGCTTTTGCCGTGCTCATCGTGGCCTTAGTCGGTTTCATCGTCATGGGTCTGTGGCGGGGACCGGACTGGGTTTTCTATTGGCCCTGGCAGGATTGGCCGGTGGTCTCATGAACGCAGAGCCAGGCAAGGATGTTCGTTTTTGGCGACTTGCGTTGCTGCTGGTCGGCTTGCTGGCCTTGGGCTTGGCTGTGTGGGTTGTCGTGGACGGCACGGGCGGGGATTGGCAGGGGCATCAGGAGGACTTCTTCGCTCGCATCGGTGTCAAGCAAGCCCGAGTGGAGGTCCGGCAGATCCGCGCTTGCACCGGCGAGGTGGATCGCTGCGTGAGCTGTCATTTGGGCGGGGAACGGGATGAGCTGCGTGATCCCAAAGTTCCTCATCCCCACCGGGCCCATCCCAAAGACATGCTCCATCACCAGCACACGGCGCAACGCATCGCTTGCAGTGCCTGTCATGGTGGCAGCGGTCGGGCACTTCGACAAACGGCAGCTCATGCCATGCCCGGTGGCACCGAGCTCGATCCCTTGATGAAACAGCCCCACATCCAGGCATCCTGCGCTCGCTGTCATCTGCCGGGTGCCGTAAAGCCCGCGGATCGGCTCTTGGCCGGGGCGCGTCTATATGCCGAGCTGGGCTGCGCGGTCTGTCACCCCCTGGGTGCTGGTGGTCGTGGCGGTTTCGACTATGGGCCGGATTTGAGAACCATCGGTCGGAAGAGCCTGGCCTACTTGAAGACCAGCTTGAGCGATCCCCTGGCCAACTTCGCCGATTCCACCATGCCCGCATTCGGCCGGACCTTTGAAGAAAACCCCGAGGCGGAGATCGACCTGCTGATCTTCCTCGAAAGTCTGGTTTTAACTCGACCCGCCGATTGCAGTCAGCGTGACCGCAGCGATTACCTGCTAGATCAAGCCTGTGCTTCCTGCCATGCAGGATCGGGCGGAAAAGCCAGCGGTCGCTTCGAGCACCGCTGTCCCTTTATTTTGGCCCGCAAAGACGAGCTGCGCTGCGCCAACTGCCATCCCCAGGAAATCCCGAAAGCCACCCGCTTGGGCGGTGGATTTTGCCCCCGGATACAGCAGGAGCGGAATCGCTGCAGCCTTTGCCACGAGGGAAGATAGCAGTGGGGACAAAAGTCCCCACTTTTTGGGCAAGCAGCTTCCTGATGTAGACTCAAGACCCCACTTCAGAAACAGAGCAAATGGACACCTCTGGCATAAGCCATGGATATAAAAGGTAATTGTTTGATTTCCGTCATGCTGTCAATGTGGCCCGCTTCTTGCGATATATGTGAGCATGACGAAGCAAACAACAACCAACTGTCTTTATAAAAGGAGTGAGGTTATGAAAAATTTATTTGTTATTTTGGCGGTTCTCTCGATGGCGATGTTCGTGGCTGGTCCGGCGATGGCGCAAGACGATGCGGCGCCTGGCGAGTGCACCGGTGGTCTCTGTGGTACCCCTGACGAATCGGGCGGCGGCTGTGGCTGCGGTTGCGGTTCTATTCTTATCGCCAACACTGATTTGGGCGACACCTATCAATACGCCGATGACTATGATGAGGACGGCATCGAAGACGATTTCGACAACTGCCCATACGCGGCCAACCGCGACCAGGCCGACAACGACGGCGACTCCGTCGGTGACAGCTGCGACAACTGCCAGGCCTCGGCCAACTTCGAGCAGCTGGACGCAGACGGTGACGGCGTGGGCGACTCCTGTGACCCTGATGTGGATGGCGACGGCGTGTTGAACGAGATGGACAACTGCCAGACCGTGCGCAACCCGACCCAGAACAACGTGAACGATGACGAGTTCGGCGATGCCTGTGACCCCGACATCGACGGTGACTTGGTACCCAACCTGCAGGACAACTGCCCCTTCGTGAGCAACCCCGACCAAGAAGGTACCGGTCCCTGGAACCTCGAAGGCTGTGACCAGGATGCCGACGATGACAGCGTGCGCGACCTGGATGACAACTGCCCATACCGCACCAATCCTGCCCAGCTGGACTCTGACATGGATAACATCGGTGACGCCTGTGACGTCGACATGGACAACGACGGCATCTTAAATCAGGCCGACAACTGTGACCGCGTGTTCAACTTGGACCAAATCGACGAAGACCGTGACGGCCTGGGCGACGCCTGTGACGCCAGCTTCTGCTACGTCGCCGACGAAGTCTCTTCCTGCCTGGACCCGACCAGCACCTTTACCATCTACTCGGGTGCCGACCGCAAAGTGAAGACAGGCGAAGACCTGGCGATGATCTTCTGGGCCAACCGCAAGAACCGCGGCATCAACTATGAGTGGACCGTGGTCAGCCGCCCCGAAGGTTCCTCGGCCAGCGTGCAGCATCCTCGTGGCTCGGCCACCTTGTCCACGCCTTACAACTACCACTACAAGCAAGGCCGCGTGGTTGCCTTCACGCCTGACGTGCCCGGTGAGTACGTCATCAAGTTGTCCGCCCAACTGGTCTTCGACGATGATCTCTACCCGGGTGCCCGGATGAGCGAAGACACCGTGACCTTGACCTCCGAAGGCGACTCTGCCTCCGCCGGTTGCGCCACGGCCGCCAACAGCGGCAGCATGCTGGGCATCTTGGGTCTTTTGGCCGGTCTCATCGGTCTGCGCCTGCGCAAAGACTGAGTGCCGTAGTCAACAACCTCCTTTCCTCGCACGAGGGCCGCGGTTCGCCGCGGCCCTCGGCTTTTTAACGGCAATTCATTTCCTTGCAGGGCTTGCATGGTGAAACCGGGATGCTTCACCCTGTCGAGATCATGGGCGCTGGGTTTTTTCTTGTTTCCCTTGCCTGAACGGGAAATTAGCGGGGTGCCTGCTTTCTGGCATGTGAATTGCTTTTTCAATGCTTGCGAGGAAAGGAGGAATTTCATCCAGAAAATAGCCTAACAAGACCCAATATTTGTTCCAGGGGAGGGCGAATTGTCTTACGGGATTTCTTGACTAAGCCCGAAAGAGGCAAGTATAATTCGCCACCATGTAACCCCATGGAATCAGGCTGGCTTTGTCCGGAGTCGGTCATGGCCGGTGCCTTGGCACCAGGGGTGTTGTTGAGGATCCCAGATGGGACAAGCATAGCGACGGGTCGGTAAAGGCCCGCCAAATTGGGAGAGCGAACATGACCGACTTTATGATGAAGTTCAACCCCTTTGACCCCGGTGGTTTATGGATGTTTATGATTTTTCTGACCTCGGTGTTCACGGTCTTTATTGCGTCGGAGCGCATTTGGGCTCTGTTCTTCAAATACAAAGTGGATGTTCGCCAGATCATGAGTCGCATCCTCTCCTACGTGGACTCCGCCAATTACAGCCGGGCCATTGAGGTTTGCAACTCTCAGCCAAACAATCCCTTACTGGTGGTGCTGAAGTCTGGACTCCTCAAGGCCAATCGATCTGATTTGGAGATTCGGCGAGCATTGGAGCAGACCACCATGAAGGTGGGGCCGATGATCTCAAGGCGGACTCCGTACCTGGCCACTTTGGCAAACGTGGCCACTCTATTGGGTCTTTTGGGCACGATTTTTGGTTTGATCCTGGCATTTGAATCCGTCGGGGCGGCTTCTGCCGCCAAGAAGCAGGAGGTTCTGGCTCAAGGTATTTCCATCGCGATGGAGACGACGGCCGGTGGATTGATCGTGGCCATTCCAACGACCCTTGTCCACGCCTTTCTTTCCGCCAAGCAAGGATCGCTTCTGGACGATATTGAGGATGCGGCGCTTACACTGTTTGGCCATATTTCGGCCAAGAATCGCGCCGGCTCCATGCAGCGGTAATTGAATCGGGAGACGAACATGGCCAGACGAGTCAGAGAAGTAGGCCCCGTTGAGTTGAACATGGTGCCAATCATGAATTTGTTTCTGGCCTTGATTCCTTTTCTGCTTTCCAGCGCCGCGTTTTTTCAGGCTGCCGTGATTAACGCTTCGGTGCCTGCACTGAGCGAGGGTGGGGCTGACGATAACTCGGAGCCGAAGAAAGAGTTGGACAAGGTTTCCTTGAGTCTGCAGATCACGCCAGAGGGCTTCGTGATCGCGGCATCCGGCGACCAAGAACCGGAAGTGCTTCAGAAGATCGGCGGGACCATCCCCAAGAAGGATGGAAAATATGATTATGAGAAACTCGCCGAGCGCTGCAAGAGCATCAAAGGCACGTACAAAAAGAGTGACACAATTGTGATTCTGCCGGGCAAGGACGTGCTTTACGACACCATTGTGAAGGCCATGGACGCCAGCCGGGAGCGGGTGGTGGATCCTCGGCTTGATTCTCGCGAGCATTTGTTTACCAACGCCGTGGTCTCATCCATTTTGTAGTTTTTTTGTAGTTTTCGGGAGGTTTCAAGATGCTGGGCAAAGGGCGCAGAAAGCCTGACAAACCCATGAACCTGAACTTGACCTCCATGATGGACATGTTCACCATCATTCTGGTTTTTTTGATTTTCAGCTTTTCCTCGCAGGATCAGAATCTGAAATTGGATACGGATTTGACCCTGCCCGAGTCCAGCGCAGCGATCCCATTCAAGTGGGCCATCAACGTCAACGTGACCCCCACCGAGTTGAAGGTGGAGGGCAATCAGGTGGCCAAGGTTAAAAAGGGAAAACTGGCCGGGGTGAAGATCGATCGGAGCAAGAAGCGCGTCTTACCCTTGTATAACTTGCTGAAGAAATTCAAGGAGATTGAAAGCCAGGAAAAGGTCAACCCGACAGGGGACGAAACGGTGATAAGTTTTCAGGCTGACAAGAATTTGCCGTTTGAGACTATCGATTTGGTGATGAAGACCGCCGCCCAGGCGGGGTATCCCAATTTTCGATTTGTGGTGATGAAGAAATAGTTTCGTGGCACCTTACGCTACGGGACAAGACAGGGAGGTCGTCCCATGAAGTACTGGAAAGTTTTCTGGACTGTGTTGTTGACCTGTCTTGTGTTTTTTATCACGGATGGCCTCGTGCTGGGCGAGGCCCAGGCCTCTCCCGCCGAGACCGCTTGGGCCCAAGGACAGGCCGAGTCTATACTCGTGGCGCGAAAACGCCGGTCTTCCCGCCGGCGTCGCAAGCGAAAGCGAAAACGCAAGGCCAAACCCAAGCCCAAGCCCAAGTCGGTGGCGGAAGAATCCCCGCCCGAAGCCCCCTCAGATGCCGGAGACTCCGTGCCCATGGGACCTGGTGGTCGAGCGCGGGTGGATTTTGAAGCCCAACTCATCAAGGGACAGACGACCAAGTCGGGCGAAGTGCAAATTCTGGCACGAAAGGACAGCGAGCTCAGAAGCATGGTGATGAGGCGGACCAGCTTCCGGGATGAGATCATCGAATCGGTTTTTCCCGAGAAAGCAGGCAAGTAGCGGTTGTCTCGAAGGTAGGCCGAAAGGAGGTCGTGATGTCAGGTCGTCCTAGCAAACAAGAACCAGGTGTCCTGCAGGTATTCATCTTCCAGGATGGACGTTTTTGGGGCAGCGAGTGTTTTGCACAGGGCCAGTTGGTCATGGGGCGCAGCCCCGACGTGGACCTGCAACTCGATGACGACATTACCTCCCGCTCTCACGCTTCGGTCACGGTGGAGGCGGAAGGTCTGGTGTTGGAGGATTTGGGTAGCTCCAACGGCACCTTCGTCAATGGTGAGCCCATCGAGCGGTGCTACCTCGATTCCAGGGATGAGGTGGCCGTTGGTTCCTTCACCCTCAAGTTTAAGGTTATCAGCAAGCGCAAACCCCGGCGTCAGACTTTTCAGGATTCCACCAGGGTGGCGGAAGCGCCTGTCCAGGAAGAGGACCACACAGAGGTGGTCCCGGCACCGGTTTCGGATGAGGCTGAAGAGGAAATCTACGACCACACGATGCGGGTGTCGGTTCCCGAGCCGGCCAGGGCCAGTGACAAGGCTGATGAGCGACGACAGGAGATCGCTGCTGCTTTGCGCGAAGAGTTGGGTTTCGAAACGGACACCCAGCGCATGGATGGTCTGGCCGAGCGAATGGAAGATCGAGATCGCCACGACCCAGCGGATGACTTGGTCACCCATGTGCAACCAGCGCCCGAGTATGATAGCGAACCGGTTCGCAGGGAAGAACCCCCGATGCCACCTGTGTCCGAGATCGAGGAGGTATTCGAGGCACCCACCAGTCCGCAGAAATCACCTGTTGTGGCCTTCGAGCCAGAGCCCGACCCCATCAGGCCCTCGCAGGAGATGGATTCGTCGCCTCAACCTGACTTCGAGCCCCCCAGCGACTGGGGTGCGGCATCTGAGCAGCCAATGCCCTCGGGCGGAGGTGCCGCCCAGGAGGAGGATTACGACGACGAAGAAGAGGAAGAAGCGGCCAATTTCGTAGAGCCCTTTTCCTTGCTCAATAATTTGATTCGCGAGAATTTTGCAGAGCCCCATGTGGCCACCGAAGCGCAACCCGTGGTGGAAGTCATTGCCTACACCAGCGGCAAAAGCGTCAGCAGCTACGAGCAGGTACTCCAGGGCAAGAAACACCGCATTGGCCCCAACAAGATGCCCTTGGTGAGTTTTAAGGGCAAAGGCTCTTGTCAGGTCATGTTCACGGATTCGTTTTCCGGTGGGGTGATCGTCGGTGGACAAACTTTGCCTTTGGATGACCTGAAGAAAGCAGAGAACCATGCGGGGCGACACAAGGGACAGCGGGTATATGAATACAAACTGATGAAAGGTGACTACGCCAACTTGATTCATGAAGGTGGTGGGTCCTTCGTTCGCTTTGTGCACCCGCCCAAAATCCCAAAGGCCAAGATTGATTTTAGTCTGGACAAGAGCAGCCTGAAGATTTTCGGGTCCACCTTCGCCGGGCACGTGCTGCTGTTGGTGATCATGGGTTTGTTCTCCTCCCAGAAACAGGCCGCGGCTGACGTGGACCTGGATCGTTTCGCCAAGGTGGACATCAAAGAGCTCAACATGGAGAAACCGGAGGAGGAGGTCGAGATCCCCCTCGACCAACTCCCCAAGCCGGAAGAAGAAAAAGTCGAAGAAAAAAAAGAAGAAGAGAAAAAGGTAGAAGAAAAGAAAGAAGAGAAGCCCAAGCCAACCAAGAAACCCAAGCGCAACAAGCGCAGCAAGAAGAAAAAGGGTGGTGATGGCGGAAGCGGCGGCGGCGTGGGCATGATGGCGGCTTTGGGCAACCTCTCCCAGAAAAAGAACAGCGCCAACATCGTCGCGGCTGTTACCAATCTGGATGCGGTGCGCGTACCCGGCGGCCGTTCCCGCTATAAGGTCTCCGGTCTGGTGGCCAAGCTGCCGTCTTCCTCGGTGGTGATGTCGAGCGGCAGGGGTGTGGGCGTCAAGGGCGGCGTGGAAATGCTGCGCGGCGGAAGAGGCCGTGGCGGTCGGGCCGGCATCGGTCCGGGTGGCCTGGGTGGCGGTAGTTCCGGCAAGCGTAGTGTGCGTGGCGTGGTCTTCAAGTCCCGCAGGATTAAGCGCAAAGGACATGGCAGTTTGAGTCGCGCAGCCATCGCCAAGGTTGTGCGCAAGCATCTGCGTCAGATTCAGGCTTGCTACGAGAAGAACCTGCTTCTGAATCCCAAGCTCAAGGGCAAGCTGATGATGGAGTGGGTCATCTCCACCTCGGGCTCCGTGAGCGTGGTCAAAGCCAAGGTGAACACAATGGCCACTCCAGCCGTGGCCATGTGCGTTCAAGCTCGGATTAAACGTTGGAAGTTCCCTAAACCTAAGGGTGGCACCGTTGTCGTTACCTATCCATTCATATTCAATGCCGTTGGCTTCTAGCCAAGGGAGGGACCGTATGCGCCCTTCGCATCTTCTCCGTCGGTGCATGTGCCCGACGCTGATGCTGCTCGTGTTGTTTGCCGGGGTCGCCGCGCCAGCCTACGCTGACGAGGATGGCCTGGACCAAGGCAAGGTTTTTGCGGTGCAGCCCCGACCCTATCAGCTGAATCAAGAGTTCGGCCTGTCCTTTGGCTTTTTGCCTTTGGACGCCTTTTACAAGATGTTCTCGGTCAACGGGCACTATGTGGTTCATTTTAGCGACCTTTGGGCCTGGGAGGCCGTGCATCTGTCCTTTTCCAAGTATTTAGATGTGGATACAGGGCTAAAAGGTGAGTTGGCCGATCGTTGGGACACCAGCCCCACGAATCCGGAAGAAGACCGCATCGACTTCATCTTGGATACCAATTTGATGATTAAGCCCATGGTGGGCAAGGCGGCCTTGTTCGACAGCATGGTGATCCACAACGAGACCTATTTTCTCATTGGCGTGGGTGCGCTGAAATTCGAGACGGCCTGGTATCCTGCCATCAACGTGGGCGTGGGCATTCGCATCTTCGTCATCGACACCATCTCGGTACGTCTGGAGGTTCGTGAGTACATCTCCATTGAGGAGGGCGGGGTGGGCAGCACGCTGCAATTTGGCTTGGGCTTTTCTTACAATGCCTTTGCAGAGGAAGCTCGGCCCATCGTGCGGACGCTGCGTGAGGCGGATGTGAAGGACCAGGGAGGTCGGCGATGAAAGGTATGAATCGCGTTTTGGCCGCATTGGTCCTGGTGGGTTTTTGTACGGCTGGCATGACTGGGCAGGCTGAGGGCTCAGAGAACCCTCTAAGCAGTCGCGATGGACCCATTCAGAAACGACTATACGCCATCGATCACGAGCTGAGTCTTGGGTGGTCCTATTTGCCTTTGGACTCTTATTATAAGGGTTATGGCGTCTCCTTGTCCTATACCATTCATTTGAACCACCTTTGGGCTATCGAGCTCTTCCGCCTGGGGTTGACTTACAACCTGGACTCGGACTTGAAAACCAAGCTCATCGAACAAATGCCGGACATTTCACCGGCCGAATTCCCGGCGATGGTGTTGATGGAGAACACCAACCTGCTTTTCAAGATGCTTTACGGCAAGCAGACCTTCCTGAATCGACAGGTGTTGCATTATGAGCTCTTTGTTTCGGGCGGGGTTACTTTCGCTTTCCGTAATCCATTTAATGTCCATGAAATTGATATGGAGTATGCGCGCTTTGAGTTTGGCGTGAACCTGGGTGTGGGATTTCGTTTCTGGCTCAATCCGGATTGGTCTGTTCGGGTGGATATGCGAAATACCCTGTTGTTGCTGAGTTTCACCCAGGGTTTCGATGACTACCTGCCCAAGAACGCAGCAGAGATTGGCCTCTCGCTGTCGTACGCTTTGTAGGAGAAGAAACCATGCTCCGGTTCGACGGACGGTTTTGGCGGTTGTGCATAATGGCCATTTGGCTTCTTGGTGGCGCTGGATTGGCGCAGGCCCAGGGTGAGGGTGACACGGAAGGCTCTGGGGGTGAGGCATCTCCGCCGGAAAGTGGCGAGACCAAGCCCCCGCCCCCACCCGAGGGAGGTGAGACCAAGCCCCCGCCGGCCGCCGGTGCGGAAACCTTGAGTGAAGAAGAGATCAAGGAACTGGAAGGCGCCGTAGACGAGAAGGTTGCGGTGGGGCCTGAAGTGTTCGACGAAGGGGTTAAGAACTACTACGACGGCAACTATGTTCAGGCCTGCGCGCGGCTTTGGGATTACATGGCCGGTAACGAACCCGGGGCGGATAAGTATGGCTATGCGGAGTTCTTTATTGCACAGAGCCTGGAGAAGCTGGAGATGCACCACGCGGCGGTGGAGTACTACTACAATGTCGCCAAGAACCGCACCAAACCCGAGCTGCTGCCCGATTCATTGGAGGCATTGGAGCGCATCAGTCGCACCAAGCCCTTCGACAAAACGCTGATCTTGCGTGACCTGGTTTATGACAGCACCTTTGGTTATTTGCGGTCCGATTTGCGGGATTTTGTCGAGTATCACCAGGGATTGCTGGACTACAAAAACGGATTCATTCGCTGGGGACATCGGCATTTCAGTCGACTGAACTTGGATAGCTACTACAGGTACAAGTCCAAGTACGTGAACGCGGTTTATGAACTGGTCAAGTACAACCTGGATGGGGCCCTGAAGCTTTTCGAAGAGATATTGGCTTCGGACTTCAAGCAGGCGGATGTCATCAACAACGCCAGGCAGAGCGTTGCACGCATCCTCTTTGAGCAGAAGAAGTACAAAGAAGCTTACGATATGTATGAGACCATCGATGCCCCCATCGAGATGCAGGCCTCGGTTTTTTTGGAGGAGGCCTGGACTCAGTACTACATGAAGAATTACCAGCGCGCCATGGGCTTGCTGTATGCCCTGGAGGCACCCAGCTACTATCGGTACTTTAATCCCGAGAAGTACATTCTCAAGGCGCTCATCTACAAGAACCTTTGTCACTACAATGTAGCCAAAGACGCCATCAGCGAGTTCTTCCAGCAATATGGTGATGCCATTCGGGCGGTATACGACCGGGTGGACTTGGACAAGAACGAGATTCTCTTGGATGCGGCCTTGCAGGACGCTGAGTTGGTGGAGATGAGCAAGTTTCAGCGCTTGCTGGATACCGAGTTGGCCAACTTGGCCAACTTTGAGAGCGCCTGGAGCGACAACGGCCTGATCGAGCATTTGGATCGCATCTATGATCTGAAGATCCGCGAGGTCAACAGGGATTTGAAGCAACGCTTGGACTCGGTGGTTCGCAAAGTGGCCGAGCGACTTTTATTGTTTGAAGAGCAGATGAATCTTTTGGAATATGAAGTCGGTTTGTCCATCTACAAGCGCATCAAGGGCGCGCCAACCATGAAGGAAGAGGAAAAACAGGAAATCCCCTTCGCCGCAGCGCAGATTTATTACGAGTTTGACGGGGAATTCTGGAACGATGAGCTGCACGACTTTCTCTTCTTCATCGAAGATCGCTGTTTCAGTGAGGAACGCTGGGAATAGGCGACAGAGGCCTTGGGAGCGACCATGAACGCAGCACGTAGCTTGTTGATGACCATATTATGCCTGTTGGCCTTGGTGCCATCAGCCTGGGGTTTTTCTTTGACCGACGGTGCGGAAGAGAAGGCCGAGTTTGTTGACGGTCTCAAGCGTGACGTCATCAAGGTGGAGCACTCCATCCAGGTCACCAAGGATCTGATCAAGAAATCCAAAGGGGCCAAGTTTATGCCGGACATCAAGTTCCGGCTGGCTGAGCTCTATGTGGAGAAGTCCAGGTTGGTTTACTACCTGGAGGTAGAGCGGCGGGGGGCTGAAGCGGCCAACTCGCCAGAGGCGAAGCTGCTCAAGAATGAGGCCATCACCATTTATGCGGATTTGATGAAGGAATTCCCTGAATACCGGTACAACGACAGGGTTTTGTTCTTCATGGCCCACGAGTTCCATGAGCTCGGCATGCATGAGGACATGCTGAGTTCTTACAAGAAGTTGGTGGATGACTACTCCAAGAGCACCCTGCTTTTGGAATCCTTGTACATCATTGGCAACTACTACTTCGACACGGACAAACTGGAAGACGCCGAGAAGACCTATAAGAAAATTTTGGGATATCGCGAGTCGCCCATGCACAGCATGGCCCGTTATCGTCTGGCCTGGGTGGCCATCAACAAAGCGCGCTTGCACAAAAAGTGGTGGAAGGTAGCGGTGAAGTTGTTTGAACAGGTGGTCGATGCCTCCAATATCGCGGAGGAGAAGATGGCTGTGGGTACCCACAAGCCCATCGATATCAAGCTCGAGGCCCTCAACGGCATCGTTTTTTGTTACACCGAGGTATACAAACCCAAAATAGCGTTGGAGTATTTTCGCAAGCTCGCTTCCTCCAAGACCGTATATCTGCATGCCTTGGAAAAGTTGGCCAATCGCTATTTCATCAAAGAGCAGTTTGATAATGCCGCTTTGCTGTATCGTCGCATCATTGAGCTTTCGGATGA
>JAFCZJ010000268.1 GCA_019314375.1 Deltaproteobacteria bacterium | reverse complement strand
CTTGCCCGCCCTGCCCGTGCGCCCGGCCCGATGCAGGTATGCCTCGGCGGAGGGGGGCAATTCAAAATGCAGCACCCATTCCAGGTCGGGGAGATCCAGCCCCATGGCGGAAGCATCGGTGGCTATCAACACGCTGGTCTTTTCCTTGCGGAAGGAGGCGATGGCCTGTTGGCGCTGCTGCTTGGAACGATCGGGACTTAAAGTGACGGGATTCAGATCGTACTTTTGCAAAAATCGGTAGAGATGCCGGATCAGGTTGGCCTGGTTCACAAAGACCAGAGCCCGGCCACATTTATGCTTTTTTATATACTGAGCCAGGAAGGTGTCGGCGGCGGCAGCCGAGCCGACAATCTCTAAAGAATGTTCAATGTGCGTGATCAGGGGTGCGTCTTGGGTTTCCGTGCGCACAAGCGTCTCGCCCATGAACTTCCGGCTCAGTTCTTCAGCTTGGGGCCCCAAGGTCGCGCCCACCAGAATCAACTGAATCTTGGGATCGGGTCGAGAAAGAACCTCCAGCAGGTATTCCCCATCCTTGCCCGCCAGAATGGGCTCCGGCTCGTCGAGTACGACGGTTGTGACCCGCTTCATCTTTCGCGCCGCGTACTGCTCCAAAATGCGCCCCGGGGTGCCGACCATCAGCCGGGTGCTCTTGGTGATCCGGGACTTTTGGTACTTGAGACTGCCCGAGGCCGCCAGGGCCCCGATGGGGATACCCGGATCCTTGTATTTTTCGGCGCTGCGCAGGATCTGCATGGCCAACTCGGTGGCCGGCGTGAACACGACCGCGCGAGACTGAGCCTGATCGAGCAAATTCTGCAAGACGGGCAATAGATAGGCCAAGGTTTTGCCCGTGCCGGTGGCGGACTGAACCACCACCGATTGACCCGCCAAAATGAGAGGTATGGCCGCGCGCTGCACCTCGCTGGGCTTGCTGATGCCGTCGGTCGCCAATCCACGGGCGAGGACTTCGCTAATCCGGAGCCCCTCGATATCCTCAAAGCCCAATTCCATCATCTTGGTCTCCCGCAAAGATAATATTCATCTGGCTACTTCATCTGGGCAAAGAAAAAGGCACATATCACAAGGGCGTGCTGGATTTCACCGGAGGCAATGCGCTCGGGAATGGAATCCAAGTCCATCTTCAGCACTTCGATTTCTTCATTTTCGTCGGGATCTTGTTCCGCGACCTTCTTGGCGCCCTTGGCCAGGAAACTAAAACATCGATTGGTCTGGAAAGCCGGATTGGGCTTCACCATGCCGATTTGTTGCCAAGACTCGGCCTCGCAACCCGTTTCTTCCAACAACTCACGCCTGGCGGCCTCCAGGGGGCTTTCGTCGGGATCCACCATACCGCCTGGAATCTCCAAGCAAATTTCCTTTGTGCCATGCCGCCACTGCCGAATCATGAGCACTTGCTCATCCTCGGTCAACACCACGATGTTGACCCAGTCGGGGCAGTCCAGCTGCACGAAGTTGCTTTCCTTGCCCGAAAGATCCGATCGGGAAAGGCTTTGGTTTACCGTAAAAATCCTGCTCTTCAAGAGCTCTTTGCTGTCGATTTCACGCCAGGGTTTGATGGTCATGGGCCCAAGCATAAGACCTCGAAGCTCTTTGAACAAGCAAGTCGTCGGGGGGGGCATTTGACACCTTCTTCGGGTACTCGATATTCTGCGGCATGGATTTTATGAATTTCAAGGAGCTTGGAATGAATCGTGACGTTCTACCGAAGTTGGTGTTGTTGGTACTTGGATGCTTTTTCTTGCTGGCTGCTGCTTGTTCCGGCGACGGGACTTTGGATGGCGGTTCTCCGGAAGACGCCACCACCGATGGGACGGATGACGGCGGCGGCCTTCCGGACGAAGATCCAGACGAGGATGCCGGTGTGGATGCGAGTGATGATGCGGGTGGTGGGGATACGCAAGGAGACGTGGATCCTGTCGATGCCGGCGAGGATGCCGGCGGTGACACTGGCGAGGATGCCGGCGGCGACACCGGTGGAGACTCCGGCGGTGATGTCGTGGTCACCCACGAATGTTCGGCGGGAGAAGTGCTTTGCGTTGATCATGCCACCCGTCGCTATTGCGGAGACACCCCCTCGGGACGCCGATGGCTTGACGAGACTTGCGATGCGGGTGCGGGTTGCGTGCGCGGCGAATGCGTGGCGGGCTCATGCTCAGACGCCTGCAACCTTGGGGATACGGCGGGAGGACAAACCTGCGAGCTTTTCGACATCGGCAGCGGCAGCTGGCTTGGCCCTGATCCGGCGGGTTCAATGCACGACCGCTCGCGCGCCTACAACATGTGGCTCCGCCGCGATTCGCTTTACTTCGGCGGCGTGGGCAACGCCATCTACTCGGATCCGCCCAACTACACCAATGTCATATCCCACGGCGGCATGGGGGATTCGGCCATTTGGACGGGCACCTACCTTGCGGCCGAGGCCCTGCGCCTCAAGGCCACCGGCTCGGCCGACGCAAGGCAAAACGTGATCGACCTGATCAACACCCTGCATTTGCTCTTCAACGTCAGCGGATCCCCGGGTGTGTTGCAACGATGGGCCGCGCCCTCGGGTCAACATTCCGGCACCGAACTGGACTGTAGCGATCCCCATCACCACTGCAACGTTCAATACGAAGGAAACTCCTACGACGTGATGGGCCACATCAGCCGCGATCAATACCAGGGGGTCATGCTCGGCTACGCCCTGGCCTACGAGGCCCTCTCCGCGTACGACGAAAACACCAAAGCCTTGATTCGGGAGGACGTCGTTGAGTTCGTCGAAGAGCTGATGAAAGAACGCACCGTGCCTTTGCAAATCACTTGGAATGGAACCGACTGGCCGATCAGGGAAATCGAGACTCACTTCATGGTGCTCTGCGAGCATGAAATGACACCGGACGGAGCCATCCATCTTCAGCTCGACACGAACGACTACGAAAATTCCTCAGCCCAGGGCTACCAGGAGTTTATACCCAACTGGGGTGACATGATCAGCCAGATTCCCGGCCTCGGTCTCTTGACTTTCCTTCCTCGCGGGGGCAGCGGCGTGATGCTTGCCTCGTATTTCCGCGTGGCCATGCTGGTCACCGAAGACGCCCCTGGTTACGAAGCGCGGCATGCTGCTTTTCGCGACTTTTACTACAACAATCCAGTCGAAGACTGGGGCAACGTAAACGATTGGATCGAAATCATCGACGGCTGGTTTTACACTGACGACTGCGGAGGGAGTTACTACGGCAACAACATCGTCATGGAGCCGATGTTCAACTGGGCACGGCTGGAGGACGACCCCGACGTCATGGATCGCATCCTGGACGAGGTCTTGGGCCCGCGCATGTGGACTGAGCATCAAAACACAAAAAACAGCTTCTTCTTTTACATGTATGCAGCCATCGATCCGATGACCTACGCCAACGCGGCCCAAATTGCCGGTGAACAACTCGCCGGCTTCCCCCCTCCACCCAGAGTCAAGGTGCCCGTCGACCTGCGCAACGATTCGCGCTACTTCCCGCATGAATCAGACTGCACCGACCAAACCGACCACGACGGGGCGGTGGACGTCGCCGATCGAGTTGTCCGCGACTTTATATGGCAACGCAATCCCTGGGAACTCTACGACCCCGGGATCGACATCCTGACCTTTCCAGGAGTTGATTACCTCGTGGCCTATTGGATGGGCCGCCGATACGAGCATCTCCAAGACGACACCTCAGGCACCTGCTTAGCCTGGAGGTAGCCTCCCCATTTCAAAGCCAATCAGGAGAACCCATTCATGAAGTGCTCTGTCTTAAAAATGAATAGCCGCAATTTTCTTCTGCCTCTTTGCCTTGTGATGGTTTCACAGGCGGCCACGGCTGGGGAGCTGGTGCCGACCCACTTCCTGCGTCACGGCCAGGTCGTACCCATGAAACAAGATCTATCCCGCATGGTGCTGTCGACCCCCGAAGGGGATCGCTCGGCCCAGGCCTTCGGCCGACTCGAAAATGTGCCGGGTCACAATCTGAGCGTCTTGAGCTTGGATAACAAATCCCCGCTGCCGATGAACCAGGAGGACTGGCAACGGAAGGCAAACTCGGTGCTGGAAAACACAGGTTGGGCCGGGCCGGTCTTCTTTTCCGGAGATGCCACCACGCTGCCCACCGGTCGAATCTGGATTTTTACAGACAGTCAAAAAGACTCAAGGCACCTGGAAAAAGAACTATCCAGCCTGGGCCTCCAACTGGAGGAAAAACTGCGTGGCAGACAGAGCATCCTGGTT
>JAFCZJ010000155.1 GCA_019314375.1 Deltaproteobacteria bacterium | reverse complement strand
GCTGGGAACTCGCGCTCTACAAAAATGCGGCGGGCTCGCTTGAGGTGTCGATAGGCGGCAAGGCAAAGCGCCCGCCGCGCTTGTTTGGGGCCTTGGCCTCCGGCATCTTGCAGGCGGAGGTCGAGTGCTCGTGGCGAGCACTTTTTCATTTCTTTCAGGTGCATGAAGCGGTCCAGGGTGTAGCGCTCGCAGGCTGGGCCTTTGCGGCTCATGGGTTCCTTGGGCATGCGGGGTTTGGAGTCATCGTAGCCGGCCAGGGTTCTGTGCAGCTTGACCGTCTTTTCCCATTCCCATTGCCTGTGCGGCCTTACATTCTTGCTTCTTGCTTTGGCTTCTTTGCGAAGTTTGCGGAGTTCTTCCCCTTGGGGCAAAGGGGGTAATTTGAAATCCTTCATACACCCTCCTCTGTAAGCCCGGTCAGAAAACGCACCGGGGCCGTGACCAGTCGCCCTGCCGATGCCTGCCATCCGAAATCGCGCTACTTGTGATCAATCTGGATGCGTTTGCTTCTTTGGGTACTATTAAGTATACGGGTGGATTGGTGTGTGTCAATAGCATACTTGTAATATTATTACCTACAGTATGACACATCATATCAAGGGAGCACTACACCCCGCGGGCTCGAACAAGTGATCGGCTTCGTCCGGATTGGGTGATCGACTTGCCCCGGAATACGCACTTTGCCATGAAACGAGCCCCCCCCCCTAACGATATCAGAACGGATTCATGACCCTCCATTTGTTTCCCACCTATGAACATCCTGAGTCAATATTGGCGGAAGCAGCATACTGGCAAGTGCCACCGAGGGCCCTGCGTCTTGGCATGGCGCAGCCTCACTAGCCCTTGAACACGTGCTCCCGGTGCCACTCGAGGAATTGCCGGTGGGGTCGCCATGCCTCGTGCTCGGGCATGCTGAGATAGCCTTCGGGGTTGAGCATGCGCTGGACCGGCTCGGACACCAGAGAACCCGCAGTTAAAATCTTGCCGTCGTCTTCCAATGACAAAATGCCGCGATCAAACATCCAGTGGCAGGTGCGAGACAGCGCCAATCCATTGCGCGGCGAGTCCGGACCATGATCAGCCACAGGCCTAATATGAGCTGCCTCAATCTCTGCCCGTCCACCACCATTGATGACTTGGATGCCGGTCATGGCGCAGGTTGAGTCGTATGCTTGGCGCACGATGCGGGCGAAGGCGGCGTCTCGGACGCGCTGGTTCACCACTCGCGAAACAATCTCCCGGCCGTAATCGGCCGACGGTTCCGACCCGGATCCGTACCGTCCCAAGTCCTCTTCGGATTCTTCTGTAAGTCCAATGGCATCCACGTAGCCCCGGCGCAGAATCAATTCGTATTCCTCGTCCGGAATGCCGCGCACCGCCCTGCCAAAAAAGCCCTTATTGGTGCTGCCATCGGACTTTCTCAACCCGCTTTCCCAATAATGGGTGCCTTCTTTGAAAGGCACCGCCTCAGGGAATTCCAAGTAATCGGAAACCAGAGCGTAGTAGCGATCTTTTCGCGCCCGATCCTCGACGATTTCCCGAACAAAGGCTGTGGCGAAATAGGCCTGGCGGCCCCCACGACTCGAGCTGCCACTGTCTGAACGCCGGGGTTCGTAGTACAGCACCCAGTCCCCAACCGCCTGCCGAGCCACATTCAGGTAGGTCTTGGGGAAATGATAACGGACCTCTGGTAGGTCGTCGTAAGTTGGGTTGACCTTGGTGGTGAAGATCGCTTTGCTCATCGTCGCTTCACTTCCATGAAATATTGTTTGCCCTTATTGACGTGCCCCCAAAGGTTGGTCCAACTTTGGGGGGCACGTCATCTTCTGCAAGGTCCCATCAGATTGCATGCAGCATCTTTTTGTTTTGATGCCACTTCCGCAAGGGCATAAATCATTTGGCCGCGCTTTTGGGGGGAACCAGCTCATGGTTCTTTTCTTTCCAAAGGACAAGTTCACCCGGAGCCGGAAACGATCCAGGCAGGTAATCGATCTTGAATGGGGCTTCGGGGTGACACTGAGAGAAGGAAGCGAGATCCTCATCCATCAGGCCATTTTCATCAAGCCAGGTGATGACCAGCTTGAGATACCTGCGGAGCACAAGCAGAGGCGGGAATTCGCCACGACGCTGCATCCACTCCAGGTAGTCCAATTTGCCCTTGGAGCTGTTGCAGCTTTTGCAGCTCCAGACGAGATTGTCCGCGCAGTCCGAGCCGCCCATCTTAACGCAGAACAAATGGTCGATGGAGAGATTCTCTTTGGCTCCGCAGTGATGGCAGGCCTTCTCGTGGGTCATTTTTTCGCGCTCGTCGTCAAACAGGCTGCCGAGCTTCATCTTGCCGGTCAACAGCCCTTTGTTGAGCTTGGCGCGAATCATGTAATTCACTCGTGTGTACTTTGGGCTGCCTTGGACGAGCGCGGCATGGGCCATGGCCAGATTGGAATAGGTCCAGTAGAGCTTTTCTCGGACGGTGTTGAAGGTCCTGGGTGCCATCATGCCCGCCCGGAATAGTAACTTGCGATCGTATTGAGAAAATCCGCGTTTAGTGAAGGCGCCAGCCTGTTCTTGCGGATGACCTCGAACTTCTTCGTCAGCTTGCTGAAGGGGATGAAGCCACATACTTCCGGTAGGGGTTTGTCCAGCATGGCGAAGGTGGGGCGCTTGATCTCATTTTCCACCTTGGTCTGCCGTACGTCGGGTGCCACGATGAATAGCTTGATGTCCAGGTTCGGCTGCAGGGTGAGCAGATCGCTCATGCGCAGAAGGCCCGAGTAGATCGAGGTGGTGCATTCGATCTCGAAGGCGGCCTGGATGCTGTGCTTCTGCAACCAGAGCACGTCGATGAGTTCCACCGTGTTCTTGGTGGCCTCGTCCATGTTTAATCGACCACTCCTTCCAGGTCGCCGAGCCTGCGCCCCTGCCATTCCTTTCCCCGGTCGTTGCGGGCGATCCAGACATCCAGACCCATGGCCGCGCCCATCTGCAGCAACTCGTGTTGAATCTCGGTGTGTCGGGTCTGGGCTTTGCCGCCTCCTTTGGCTTCGAGGGCCGGCGTGTCCGCACATGCCTCCTCGTCCTCGCGCGCCGGCACGCTGACTTCGGCCTCGACGGTTTGCTTGCCCACCCGGCGCTTGACCTTGTAAACCGGAATGCGGGCCAGCTTCTTCGGGTCTACAGGGCGGGCCACCGGGTTGACTGCGGCCTTTTCCAAGAGCTTCATGATGACTTTGGCGTCTTTGGCGGGTTTGAACAATCTGGGGCTGCCGCGGACGAAGCCCTTGTACTTGCCCTTCATCGAGGCGTCTTCGAAGAAGCTGACCTTGCCCTCCAGCTTGGCCATGGGCACGCCATGTTCGGCATCCAGCAGGATGATGGGCTTGACCGCGAAGCGCACCGGGAATTCGTCGATGGACCAGATTTCGCTTTCATCGTCGGAGGGACCTAGGATCTCCAAGGCACCTACCCAGCGCTGCACGCCGGTCATATAGCAGAGAAAAATATCCCCTGGCTTTATCTGGTCGAAGGCCTTGGCTTTGGATTTGCGGAATCCAGAAACGTTCGAGCCGAATTTTTGGAATTCATCCCAGGTCGTGCCGGTGAACAAATCCAACCAGTGGTTCATGCTCACTCCCGATTGCGTACCAAGTTGTGTCTGTCTGTTGTGTCTTTTGTAGCAGACTGGGTGAGGGGATTGCAGATTGTTTTTATCGATAGAGGCAAAGCGGCTGAAACCCCTCGACCAAAGGTCGTCCCCGGCATCGGGAGATGAGAGGCAACACGTTGTGCATCACCGGGTGATCTAGTTTAGTCGCTTCGCTTGAGGGTTACCCGCTTCACTTCCCGGTCGGCGCGGTGCCGTGCCGTCGCGGTGCCAGCCTCTTAGTTTGGAAAGCATGCAGAGGGGTCCGGCTCATACTGCAAGCCCCTCAGGGACAAGTGTTGGCGTAGAAAAGGTCGTTGGAGGATACGGCCACGCATATGAGGTCGGTAGCGTTAGTGGTGACGCCCGTCAGACGCGAGTGGCTGACACGTGCATTGCCGTCTCCGGCGAAAGACTCGTGACTGCTGATCACATTGCAGTTGACCAGGGTGGTGGGCAGGGCGGTGAACATGATTTGATTACGGTACGTGACGACGCCCTGGCCCAGGATGGTCGAGGCTCCGATGATCCGCCCTCCATCAATACTCACATATTTATCCAGATTGGCAAGGCTCATGTCCACGACCAAACCCTGCGCAGGGCCATCATGGCTTATGGCTTCAAAACGCGTGTTCCGGGCGATCAGCCTGGCTTCTACGACATGCACGGCGACGGCCTCGGATGACGCAGTCCCCTCCACGATAAAGCTGCAAGAATTGGCATCCACGACGCCGCCACGTAATTCCAAACCCACGTTGGCTGTGGCACCGCCTTCGGCTCGCAGCCGGGTCTGGCGCATCACCACGTGCGTGCCAGTGCCCGAAATCGTGCTTGCGTAATTGTGGCTGGTCCCTTCGGCAATGATTTCGCAGTCGCTGACGAGCACCTGCGCGCCGTTGAGGACATGGAAGGCCCTGCCCGCGCGCAGGGTACTCTCCCGCAAGACGCCTGAGACGACTGGCCCGTCAAAGACGATGGCGTGAGGAATCGTTCCCCCGAGGGAGATGGCCGTGACCCGCTCGATGAGCACGCCGGTTGTGTCGCGGGGCACCGAGATGGCCACGCCGGTATCGGCCGCGGCGGTGTTGGAGACGCTCAGGTCCCGGAGGGTGCAACCTTCCGCCATGATGATGGCGGCTGAGACGACGGGTGTGCCTGGGGTCGAGGTTTGGGCCTGGATGATGGTGACGCCCTCGCCGGAACCCGCCAGGCTCACGTATGGGCTCAGGGTCACGGCTTCGTTGTATAGCCCCGGCGCGATCCAGACTAAATATGGATTTTCCACCGCCGCTTCCGTGATGCTGTCGACCGCGGCCTGGATGCTCGTGAAGTCACCGCCCGACAGCGCCACGGTAAGACGGTTGGCGTAGAGAAAGGAGGTATCACCCGGCGAGCCCTGGAGGCCTACTTCACCTTGGACACCCTGGGATCCGGCTTCGCCTTGAATGCCCTGATCTCCTTGAATGCCCCGATCTCCCTGAATGCCCTGATCGCCCTGAGTGCCCTGCACGCCCTGAATGCCCTGCACACCCTGGAGACCTTGTTCGCCCTGGAGGCCTGGCTCGCCTTGGGCACCCAGCGCGCCGTTGCAAACATAGCGGGTGTCTGCGATCTCTCCGGCCGCCAAGATGCCGTCTCGGTTGGCGTCCAGGCCTGAGTCGATGCGCTGTCCGGCCGCGGCGCAAAACTCGCCGGCTTCGACCTCGGTCACTTCCACCAGGCTGTTGTAACCAGGCTCTCCCGAGGTGCCCGGATCACCGGGCACGCCCATCGGGCCCTGCTCATCACAACCCAGCACCAAGAAACTCGCAATCAGGATGCTTGAAAAAAGAACTCTTCGCATGGCCTTCTCCCCTTCTCGCATGTCGACTCCTGGAACAAAAATAGCTGCCGTATGAAGAATCTCGTCGAAAACAGAAAATCACAGCAGTCTGTGGTTTTCAACCTGGTGCCCTGCCTGCTACTTCGTGGTGGCAGCTCAACCCATCATCGCCAGATGTCAGACCCCCTTGCTAAGGTGAGGCAAGGAGCAAAAGCATGAAAACCGAGACCTCAAAGACCTGCCCCATTTTCATCAACCAAGTAGTCCCACCCAACGAAGAAAACGGCTGGGTGGCCATCACCCTGGCCCCCGGCAAAAAAACCATGGGCGCCAAAAACTACTGGGACCGCGACCTGGCCACCGACTTGGACAAACTGAAAGAACTGAACACAACCACCCTCGTACCCTTTCTCGAAGACGACGAACTCTTGCGCCTGCAGATCCCCGACCTCGTCGACTTCGCCGAAGATCGCGGCCTTTTGGTCCAGCGCTTTCCCTTCCACGACGGCGGCGTGCCCAAGGACATGCCCGAAACCCTCCGCTTCATCGAAGACCTTTGCACGCACTACGCGGAAGGCGAACGCATCGTCATGCACTGCAACGGCGGCATCGGCCGAGCCGGCACCATGGCCGCCTGCCTGCGCCTCGCGCTTTCGCTGGACGACTCGGCGAAAACAGCCATTGCCCAAGTACGCAAATCCCGCGGCCCCCGGGCCATCGAAAACCGCGCCCAGGAGGCCTTTGTGGCCCTGTTCCATCAGGCCTGGAGCAAGAGGCGGCAGCCCACCGGCACCCAAACAGAGGGGCCTGCTCAAACCCCGCCCGCCGACCTGTCCGCCGAAGCCGTAGGCGAAGGCGGAAGCCGAGGATCGAAAAAAGGCGCCTGGTTCGGCCTGGTCGTGGGCGACGCCTTGGGTGCCCCGGTGGAGTTCATGACGGCCTCGGAAATCAAGCATCGCTTTCGCCGCCTGAACAACATGCAGGCCGGGGGGCCTTGGGAGAAAGGTGAGTGGACTGATGATACGGCCTTGGCCATTGCCACGGCCGCCGCCTATCGAAATCCAGATGGTTTCAACCTGGCGGAAGCCGCACACATGATGAGCGCTTGGCTCAAAACCAAACCCAAGGACGTGGGCAACCAGACGCGCCTGGCCTTGGGTTTGATCGAGCAGGGTTTTGAGATCGCCGAGCTGCCAAAAGAGATGATGAGAAGAATGCCCGACGGCGCGGGCAACGGCTCGCTGATGCGGGCCGCGCCCACGGGCTTGATCCGCGCTCCGGACGATCCCAGGCTTATTGAAGAGAGCGAGGCCTTGTCCAGCCTTACTCATCCGGACGCCCGCTGCGTGGACGCCTGCGTTGGCTTTAATGTGATTTTATCCAACTTGCTGCGTTGGGACGGCGACGTGGATCTTGCCCTTGCGGCCGGCATCAAGGCCCTCGAGGGTCGTCATCCGGAAGTCTTGGGTATTGTGGAACGGGCGGCGGACACGAAGCGCGGGGATCGGCGCTACGCCGACAGTCCTATTGGCTACGTGTTGCTCTGCTTAGAGCTCGCCCTGGTGGCGCTGAACATCGCGCGCAGCTATTCGGGCGGTTTGCTCTACGTGGTCAACGAAGGAGGCGACACCGACACCAACGGCGCCGTGGCCGGCGCCTTGCTTGGGGCGCGCTTTGGTTACGGGGGCATTCCTGACGACTGGCTGGACGCCCTGCTTCGGCGGGATGAACTGGAAAAGGCGCATGAGTGGATACAGAACTTTGTGATGATTTCGGGTTCTGGCTGAAGGGCAAAGTCAGGTTGTTTAAGGTCACAATTTGTGACCTTAGAGGCTGGCAACGGGAGGGCATCAAGCCCTCCCCTACGGACCAGAAACGAAAAACTTGGTGCCAGTTACTTGGTTTCGGCCGGTGGGTCACAGATGGCGGCCGAGGACTTTGGTGACGAAGCGCTCGCCGAAGGTTTCCCTGGCCACGAGATTGCGGATTCGTTGTTTCGTCGCGTCCGCACAGTCGGCATGCTCGGCGGCCTTCATTGTGTGGGTGTATGCGGCAAGGACGTCGAGGTTGGTGATATCGTAGCCGTAGCCCTCGACCAGCCAGTGAAGCGCGACCATGCCGGCCTCTATCGCAAACAACGGGTTCTTTTCTTCGAAGTCACGCGCAGCGCGAGTGAGGGTCTGCGGAGAACATGGCGTCCGGCGCGCCAGGGCAATGGCCTCGTTGTATAGCTTGGCGCTCTTCGCCGCCGCGAACCATTTGCCTTCCTCGCCGGGCGTCCATGCGACCAGGTCATCGAGGATCTCGGCAGGCTTCTTGTGAGGGTATTTTTTCACAAGGGCTCGAAACCAGGCCAGGTAGGTCCCTGCCTGATTCGCTTCTATGGCGTAGCGCTGATACGCCTCATCGACGAGCCCCGAGGAGAGCAGCAATTCCTCACAGGTTTGCGCGATGGCGATGGGGTCATCGTTCAGGCCGCGACTATCCTCGGCATAGCGTAGCGCTTCGGCCTTCTTGCCCTGGGCGGCGAGGGCTTTCACCCCGAACTTGTGGTCGTGCCACATTCTGTTCGGTGCCATGTCCAGCAAGTCGATGATTTCTTTGTAACGCTGGGCGGCAAGCAGCGCACTCAGGCAGTTGGACGTCCCCTTGAAAAACCCCCGCAGGCTTGGGTCCGGACTCCAGGCCATTTTGCAGGTTTCGAAGAGTCGATCGGCCCAGGAAGACGCAACTTCCTCTGATGCACAGAGCGCCCCCCAGTATTCGCCGAGTAACTCGATGTAGGGCATTTTGTCTTCCTGGTAGGCGTCCCAGAGGCGATCGAGCCATGATTCGCGTGTCTTCGTGTCCGCCTTGGCCTCGGCGATGATGGGCACGAGTGCCATGATGGCCTTGTTGACCGCCGTGCCGATAGCCCCCGACGAGCCGTCGATTCGCTCCAATGCGGGCGACAGCTTCTCCAAAAAAATCACGGCACCCTCGGAGGCGAGCAACGCGTCTTTGCGTGCAACCTTCTTGATTTCCGAGACGGCTTCCTTGATCCGCTTGATGGCAGGCTGCGACTTCCAGCCGAATGCATTTCGGCGAAAGCGCGCTCTAAACACCCACTTGTGAGGCTTCGCCTTCGTCATCGTCCTTTTCCTCCCAAAACTTGGGAATCGACAGCAGGGTTCGATTGGCTCAGCAGCGCCGACCCTTTCTGCTACTGATCCATCTCCTTGGGTATCACGGAGCCGTTCTGGAAGGTAAGATAGAACTGCAAAAATCCGGTGCCAGCCACTTAGTTTCGGCCACCTAGTTTCGGGCGACTAGTCGCGAATGGCCCTTTTGAATTCTTGCAGGATGTGACGACTCATTTGGGCGTTGTTGGAGACTATTTGTTTTGCGATTTGTGTAGACTCCCTGCTTGTGATGTGGCCGGCCTTGGTAAGGTCAATAAGCGGGCGAATGCCTCGGGAGGTGTCGATGTTTGTGCCGTGACAGGCATCGAGCAGGTTTTCGTCGTTGGTGATCGCGGTCCATTTTTTGTCCCTGGCGACCAGAAAAAAAAGGTGGTCGTAAAACGAAAGTTGGCCTCGCTGGTGGGCCGCGGCTTCCAGTTGATCGAGGTTGGATTCGTAGATTGAAATGTTTGCATTGTAGCAAGTGGGGATGTCCAGGCCGTCGACTTCCTCAACCACGATGTCCAGACACGCATAGACCGGACCGAAGTGCTTGGCGAATAGACCGAGGACGCTGAGGTCCACCTTGAAATAGTCGATGAGGACGCAAGCATCGACGAGGTAGGTTGTGGATTTCTTGCGTTTCATCCGCTTGCCGGGGTTGGCTCCATCACCCACCCGTTCATGATTTTACGCATATTGCTTAGCGAGAGGTCCAGGATTTCGGCCCCGCGGGAGATTGATATCTTCTTTTCCTCCAGCGCTTGCCTGACCAGGCGATGGAGCCGATCATGGGCGAAGTCGGAAGGGGACAAATTGTCGGGTTCGCCGGACGGCCGGGCATCGGAGAAGGCCTGCTCGGCCAGGGGTAGTGGTTCATCGGTCCGCCCCAGGGTTTTGTTGTGCTTCTGCATATAAAGGGATCTGAACCTGCCCCAGATGCCCTTGCCGATGGGGAGGATCTCCGACAGTCGGTACAGCACGGTCAGGTAGCTGACTTTGAAGATGCGCTTGATGTGGAGTACCCGATCCACCAGGCCCATGCCGCGGGTGTGGCCCCATTCTCGCTCGAACATTTCAACGGGCATGAGGAAATGGGAGGCGAATACGTTGGCTTCCCTTTCAGCATTATCCTCCTCTGCTTTGATGACCGTTTCCTGCCCATAGTCGGCGCCATGCATCACCAGATGGCCGAGTTCGTGGGCGGCGGTGAAGATCCAGCGCTCCACGGAAATGCGTTCGAAGGTGTTGACCACGATGGCGTGGCCGTAATTTTTGCTGGCCACCGACAGACCGAAAAAGGAATCCGAGTTGCGCGGCATGCTGAGCAGTTTGATGCCGGCGCGTTCTTCGAGAAGACCGCGGATGTCCAAGATGGGTTCTTTGGGTCCGATGCCGAGCTCTTTGCGGACTTGCGAGGCTGCGGTGATGGGTGATCGCTGTCGCGCGCGCTGGATACGACGCGAGACGCCGGCCAACGGATAGGGGCTTTCGCAACCCAGCAATTTTTCAAGGTCGGTGAAATTGCGGAGACGTCTTCCCACGTCCACCAAAACGCTCGAGCGGATGGCGAGCTTTTTGGTGGCACGAAAACGGATGTTCTCCAGTCTTTCCACCGGCGTGACGAGTTTGGCGATCGACACATCCAAAGCGCGCGCCAGACTCCGCAGGGTTTCCGCTTTGGGACGGGAAATCCCGCGTTCGATCTTGCTGTAGGCCACGCGACTGATGCCGGCGCCTTCGGCGATGGCGACCTGGGTCAGCCCTTTTTCGTTGCGCAGTCTGGCCAGGTTAGCCCCTATGACGTTCGTAGCCATGGTCCCTCCGATCTCCTACTGACCAGTATACACGTCAACCTGACACGCATACAAGTATACCAAGCCAAGTTTCCAGATTTTCTCCGGCTGTCCTTGTTCAAAACCCATCACACACGAATTCATTGACGAATCTTGAGCAAAGACGCAACCCTTGTCGGACATGCTCTCCACACTCAGATCAATACTCGCAACCGCTGCCTCAGTGTTGAAAAACCGGCGAGACCTCGCCCTGGAGAACCTGGCGCTCAGGCAGCAGCTCGCGGTCTGCAAACGCTCCGGGCCCAGATCGTGGTCCGCTTGGCACCGCATCGCATTGCGGCACAATGGTTTCAAACAACCACAGCGGGAAGAGGTCGCTTAGGAAACGCCGATGGATAGATTGGTCGGATCATCACCCGATCAGCTTCTGCAGCTTGATGAGGTCAAACACCGGGGCCTTCACCTTCACCAGCTTCTTGCGGTAGGCCTTGAACCCGTCGATGGTCCCCATGCTGAGCCCCACGAAGACGCTCCCGCTCATCGTATAGTGAATGTCAGGCTTGTCGATGCTGCCCTCGACTAGCGGTCCGGGCACCCCCCGCGCGACCTCGAAGTGCCATGACTCCCCCAGATCGGTAAAGTCGTAGAGTATCTTCTTGTTCCACTTCTTAAAGACCTTGCGCAGGTCGGGGCGCAGGAACTTCTGGCGGGTTTCCTCCAAGACCTCCAGGGTGCGGGCCCTGTCCACCGTTTCGTTGAGCTCGTCTAAGGAGTCGTCGCTTGGCGCCAAAAGCTCGGCGGGGGGTTGTATGTGGGCACCGTCGCGGCCCAGCATAGGCAAGAAGACCACCCGCTTGTCCGCCTCCAGGCTTATTGCCCCGTGGGGGCAACGGTGCTGGCACTGGCCGCAGCCGATGCAGTGCTCATCTTCGATTACCGCCACCTCCTGCATCGAGATCACCTTGACCGGACAATGCTCCACGCACTCGCCGCAACCGGCGCACGCCTCCGCGTCGATGATGGCGCGGTAGTGGGCGGTGACCGTCAGGGGCAGGTAGCCGCGGTTGTAGTTGCCGATCACGCCGCAGCAATCCCAGCAGCAGTTGCAGATGACGTCGGCGGGGTACGTGGCCTGAAAATCAACCAGGGGGATGGTCCGCCCGGTCTGGTGCACGCAGCCCAGGTCTTGCCACTCTTTCACCCTGTCGATGGCGTCGGCCTTGGTGATCCGGCGGCTGATGCCCTCGGCGATCAGATGCTCTGCGGCCGGGCCGATGGAGATGCAGGTCTCCATGGGCATGCCGACGCGGCAGGGATCGCCGATGAGCGCCTTTTCGAAGCGGCACAGGCAGTAGCCGACGCTGATGGCCTCGTCTTCTGGCAGGCTCTCGAACAATTCGGTGATGGTCTGGGAGGCGTAGACGTGGTTTTCAGACTCCAAAGACACCCCCACGGCAACCGTCCGCGTCTTCTTCTGCGCCTGGGGCGCGGTGGGGGTGACCGCGAAGTGGGGGCCCACGTCCCTGACCAGCTCGTTGATCACCTCCTCGTTGCCGAACTCGTAGGCCGCGGTGTACATCTTCTCCATGCGGAGCGCGAACTCTCGGTGGTCGGCGTCGTCGACCCCGCGCATCATGTAGAACTCGAACCAACCCGGGTAGATGGTCATCATGTGGAAGCGTTTGTTGCCGTCTTTGTCCGAGATGATGGCCACCGGCCCCTTGTAGATCAGGGACTTGAGCGTTGCATCGAACGGGGGTGCGTCCAGGCCCGTCGTCTCCCGCAAGCCCTGCCGACTGTGGAACCCCCCACCCATCTTGAGCAGGAACTCGATCTCCTTCTCTGTCAGGGCCGCGTCGATGATGTGGAACAGCTCGTCGCTGGTTTGCAATGGATGGATGGACTGCTCGTTCATCATGTCGGCCAGCCGATCGATCAAATCCTTGCTGGTTCGCCACTTGCGTCCGCGGGCATCAATGAGGTGTTTAGACAGGAGGCTCCTGCAGTGATGATCGTCGTTTATGTCAAATGCAGCCTTGGCTGCCAAGGGCGCAAAATAGCGCATCGATAGTCGGTTCGCAATACGAGGAGTGGGGCCCGATTGGCCTCAAGAGCCTCCTCCAGCGCCTTCTTCAAACGCCGCCGGGTGGAGGCACCCATGAGTGCAGAGGGGAGCTCTTGCTTTTGCATGTCTCCGAAGTGCAGCACCATGGTTGCTCCTTTTTTCTCCAGGCGCTCCACCCGACTCAGATCCACGACCTTTCTTGCACTCAGGCTACCCCGGACTCCGCGCTTTCCTCCAGGCACCCTACAGGCAGCCCGGTGGTGCCGCGAGGGTGCCAAAAGAATCGCTTGCAAATAACCCGTTCTCGATTTTTGATGGAGTTCAGAAAATCTACATGGAGGTGAGACATGCATCGCTTCGCGATTTCTGCTGCTCTGTTTGCATTGCTGGCGGTCTGCGCCACCGGCTGCAAAAAGCCTAGCAACGATCCCTGCGAGCGCCTGTATGACCAAATGTCGCGCTGCAAGGCTTATACGACGCACAAGAGCATGGAGGAAGATCGCAAGGTCGCCTTCTTTAAAGATTGCAGGGCCAACTACGCCAAGGGCAACAGGCTGGGGAGATGCCTGAAAATGACGAACTGCGCCTTCTTGATGATCTCCTGCAGAAACTCCCAGGACAAGGTACGCGGCAAGGACGTACGCGGGCTGCACGATGCCGCCGTCAGGGTGCTTGGGGGCAAGTAGCACGGGAGGGCATCAAGCCCTCCCCTACGGGCCAGAACCGACAAACTGGGTGGTTCCTTATTTACACAGCTTGCGCAAGAGCGAAGACACTAGTTTCTTGCTTAGGCCTCTGTGGCCGTCGGAGGGCTTAATGCCCGGGCGGTTGGCGGAGACCTGCAGATCGCCGCAGCGTAGAATGGCGCCCATCGACCGTAACTCGGAGCCAAAGAGCGGTTTGCTCATGGTCAGCGCCAGGGTGCATTCGAGCGTCTTCTCGGCGGGATGCCTGCCTGGCATTGATTTTTTCCACTGTCGCATGATGGTGATCGCCAGCGGGGCCTTGGCCGGACTTATCTCCAGGGCCGGCAGTTGCGCTTTGCAGTCCTTGGGCAGGGCCACGGGTTTCAGGTCCAAGGGCTTGCCCTGCTTCAACTCGTCGCTCAGGCCCCCGGTGGCGGAGGCAAAGCCTGACTTGGGCAACTCACGACTTATCTGACGAGCTTTGGTCAAACCCTTGCCTTCGAGCAGCTCCTTGATCTGGTCGGAGACCTTTTTGGGCAGATCCTGCTGCGCGGGGAGGTCGGATTCCAGGTATCGCATGGACGATTCCTGGGGGGCGAAGACGGCTATCCGAAGCTTTTTTTTCATCTTCTTTGGGTCGAACTTGCCCGCCCGAAGAGCTTTAAGATCTTTTTCCGTAACCTTGGCGCTTGCGGTAGACACGATCATCACCAGGTCCACGCCGCTCTGATCCAACCAGCGCTGCCACATGACTTCGGCCAGTTCCTGACCACAGAGGAAGGCGACGGTGTTGCGCACACCGTAGGGCGGCTTCCCCGCCCGAGCCTGGCAGGCAGCTATCCCCTTCTCCCAGTCCGGCACGAGGGCCTCGGGCAGAAAGCCTGGTTTGGGCGCGTCGATGTGCCCGGTGCGCAGGGACGACAAGCCATGAAAGAAGTCATGCTCCCGCCAGGCGTCGAGCACCTGGTAGCCGGACATGGTCAACTTGACGCGCACCACGCTTTTGAGCGCTCCATCGGCCACCACCATGGCAGCCGACTTCTTCTCGGCCGCGGCGGGACCGGCGACAAGCAACAAGCCAAAAAACATGGCCAAACAATGGAATCCACGCATAACAGTCTCCGTTCTCGATAAAGAGGGCTCATCGATCATTACCCCTTGTTACGAAGTAGTCAAATAGCCTTGCGGGACTTGGTGCCAGCCACTTCGTGGCGGCCT
>JAFCZJ010000154.1 GCA_019314375.1 Deltaproteobacteria bacterium | reverse complement strand
CACTTCTTGGTCGGTCGGTAGAACCCGGGGATAGTGAGATCTGAATTGCCCGAGAGGTAAATATCAGCGTCTTGAAGTCCGTTTTTGATGAAAAGCCACCGTAGAAGCTTGCAGAAACCATCCATCTGCTTCCCGCCGGTTACCGCCGATCTTCTACCCCTGTCAGCGTCTTTGGCGGATTGTTTAGCGGCCTGCGCAGATAGTGTGTACCAATAGTGACGGACGGCTTCGCCCACCTTCTTCTTGTACCCCTTGGGCAAAAGTTTCATTCTATTCTCGATTCTGAAAGCATGTTCAGCGCTATAAAATTCTCACAAATCAAGACGACTGCCAAGGTAAAAATCCGCCTGCAAAAAGCTATCGGCTGATGCTCAATTCGTGAGCGCCTGCTCCGACCCGCAGATGCAGGCTACCGGCAAGCGCCGAGCCCTCAAAGAACCAAGCCTCATCCAGACCCTCCAAAGCCTCCAGGCTGTCCCGCATGGACAGGGAACGACCATCAACCTGAACGTCGGCAGGTGCATTGGCCCCGAAAGTCGTGATGAGAAAATGCACACCCTGCTGAAACGCCTCGCCGGGGGTCACGCTCAAGCGCAATCCTGAATCCTCTTCTTCACAGGATATCGTGGTGCCATCGAATAGATCGAAGTGCGCGGTTCCGCCAAGGGCCACGCGGGCGTACAGCCTCCCTGAGCTGGTGGCGTAAGAGTCCACCAGGTCAGGACGGCTTGTGGGCGCCATGCTGTCGATGCTGGGCCGAAGCATGGGCACGATCGTGCCTGCCCGCTGATACAGGGGCAAGGTATCCAAGGGGGCATCGACCGTGATTGTCTGCCCGCCTTCGATGCGCTCTCCGGTCCACCAATCCAGCCAAGCGCCGGGCGGAAAGATCACGTCTTTTGAGCGAGCCCCCCTGTCCACCACAGGTGCCACCAGTAAGGCATCACCGAACATATACTGGTCGTCGGGATGTGCCCCCAGCTCAGGGAACTGCAAGCCCAAGGGACGCTGTATGGGGCGGCCGTCAAGCGCGATGCGCTTGGCCAAGGTCCACTCGTAGGGCCACAACCTCATGTGCAAACGGGCATAACGCCGATACCAACCCAGCATCTCTTCATCAAAACCGTTCTCAGGCTGAAACTCCCAAGGCACGTCGTTTGAACTGGTGCCGACTTGCATGACGGAACTCAAGGCTGTCTGCTGAAACCATCGGGTGAAGCATTCTTTATCCGGCGGCGAATGACGATAGCCGCCCGTGTCGGCGCCGTAAAAGGGAAAGCCCGAAGGCCCCAAGCTCAAGCCGTAAATCACCGAAGCCGGCAAGCCCCCCACGGCGACGTACTCGTCTTCCGTGCCGGCATTGCCCAGCTCACGATGACGCAGCATGTTGGCGTCCAAGTCCCCCGGCCAAATCACGTTGACGTTCACCTGGTCTCCGTAGGTGGCGCCCCGGCAGATCAGAAAACCACCGTCAGCCGGCATGGTTTCCGCATAAACCCGGTGGTAAAAACGCTGATACAAGGCATGCATGCTGCGTTCGTCGCTGCCGTCTGAAAAGCCCCAGACATTCCTTGCTCCGAAGACACCCGGCACGACGTCCTCGGCGTAATCCAGCTTGAAACCCTCCACGCCCAGGTCCGTGTAACGCCGAATGAGATCCTGCCACCAGGCGTAGGCTGCCGGATTGGTCAAATCGATGGGATAAGACCAGTGGTTGAGCATCAGCCCGACCTCGGGTGGAAAAAAATCGTTGGCCAGGGCATGGGCCCTCAGCTCAGCGCAAGCCGGGTCATCTGCGTCCAAATAAGGCGTATGCCAAAGCGCCACACGAAAACCCAGATCGAAAATGGCCTGGATCATGGCCTGCGGCTCCGGAAACAGGTTCGGGTCAAAATCAAAACTGTTGACCGCGCTGGCATAGGGCCGATCGATCCAGATGCCCGAGGTGGCCAGGTCCTGCTCGCGAATGATTTGAATATCGGAGAGCAGCTGAGCCTGATCTTCGTTCTCGTCCCGCCAAATCCAGGGGCCCAAGGCCCAGGGAGCCGGTAGCTTGGGGTAGCCGGTGACCTCATAATAGTGACGGGTTAAATCCAAAGGATGATCGGCGCCGAACAAATGAAACACAAATCCCATACTCGACATGGGACCGGTGCCGAAAACGATCTCGGCCCGATCGTCGGTCCGTGAGGCCATGTCGAAAAGCCCAGGGAAAGGGCATTCGGCGAAAAGCCCCCAGCCCCGGGTGCCGATGACGAAGGGAATGGGATCGTGGGCCTCATTGTAGCTGCTCTCCAAGGCGAAATCGGGCTCGAGTTGCATGGCGCGCACCAGACCCCGATGGTTGACATGATCCAGGTAGGCCCCCAATCCATAAAAAGCCTCCGCGGAATCCACCATGGGCCGCAAACGAAAATAGGCCACCTGCGAGACGCCCTCTTCCGGCATCCACTCAAGTCTGAAGCGCCCATCGTCTTCGACCTCAATGCGAAGACGAGAAGTCTTGCCCCGCGCATGATCGAATTGAATGCTCAGACTTGTCCCATCCGTTCCAGGCGAGGCCACGGCCGAAATCAAATCCAACCACTCCAGGCCCGCCGGTGGGGTGTACTCACCCAGTTCAGACACTGAGTACATGGGCCATGGATCGTAGTTCACCTCGTCGCGGACCTGGTCGACCACCCCGAGTTGTAAGCCGTCTGAGGGAAAACGAAGCAGCACGGCATCATCGGCCCCCTCCGCGCCCTTGCGTTCCAAACTCAGCTCGAGCTTCTCTTCATCAAAATAGACCCCGTAGTCCCCGGCCACGGCCTGGGGCCGAGGATCTATGCCCTCGCCAGAAGAACAAGCCAATCCACCAAGTGCCACCAGGCCGAAAATAATCCACTTGCGCATACGAACACCTCGGCAATGTTTCTCTCAGCCCCATTGTAACCTCGACGGGTGTATGACCAAAAGGCCGCATTCCACTTTTGACAAGACTCGAATTCTTGATATTTTGATAGTCACAAGATGAAGGCAAATAAATGAGGCAAAAAATGAAGCCAATTTGTTTATTGGGCTGTTGTTTCTTCTTGGTCATCGCGAGCTGCGGGCGCTATGGCTTCGAAGGACCCGACAATCTGGATGCCTGCCTGGATGCTGGTTCTCCAGATGCTGGTTCTCCGGATGGGGATTCTCTGGACGGAGATACGGGCCCCGCGGATTCGGGTTCTCCGGATGCAGGCACTGGGACCCCTTGGGCATCCCTGGGCCCTGAGCACTGGCCGGCGCTTCAAGCACAACTTCAGGATGCCGCGGCCATGGGCTCAACGGAAGAGGCCACGGTCCGGGAAATCCCCTGCTCACTTTCCAATAGCGCGTTTCAAGGAATCATTCTCGCGCCCAACGGCCTCATCTACGGAATCCCTCGCGATTCACCACAACTCGGCGAGCTGAACACCATGGCCTCTTCCGACCCCACGGCCCGGCTCGTGGGCCCTGATATCGGGGGTGAAGACAACTGGTACGGCGTGGCCCTGGCCGGCGACCGAATGTTCTACTGCCCACCTTCCGACACAAAGTATCCCCTGCGTTTTGATCCCGACGATGTCGATAACGCCGCGGAAATCACAGCGGTTGATCTCGGACTGAGTCAAGACGATGAAAACAAGTGGATGGGTCTGCGCCTGGCACCCAACGGCTTGCTCATCGCCTGTCCGCGCTCGGACGAATACGTGCTGGCCATCGACCCTGAAGACTTGTCCGCAGGCGGCATACGAAGGGTGGGTCCGAACCTGGGCTCCCGCCCCGCAAAGTGGTACACCGGCGTTCTGGCCCCCAATGGGAAAATCTATTGCGTACCCGGCGCGGATCCACAAATCCTCGAAATCGACCCCGAAAACCTGACGGACACGGGCATCCAAAGGCTCGGGCCTGACTTTGGCACAGGTCTGGGAAAATGGTACGGCGCGGCCTTAGCCCCTAACGGAAACATCTACGCCACCCCGGGCAACAATCATTTTGTTCTTGAAATCGTACCCGAGGACATCGATAGCTCTGGGCCGGTTGGCCCTGATCTTCTCACGGGAAGCTCGAAATGGACGGGGGGAACGCTAGCCCCCAATGGTCGAATCTATGCCTCGCCGGGTAATCAAGGCCAAGTCTTGGAGATCGATCCCGAGAACCTTACCGCAGAGGGCATTCGGCGGGTCGGCATCGACCTGGGTGCAACCGAGGGCCGTAAATATTTTGGAGGGGTCTTGGCCCCCAACGGAAAAATCTATGCCCTGCCCTTTGTCGACAAGCAAAGTATCCTGGAGATCGATCCCCACGCACGCGCAAACTTTGATATGAATGTATTGCTCAACGGACACCTCAATGGGCAATGAAGATTAATTCTGCCATGGAGAAAACATGAAAACTTTTTTTGCCGTATCGTTTGTCTTTCTTTTCTGTAGCCTTACCACACAGGCCCAGGCCGTTGAAAAAGTCTACAAGCACGACCAGTTCCCCGAGAATCTTCCACAGGCCGCGGTCGAGATTTCCGGCATCGCCTTGGCCACCCAGCCTGGTTTTGCCTTGGGCGAAGCCATCGGCCAGCTCTATCGTCCCGACCCGGAAGACTATCCGGTGAACATCCTGGGTCTCGAATTCGTGTTTGCCGCCCCGCCCAACATGGCTGATGGCGAAGCCAACGCCATCATTGAAATTTGGGCCCACAGCGGCGACACGGCAACACCCACGGGGGCGGAGCCCATCTTTTCCATCACCACCGCGGATCTTTACAACCCGGCCACGGGCGGTACGGGCATGCCGCTTGTGGGCAGCACGGGCTTCGTCATCACCTTCGACCAGGATGATCCGGCGAACCATCCGCCGGCGATCACCGATGGCAACTTCATGGTCATGGTGCGCTTTACCGACGAGTCCCAAAGCCTGGCCACCGAATGGGGCACCTACCAATGCACGGCGATGCCCTCCGTGGGTGCTTGCGGTTGCCAGGAAGTGGGCACGATTCATGATCAGGCCACCACGGACGGGGCCAACATCTTCCACATCATCGGCACGGCAGGCACCTGCGTTGGCGACGCGAGCAACTGGACCTTCATCGAGGATCTGGGCGTGAGCGGCGACATCATCATGCGAGTCCGAGCTGATGTGGCCGGCGTCTGTGAGGCCAACTGCGAGGGCCTAGCATGCGGTGATGACGGCTGCGGCGGCAGCTGCGGTGATTGCCAGACTGGGTATAGCTGCCAAGAGGGTATCTGCATCGAGGACAGCTGCACCCCCGACTGCGACGGCAAAGATTGCGGCGACGACGGCTGCGGCGGGAGCTGCGGCGATTGCCAAACCGGCTTTAGCTGCCAAAACGGCGTCTGCATAGATGACAGCTGCACCCCCGACTGCGACGGCAAGGAATGCGGTGACGACGGCTGCGGCGGGAGCTGCGGCGATTGCCAAACCGGCTATAGCTGCCAAGATGGTGCCTGCATCGATGACAGCTGCACCCCCGACTGCGACGGCAAGGAATGCGGTGATGACGGTTGCGGCGGGAGCTGCGGCGATTGCGCCACGGGTCGTAGCTGCGAAAACAACATCTGCGTCGACGCCTGCACACCGGACTGCGACGGCAAAGAATGCGGTGACGACGGATGCGGCGGCCTTTGCGGCCAATGCGCAGACGGACGTAGCTGCGAAGCAGGCGTTTGTCGCGACCTTGGCGACACGGACGAAGACGGAGGCTGCGCCTGCGCCAGCGCCGGTGCCCCCTCAATGAGTCTGTTGCTTTTGGTTGGTCTATTTCTCGCCTTCAGGCGACGCCGTAGTCGATGAGTCATCGCCTGGCCAGTTTACAGGTCCTTGGCCTGTGTCTTTGCCTGGCCCTGGCCTCGACGGCCTCTGCCTTCGGCACCAATGGGCGGCAATGGCCGAGCATGCCGGTTCCCTATTTCATCAACGAATCCGCATGCCCCGACCTGCCTGACGGCCTGACCTTCACCGAAATCCTTCGCCAAGCCACGGCCACCTGGGAGGCCGTGAGCTGCGCCAATGTTCAATTCATCTACCAGGGCCCCACCGAGGCAGTCTGGGCCGCGGACGATCAAAACACCTTCTTTTGCATCGGCGAGGGTTGGGCCTTCGGTCCGGGTTCGGCGGGTGCCACCCTGTGGATTCCCAAGGAAGAGGGCGAGCCCATGGAGGCAGACATCGCCATCAACGCCGACAGCCTGACCTGGGTCATCGGCGGTCCCGACGCCACCCGCACCGACGCCATCGATCCTTTGGGCGTCATGACCCACGAGTTGGGGCATTTTCTGGGATTGGCCCACACGCCCGAGCCCTTCGCCACCATGTACTACGGCCAACTCCCCAACGGCATGAACTCGACTTTGGATGCCGATGATCGCGCCGGCATTTGCTCGATCTACCCCAGCGGTCAAGTGGAATGCACAAACGATACCGACTGCAACGACAGGCAACACTGCGGTGCCATCTCGGACATCCCGGTATGCATCGACGAACACGACGGACCCGGGGCCTTCTGCTCCAAGGACTACATCGACTGCGACGGCATGTGCTGGGTCTCCTTCTATGAATGCAGCCAGCTCTGTTTGTTCACGGCCACGGACTTCTCCGAAGGCTACTGCGCCCCACTCTGCGGCGAGACGGCATGCCCCACGGGTTTTGTCTGCCAGTACGTCGAAAGCCATGACGTAGACATCTGCTTCATCGATCCCGACCCCACCGACGGAGGCACCGAAGACGCCGGCGACGCTGGTCTGGCCGACGCGGGCGGTGACGAAAGCCCAGATGCAAGCACGGAAGATGCGGGCCTGCCGGACGCAGGCGAGCCTGGCGAGCAAGACTCGGGCTGCGGCTGCGCTGCGATCTCGGGGTCCCCGGCCACCTCCTTCCTCCTGCTGTTCTTGCTTCCCGCCTGGCGAAGAAGACGACAGCCATGAACGAAATGAATCTGTCGCTGTTCCTGCCCGCCCTGGTGCTCCAAGCGGATCGGGCGCAAGCTCAAGCCCCCCGGCCAGTCTTCGATGTGGAGGTCAAATGAAAAGGACCACCCAGTTTTTCTGTATTCTCTGCCTGACTCTCGCCACGAGCGCCTGCGGCTCGAATACGCCCTCGGGTTCTGATGCGGGTTCTGATGCGGGTTCCGATGCGGGTTCTGATGCGGGCATCGACGCGGGTTCTGATGCGGGCATCGACGCGGGCTTCGATGGTGGCGACGCCGATCCTTTGCCCCTGGAAGCTCGCGGCGTTTGGGTTACGCGCTGGAACTGGACGGACGCCGCCGACATTGAACGCATCGTGGGTGAGCTTGCCGGGGCCGGCTTCAATCAGATTTACTTTCAGGTCCGCGGCGCGGGAGACGCCTACTATGATTCGACGGTGGAGCCCTGGGCCAGTCGGCTCTCCGGCACACTGGGCGTAGACCCGGGATGGGACCCCTTGCAGGTAGCCTTAGACGCGGCTCACAGCGAGGGTCTTGAATTGCACGCCTGGATCAACACGATCCCGGCCTGGTCCTGCAGCGCTTCAAGCCCGGTCAGCTCGGGCATCGCCCACGTGCTTGAAGCCCATCCGGAATGGTCGGCCGTCGACGATTCGGGCACACCCATGCTGGGCAACTGCAGCGATGGCTACGTGTCTTTGAGCCCGGGCATCCCCGAAGTGCGCGCCCACATCCGGGCCGTGGCCGAAGACCTGCTGGGTGCCTACGACATCGACGGCTTGCACTTAGACTACATCCGCTACCCCGGCCCAAAATACAGCCACGATCTCGTCAGTGAGGCTGCTTATGCCGAGGCCCTGCAAACCGAACCCGACTTGCTTTGGGGAGACTGGCAGCGCAGGCAGATCAACAACGTTGTGGCCGAGGTCCATCAGGCCGTACGCCAAATCCGGCCCGAGGCCGTCTTGAGCTCGGCGGTCTGGTTCATCCGCGAAAATGTCTGGGGCTGGTCCTCGGTCAGCCAGGGCTACCACGACTTCTACCAGGACCCCTGGGCCTGGACAGCGGCCGGCATCATGGACGCCATAGTGCCCATGGCTTACTTCCCACTGACCGAGCCCCCAGGCGAACGACTGGACTTCGCGGCCATGATGGCCGATCACATCGACAACAACCCAAGCCGCTTTGTTTACGCCGGCATCGAAGGCAACTACGACGACTTTGCTGAAATCACGGCCGAGGTCCAAACCGCCCGCGAGTTGGGCGCAACAGGCTTCGTCATCTTCGCCTATCCCTACATCACAGACCACGCGTATTGGGATGACTTCGCCGTCGGTCCCAACGCAGAGCAAGCCCTGCCCCCCATCCCAAGCTGGTACTGAAATACTCGGAAAAACTACGAGGGATCCATCACCCGGCCCATGAAGAGGATGGTGCCGCTCACGTTATCCCGAATGATGAACAAAAAGGGATGATCGGCCTGGAAGAGGGTTCTGCGACCACCCCCGTTGCCGCGCGTCATGATCACGGCCGTGGCGGCCGCCGCCTCGGTGCCTTCCTCGTTGACCTCCACGAAGGCTTTGTGCAGGACCTGCTGAATGAAAAGATCGCGGGCCCCGTTCATGCCGGAAAAATCCGCCTTTGCACTAAAGGCCAGAGGCATGCCCATGACCGGCAGGACAGCACCGAGCTTGTAGGCTTGAGTCATCTTGAATCGTGGCAAAGCCACAAACACCTTGCGACGACTCATGCGTCCCAGCTGTTCGTCAAACCAGGCAGCCGAGAGCTGCTTTTCCAGGGCCGGCAATCCATCCTTTTTTTGCGGCAAAAATACGACCATGGAGAGGCGATCACCCGTGTAGGGCATGCTCAAGACCTTGAAGGAAGGTCCCTCTGCATAAGAAAACTTGGCCGTCTGATGCATCATGGGCACTTCGACCTCTGTTCCCTTGAGCAACTTGAACTTCCCGGGTCTGGTTTGATTTTCTTTGAAACGCGCCGCCCATTGGCCCTTGAAGTAGATGGCGTTGGTCAAGACCAGGCTGGTCGAGGAGTCGATGATCCCCTTGGGCAGCAAATCCTTGATGAGCTTTTCGGTCTTGTCTTCTACCCAGGCATTGATGATCTTCCGCGAGCCCTCGGGATCGCCGACAAAATCCAAGAGACGCAGGCCCGCCCTGTAATGGCGCTTGTTCAAGTCGAGAAAAGACGGAAGCAGCTTGCCGCCGAGGCGAGACCAGAGGCCGTTCGCCACGGAAAGCTTGAATCCGCCCTTGTCACCCGCCGCGTTCAAGTCCTGCATGAGTTTGCCCATGGCGCTGTGCAGGGCCTTTCCCTCCAGAGCGAATTTCAGCGCGGTCTTCATCTGAGCAGCGGTCTTGCCACGAGCGCCGCCGTAGGTCATCCCCAGGGCGCTCTGCAGGCTGTAGGGGGAAAAAAAGGTATTCTCAGCCTTCTCGGGCAAGACCTGCCGGTAGAAGTCGCAGGCGAAGTCGTTCATGCCCTTGGCCAGGGGGGTGGTCGCGCTTGGCGCTGCCAAAAAAGACAAGAATCCTGCCATTAGGATGGTGGCTGTCATTAACTTCCTCCTCGGGGATCGGGTAGATAATGAGTGTTTTCGTTTTGCGGGCGATACTGTGTCGCCTTGCGACACAGCATAAAAGGTCCTACTGGATAGGATGATAATTCACTTTGGGTACCTCTTCGAGAGGGGTTCCCGGGAGGAGGACCTTTAAAATTGTTCAACTCGATCGCGATTCACGCCGTACTTTTTGGCCTTGGGCTCGGCTGGGAAGGGCAGGACCTTGAGATCGACACCCATGCGGGGAGCGTAGTTGGAAATCTTGACCTTGCCGCCCTGTTTGTTCATGCCCAGCATGCCACGCACGTCGTTCATGCGGGTCTGGTTGGCGCGTACCGAACCGGAGTTGGCGAATCCGGCCTTGATCGTGGTGATGGGTACCTTGGGGTCCATGACCACGTTGCCGTCGGAATCCCAATCGTAGTCGTCTTCTAAAATCTCAACACTGATGGTGTTCCAGGGGATGTCCTTGCTCTTGAAACCGCCGAACTTGGTCACCACGGCCGCGGCACCGGGCTCGGCCTCTCCGAACAGGGCACCGTTTGAGAAAAACAGGTTGTTCTTGATCTCGGTGGGCGGACCCATTTTTTCGCCGGGAGACGTCCAATAGATGGCACCGCCCATGTTGAAGGCGAAGAGGTTGCTTTTGACGACGAACTTACTGGCTGCATACTTGCCGCCCAACTGCAGGGCCGCCGGGTTGGCCGTGGTGGGGTCCGGATTGTAGGGCCAGTTCATAATGAAGGAATTGCCCTCGAAGGTGTAAACGGCCGGGATGGTCTTGAAGCGAGCCGAGTCGGCCTCCCAGGCCAAAATGTTATTCAGGATGAAATTGTTGCGAATCACAACCTCGGCCTTGCCGTCCCGGGCTCGGATCAGGGGCGCGGCGGCCTTGTGGGAAGAGTTGATGAATACGTTATCGGCATAGACCAGCCGTCGGGTATTCAAGTAACCGAGGTGGATATGCTGCACGGTGGCCGACTCACCCTTCAGGATGCAGTTGGTCTTGGCGTCGTACTTGTTGCCGTCACCGATGTCCATGACGAAACCGGAAATGTAAAATTCCTTAAGCATGTGCTTTTTGCCCATGATCTTAAAGATGGTCCCGCCCAGGGTGATGGTGGTCGGGGTGTCGAAAGGCGCGCGTTTTTTAAAGTTATCGTCGTAGCCACCCAAAAGACGCACGGTGGCGTCCGGCGCGATGACCTGTTGCAGACCAAAGTTGCCGCGACCGCCCTTGCCCTTGTAGTCACCATGGGCCACTTTGACGTTGATGACCAGATTGCGCTGATCGGCGGACAAGTTGCACTTCGGCCACTTGAGCCGAATGTCTCTCGGCATGGGGCATTTTTCTTCCGCCTTGATGACCTCTTCAATGCGCGTCATGGCCTTGTGCAGTTTCCGCTCAGCGAAAATCGACTTGCCGTCGGCCATCTTCTTGGCGTTGGCGTAAGCAGGCGTCTTCTTGCCCGCCACCAAGATGGTCACTTCCCTCGCGGAAGCCAAACCCGCAAAGAGAAAGCAACCCAGAGCGATCAATCCAGTAATCTTCAGTTTCATCAACAAACCTCCCATAAGGTGAATTTCCAATGACGGCCCAAACTATGCGGCACAATTCGCCCTGTCAAGCTACCGGAGGCCAACTTGTGATAAACGCCAACTTTACCTATTATTGATTATTGCAATTCAATATCGCATTTTGCTTGCCTTGAAGGAGTTAGAAGATGAGATTCGTCCAGATCGTTCTCTTCATGGCTATGTTGTCCGCCACGCTCCTCACCGCCTGCAGCAGCGACATCGACGTAAGCTGCGAGCCGGACTGTACAGACCTCGTTTGCGGGCCGGATCCGGTCTGCGGGCATTCATGCGGAAGCTGTAGCGAAAACGCAATCTGCGAAGAAGGCCAGTGCGAATGCGAACACCAGGTCTGCAACGAGCTGTGTTGCGCGGCCGATGAGTTCTGCCGCAACGACAGATGCCTTTTGCCGACAGACCCCTGCTTCGACGACACGACCTGCGCGACCCAGCATCGTGAATGCATCAGCGGTCAGGACGAAGCCATTTGCGGCAACTGTCTTGCGGGATACATCGATATCGCCGGCCTTTGCGAAGTCGACTGCGGCGGGCGAGTCTGCGGACCCGCACCCATCGGAGGTCTCGACTGTGGCACTTGCCCTGGAGCCACCGACTACTGCACAAGCGAAGGCCAGTGCGAAAACGACTGCGCCGGACGAGTTTGCGGGACATCACCGCACGAAAGCCACAACTGCGGCACCTGCTCTGGATCCACCGACTACTGCACGAGCGGAGGCCTTTGCGAAGACGACTGCGCCGGACGGAATTGCGGAGCATCCCCTCACGAAGGCTACGACTGCGGCACTTGCTCCGGCACCACGATATACTGCTCAAGCGAAGGCCGTTGCGAAGACGACTGCGCCGGACGAGTTTGCGGGCCATCGCCTCACGAAGGTTACGACTGCGGCACCTGCCCTGGAGACAACGAATCCTGCACAAGCGAAGGCCTTTGCGTGGCCGGCTGTGTCGCCGATTGCGACGGCAAAGAATGCGGTGACAACGGCTGCGGCGGCAGTTGCGGCGATTGCTCCAACGACGAAAGCTGCGACAGCGGAACCTGTGTGGCCGGTTGCGCCGGGCGAGTCTGCGGACCAGCACCCGGCGGCGATCTCGACTGTGGCACCTGCCCTGGCGCCACTGACTACTGCACAAGCGAAGGCCTTTGCGAAGACGACTGCGCCGGACGGATTTGCGGAGCATCCCCGCACGAAAGCCACGACTGCGGCACCTGCCCTGGAGACACCGATTACTGCACAAGCGAAGGCCGTTGCGAAGACGACTGCGCCGGACGGTATTGCGGAGCATCGCCGCATGAAGGCCACAACTGCGGCACTTGCTCCGGTGACACGGCATACTGCTCAGCGGAAGGGCTATGCGTAGAAGACTGCACCGGACGGATTTGCGGGCCATCGCCCAATGAAGGATTTGACTGCGGTACTTGCTCTGGAAATACCGATCACTGCAC
>JAFCZJ010000052.1 GCA_019314375.1 Deltaproteobacteria bacterium | reverse complement strand
TGGGCGAAAGATTTTTCGCCCCTACGTTGGGTTTGAATCGATGTTGGGTGCGAAGGTTTGGGCGAAAGATTTTTCGCCCCTACGTTGGGTTTGAATCGATGTTGGGTGCGAAGGCTTGGGCGAAAGATTTTTCGCCCCTATGTTGGGTTTGAATCGATGTTGGGTGCGAAGGTTTGGGCGAAAGATTTTTCGCCCCTACGTTGGGTTTGAATCGATGTTGGTGCCCGAAATCATGCGTTTATTCCCGATGGGCGATGAAGCGTTCCAATGTCGTGGTCTCTTGGTTGTTCAGGGTCAGGAAGCTGACGCCGATGCCGGCCGGGCTTAGGGGATCTCCGCCGCCCTCGGGTGCGTTGACCCAATTGACCACGGTTTCCACCTCGATGGGGCTTCCCTCGTCGGCTAAGGAAAAGGAGAGCTTGAGGCGGGTGCCTTCCTCGGGCGGTTCTTCCAGCTGGATGAAGGCGCCCTCCCTGCTCAGGTTGTAGACCTCGGCCTGACGCCGTTTTCCATCTTGATCGAACTCCACCGGAAATCCACCGAAGACCCGCGTATAGCGTCTGAGTTCGCGAATTTTCGGAAAGAGCAGGCGATTGATGGAGAACATGAGTTCCATCAGGGGGGCTTGTCTGGAAAGAACCACGTCGCAACCCAGTTCTTCCAGGCGTTTTCGCGCATCGTCCGCCAGATTGAGCACGGTCACGGCCAGCAGCGGTGCGGAATCCTTGAGATCGAGAGATGAGAGCCCCGCAAGCACTTCCTGATAATTGTTGCCCAGGATCGACAAGTGCACGAAGACCATGTCGGGACGCTTGCTGCCCTGCAGCCGAGATGACAATTGCTCGGTGTCGGTGTGCACTTCAACGCGATAGCCCAGATTTTGCAACAACTGGCCCACCACTTTCCGGGAGCGTTCATCCGGGTCGAAGGTGGCTACCCACTTTTTTTTCTGGTCTGTCTTTTTCATGTTTTTTTGCTCTCGTTGATTTCTTGTTCTACCAGTCGTATTTCCGCCAGGGCGATGCGATTATTGGGATTGTAGTCCGCGGCCAACTTGAATTCATTTAGGGCTTTTTGGGGGTCACCGTTGCGCTTGTATATGTAACCCAGGTAGATGCGGGCTCGATCATGGCGCGGATTTTGTCTCAGGGCATACTCCAGGTGTGCAATGGGGGTGTCCGGTAAATTTTGAAGGCGCGGGGTTTTCTCCATGGCAACCTGGTACTCCAACCTGCCCAGGTTGTAGTGATGATCCGATTCGTTGGGGTTCAGGCGTATCGCGGTTTGGAAATGCCGGCGGGCTTGTTCATAGCGCCTGGCGCCCATGGCCGCTTTGCCTTTTTGGGCTTCAAGGTCGGCCAGGATGCGGGCCGGCGGCTCGCGAACGCTGTCTTTTTTCTGATGCCTCAGGTAGTTCACATAGGCTTTTCGGCTATCTTCTTCCGACAGCTCGCGATAGGCGATGGTCACATAGTCCAAGAGACGTGCGGCCAATTCGCGCTCTTTGTCCGTGATGTAGGTTTGCTCGATTTGGTCGAGTTGGTAGGCGTTGAGGGTCCGGTGATAGGCCTGCTTGATATCGGCCTCGCCCGCGTTTCGACTGATGCCAAGAAGGGTGAAGTGATCCTCGCTGGTCATGCTGAGGATTTTCTGGGCCAGCTTGGGCGTCACGAGGCCTGCGTGAATGAAGGCCTGGGTTGGTGGTGCATCGAAGGCCTCGCTGGGTTGGGGATTTGGAGGCGGTTCTTGAGGTTTCCTTGGTTCGGAGGGGGGCGGTTTTTCGATCGGAGTCGACATGGGTTCTTCGGTGGGCGGGGGCTCCGAATCCCAGTCGGCCAGCAAGTCGGGCCCGTCGTCCTGCATCAGGGCCGCATAGCCTGGCTTTGTGTCCATGTCGGGGATGTCCAAGCCATCAAGCTCCAGGTCGTCGGGCCTGGGCCAGTTGATCCCGGACACCTCCACGCAGAGTATGGCGTGCAGGGCGTAGACGACGCCCATCACATAGCTTAGATCGTTTTGTTCCGAAACCAATTGGGCAAGCTCTATGCCGTCACCGATTTGCCTGAAGAGTTTTTGCTCTCTGGGCCCCAGTTCGCATTGTTCGACACGACAGCGAATGCGGGTTTCTTCGTGAGCCGGAAATTCGTTCAGCAGGCGGCCCAGGTTGTACTTGGTACGGATGCCCGACAAGACGGCATCACGGACTTCGATTTTCGCGATGAGCAGTTGGGGCGAGATTGTTTTGGCCTCCAGGCCAAAACCAAAATCCACCATCTGGAAGCAGTTGTTGAGCTTGATGCTGGTCTGTTCTTCCAGGGCCGAGAAGACTTCATGGGGCCCCAGGGCGCCGATGGAGATGAGGATTTCTCCCGCCTGTCTTCCGGTTTGTACCATCATTTCAAGAAGTTGATTGTACTGCTCTTCGGTGATGCGTTGCAGGTCCAGCAAGAGGCGACCCAGGGTTTCTTCCAGCAAGGGTGAGCGTACATGGACCGGCTTGCCCTGGTTGATGTAGATGCTGCGCTCCAGCTCTCCTTCCATCAGGGAGAGGATGCCGGTGAAACGGGCCTGCTCCAAGTAACTGAGCATGTATGGCAGATAGATTTTTCGCTCTCGCTGCACGGGTTTGAGGGTAGCAGAGGAGGGCTTGACAAGACAAGGGGAATCGGAGAAGGTTGGCAACCTAAAGCCTTTTGATTCCAGCGTGCTAGAGGCTGTGCCATGATTGATGTTCGAGGATTACGGAAGCGTTATCATCACCTGGTGGCCGTTGACGGCATCTCTTTTAAGGTCAACAAGGGAGAAGTCTTGGGGTTTTTGGGACCCAACGGCGCCGGAAAGACCACCACCATGCGTATGCTCACCGGTGCCTTGCCTGCAACGGCCGGTCGCGCGGAGGTTGCGGGTTTCGATGTTTTCGAGCAACCGATTCAAGTCAAACGAAGAGTCGGTTATCTGCCGGAAAGCCCCCCGCTTTATGATGAATTGGACACCACGGCGTATTTGTGTTTCGTGGGAAGGCTCAAGGGTCTGGGTGGGGCCAAACTCAAGGCCGAAGTGACGCGGGTGGCGGAGGTATGCGGCCTGCAGGATGTTCGGCGCAGGCTTTTGGGTAACCTGTCCAAGGGTTTTCGTCAGCGGGTGGGTTTGGCTCAGGCCCTCATGGGATCGCCGGATGTACTGGTGCTGGATGAACCCACCATCGGGCTGGACCCCAACCAGATTTTGGAAATTCGAAAACTCATTCGAGACCTGTCGGTCAAGCATACGGTGATTCTCTCCACCCACATTTTGCCGGAGGTCGTGCAGATTTGCGACCGGGTGATCATCATTCACCAGGGTCGCATCGTGGCGGACGACACCTTGGAAAATCTGACATCTGAACAGCGCTCGTTGGAAGAGACCTTCCACGAGTTGACCCAAATATGAATAGGTGAGGTACATGCGCAATATCCTGGCAATTTTCCGCAAGGAGCTTCGACTATATTTTACCACCCCAGTGGCTTACGTGGTTTTCGCGGTTTTTAGCATCGTCTCCAGTTTTTTCTTCCTGCGCATCCTGACCAGCTTTCAACGTTCCATTATGATTCAAACCCAACGTAACCCGCAGATGCTGCAATACCTTAACTTCACCGATCAGGTATTGACGCCCCTGTTTTATAACGTGGCCGTTGTGCTGGTTTTTGTTACGCCATTTCTCAGCATGAGACTCATCGCAGAGGAGCGGCGCTCGGGGACTTTTGAGTTGCTCATGTCCAACCCGGTCACGCCTTTGCAGATCACTTTGGGCAAGTATTTTGCGGTTCAGGTGGTGCTCCTGGTGATGATGGCCCTGGTGGGCATCTACCCCTTGTTGGTGGATGGCTATGCGCAGGTGGGTTCGGTGGCATGGGAAACGGTGGCCAGTGGCCTGTTGGGCCTCTTCCTCATGGGCTCCGGTTTCTTGGCCGTGGGTCTTTTTATCTCCGCCTTGACCCGATCCCAGGTGGTGGCCGCGGCCATTACCTTTTGTGTCCTGCTTTTGTTTTGGGTCGTCGGATGGGCCGCTTCGGATAACACGGGTGTCACTCGGGACGTGCTCAGCGCCATGAGCGCCGTCGAGCACATCCGGGGTTTTGCCGCGGGCAAGGTCGCCCTTCATGATGCCGTCTATTACCTGTCTATGATGTTTCTGGGCATTTTCTTGACTCACAGAACGCTGGAAGCCCAGCGCTGGCGCTGAGGGGGTTCGAGATGAGCCGATTCGGTCGTGTGCTGGGCATTTGTGGATTCGTGGCTTTGTTGTCGGTGCCTCTGACCTTGTTTCTCTGGGATTGGGCGCTGACCTGGGTGGCGATAGCCAAGATTGTTTTCGGCGTACTGGCGATGCTGTTTTCCTTTCTGACCAATCGAGAGGGATTGCGCGAGGGCTTTGAAGGAAGGCCGGTTTTTTATGGCATCCTGAACGGTCTGATCGTGGGTGTGGCTCTTTTTGCGGTTGTGGCTGCCAATTATATGGCCTATCAGCACCCCGCCTTCTTGGACTTGACGGCCAACAAAATTCACTCCTTGTCTGATCAGACCGTCAAGCTTTTGGATGAACTTGATGCGCCCGTGCAGGCCAAGCTCTTTTACGGCAGCAAGGAACCGGAGTACGAGGTGCTCAGGGGCTACCTTGATCGGTATCGGGTCCATTCGGATCTTTTTTCTTATGAATTTATCGATCCCGTGGTGCATTTGGATCTCGTGGAGCGATACAAGATCAAGCCCAACGGACCCCGAATTCTTTTGGTCTCCGGCTCCAAGGAGGAACGGATCAAGCCGGGCCAACCCAGGTTCAGCGGAGTGGAAGAAGCCCTGACCACCGGTCTCTTGGCCTTGACCCGCAAGGGGGGCGAGGAGAACTTGTGTTTTCTAACGGGTCACGGGGAAATGTCTCTTGAGCAGGGTGATCCCCAGCGCTCCATGGGCCTTTTGGCCCGCGATCTGGCCAGCGAAGGTTATCGGACAGAAACGTTATCCTTGCTGGAGAACAAGCAGGTGCCGGCCAATTGTCGGGCCGTTATTGTGCCTGGCGCGGAACGGGTCGTGACGGCCGAAGAGTTGGCCGCCATCAATACTTTTCTGGGCGGAGGCGGAGAGCTGATGGTCTTTGTCGGCGCGCAGGACTCACCCAGCCTGGGGCCTTGGCTTGCTGATTTGGGATTCACGCTCGGCATGGACGCGGTGGTCAATCCGAAAGCGCGTTCCCCCCTGAATGCCGTGACCGATCCCAGCCGTTATCCCAGGCAGCATCCCATTTTTGCCCGGTTTTTTTCAGGGGGCATGGTCAAGCTCAGAGGCCTGCAAGCGGTCTTTCCCTTGGCTCGTTCCCTGAGTCCCGCAAAGGGTGCTGCCGAGGTGCAGGTTTTGGCATCCACCGGACCCTCGGCCTGGGCCGAGCGAGGCACGCTGGAGGGCATCGAGCAACTGAGCTTTGATCCGGAAAAGGACGGCAAAGGACCCATCCCCCTGGCGGCGGTCACCGAGCGACCCGCGAACGGGGCGACCGAGGGATCGACTGCGGCCAGCAGTCGCCTGGTGGTTTTTGGCTCCAGCCTTATGGTTGCGGATCAATCCTATGGCGTCTATCCCTTCAATCGAGATTTGGTGATGAACAGCCTGGCATGGCTGCTGCAGGAAGAGAGCAAGATCAGCATCCGGCCCCGCTACCGTGCTGCCTCGTTGTTGCGCCTGGATGAAGGTCAGTTGAAGTTCATCACTTTTTTCTCCTCGGACATTCTACCGCTGTTGATCTTGGCCTTGGGTATCTCTATTTGGCAGGTCAGGAAGTGGGCATGATGACGTATCGTCTGCGGAGCCTGCTTTCGGTTTCGCTGGGGCTGGCGGCGGTTTTGGGCCTGGGGTTCTATGTTTATTTCGGCGTCCATGTGGCCAAAAAGCAAGAGAAGCGCGAAGATCTGGAAGCACGGTTGGTTTTTTCTCTTCGCCAGGCAGATGTTCAGCGCCTGGAATTGAGTCGCTCGGGGGGCCAAGCGGCGGTGGTGGAACGGCAGGCCGATGGTGGTTGGCGCATGATCAAGCCCGTTGAGGCCGAAGCCGATCCCATCGAGATCGGCGGCCTGCTGACGACCTTCTCCTCCATGACTTCGACTCGGCGTATTCCGGCGGAAAACATCGGCCAGTATGGGCTGGATCGACCCAGGGCGCTGTGGCGTATCGTTTTGGCGGATGGCCGCCATGTTGAACTGAAAGTCGGCAAGGCTTCGAGCTACAATCAGGCGCTCTACGCATGGCACAGTGCCGCGCCGGACAAAGTCCTCGTGCTCGAGGCCTACCTGGCCGGTCAACTTTTGAAGTACCGCCTGGACCTGAGACAGAAGCGCTTGTTGGGTTTGGACAGCAAGCAGGTGGGTCGGATTGAGCTGGAAACCGAGGGCGCACGATTTCTTCTGGTCAAAGAAGCGGGCCATTGGATGCTTAAGCAGCCTGTCGAGGACAGGGCGGATGAGCAGCGGGTTCAGCGATTGCTTAACATTTTTGGCAATCTACAGGCCACGCGGTTCATCGATGGCGAGCGGAAGCTGTCTAGCTACGGCCTGGAATCACCCTTGGTCAAGCTGCGCCTGGCGGGTCCGGGGGAGGTGGACTGGGCCTATGAATTCTGGCTCGGCAAGGGAGGCCTGAAGGTTAACGAAGAGAAGGTTTTTGTTTCTCGGCGCAAGCCGGACGGGCCCGTGGCGGAACTGCGGGCACATGTCTTGGGCGGCCTGAAGGTCGATGTCTTTGCCTTGCGCGCGAAAAGCCCCATGAATTTTCAATCAGGGAAGGTGCATCGAATCAAGATTTCCGGGCCTTCGCGTCTCATGGTGCTGGAGCGCGGAAGCGAAGAGCAGAAAGAGCAGGCCTGGAATCTGGTGGCCCCCATGCCTGCGCCCGCCAAAAGCTACAAGGTTTTGTCCTTGCTGGAATCTTTGAGGCGGCTGAAAGCCAAGCGCTTCTTGGGGCTACCCGATGAAGAGAAACTGGCCGCCAGCGGTCTCGACAGTCCAGCCTTGAGCCTGAGTCTTGTGGATGAAAAGGGGAAAGAAATCAGCACATTGAAGATTGGCCGGCCGCGCGACGGGGGCTTGGCGGTCTTGGGCTCCGGGCGTCGGGAGATCTGCCTGGTGGACAAGGGGATTTTGGACGTTTTGACCCAGGATGCCGATGAGCTGATGGTGCGGAAGCGAACAAGAAATGAGGATGCGGAATTAAGTCCTTGATTCGTGGATGGTGGGGCGACTATACTCCGTCCCTGACTTTCTGGGAGGTTGACGATGGCACGTGTTACCGTAGAAGACTGTCTGGATCAGATTCCCAACCGCTTCGCGTTGGTTCTGCTTGCAACCAAGCGAACCCGCCAATTGCTGGACGGTGCCGAGCCCCTGGTTCAGGCCAAGAACAAGATGCCCATCATCAGCTTGCGAGAGATTGCCTCCGGCAAGGTTCGTTACCTGGAAGCACTCAAAGAAAACGAGACCTGACAGGTTTTGCATTTCCCCGGTATTTCTCTGAACCTCAGTCGCGTTTGAATTTGATGCCCAAGAATCGACCCTCTTTGGCTCGTTTCTGTTCTCTTGTTCTGAAGAGACGCAGTTCCCGGGTCGTGTCGTGGTGCTTCGAGTTGAGCCTGCTTGCTCGCATGAGGGCCTTGCCGTATTTTTCTATCTCATCGGCTTTTTTGAAAAGAGTGGCAGCCAGGCGAGCAGCCCAGAAACTTTCAGCGTAGGTTTTGTAAACCGCCTGCATGTCCGCTTTGGCGTCGCCTAGTTTCTTTTCTTCCGGATCTTCAGAGCGTTGGTAGTCCAACCAGATGCGATAGGCCTTGTAGTCGCCGTTTTCCGGATCCATGTCGCAGGCCCAGCGTACGGACTCGACCGCTTTCAGTAAATCGTGTTTCTTGATATAGATCATCGCCTTTTGAAATTGTTGAAATTGGATTTTGGCCTCTTCCGGTCGCGGGGCACCTCCTTTGGAGGGCCCTGCGCTTTTGGCGACTTCCTTCTCCTTCTTGTCGTATTTCACCCGGGCACCGGAATCCGTCAGGGTCTGGTAGGCCTCGTTGACCTGGGAGAAAATCACCCCCATGCGATGTTTGATCTCTTCGTCCGTTGAGCCGGCCACGCGGTCGGGGTGGTAAACCTTGGCCAGCGTGATGTAGGCCTTTTGCACGCGGCTGAAATCGGCGTCGCCGGGGACCTCTAAGATGGCATATAAATCCGCGGTTTTGACCTGCTTGAATTTTTCGTCGATCTTTTTCTTCAGCTCGGCGGAGATGTTGGCCTGGGCTGCCGCCTTCCTGGCCTCGGCCGGGGTCATCGGCCGACCCTGGGCAGCCTGGGCCGTGGCAGCCCGGGCTGGGGCCGGCGCGGTCTTGGGTTTGGGTCGAGGGCCCTTCACGCCGGGCATGGGTTGGGCAAAATCCGTCTCGTCCAGCTCCAGCATGTTGCAGTACAAAAGGCTTATCAACATCATCATGGCGGCCGTGGCACCAGAGCGCGCTCCCCGGACGAAGTCCTGGGGAAGCCGAAAGTCCTGCAACAACTTGGCGTCGGCCAGATCGTCCGGCGGAAACTCGAAGAGTTCTCCGCGCTCGACGAAGAGGCGGCTGACGCGGCAGGATTTGCCCATCAGGGGCATCAGGCCTTCCTTGAGGTCTTTGGCGTCGTAGGTGTTCTTGATGCCGTTGTAGATCAAGCCGTAGGGGTTGACCCGGATGGGATCGTGGGGCGGCGGTGCTTCTTCTCCCTCCACGAATTGGTACTTTCCCTTGCGATAGTTAAACAACCGGGTCAGCTTGCGGGCCAGTTGCAAAGACAAGGCCCGCTCAAGCTGTTGTTCGTCGATGGCTTCCGCCTCCAGCAGGATTTGGCCCTGCAGGCGCTTGCTCTTGGCCATTTCCATCAAGGACATGTTGAAGGCCGCGTCGTCGATGAAATTCAACTCTCGGAGCACGACGCCTAAGAAATCCTGACTTTTGGGGGCGTGGACCGAGGCGGGAAAGCCCTCTTCAAAAAAGATCCAATGCTTGGCCCCATCCGCCTCCATGTGGAGGATGCCCGTCATCTTTGACTCAAGAAGAAGGGCGATGAGTTTCGGCAACGGGGTCTTTTCCAGCACGCCTTGCCTGGGAAAGTTTTCGCTGTATTGTTCTTCGGCCATTGGTTGAGAAGCTTACTCCATGGGGCTCGGGCTGGGCAAGTCTGTCAAGGAGCCTTTCCGCGGAGCGCCTTCGTCTGGCGTTTGGTTGAAGGCCGCCTTCCGCAGCCGCCTCGGCGCAAGGTGAGGCCCGAGCCTCTTGGGTGTCTTTTGGAGAGGCGTACCGGCAGGCGGCCGGTGAGGGATTGTTTGCCCACCAGGGCTCGAGCCGCGGCTCGTTGGGCTGCTGCCAGATAGGAGAAGCTGCAAAGGTAGACGGGTATCTTTGGGAAGTAGCGTAACAAATATGGAGATCCGAAGGAGACGACCACCATGGGGATTTTTGTCGACTTGTAGAGTTTTTGGACCAGCCAGGCCTGATAGACGTTGGTGACCCCAACCACCAGGAGCTCATAACGCGAGGCCATCTCGCGCAGGCGCTCGAACTCTTTTTGGCGCTGGGCCCGCGAAGAAACAAGCTTGAGCGGTATCGCCCGGGAGCCGGGGAGCAGGCGCTGCAGCGCCCGGCGGAAGGTGCGCTGAGGTGCCGCCACCAACACGCCCTTGCCGGAGCAGATGGGCAAGATGGCTTTGTTGTTGCGTACGAGGGTTAGTCCCCTGGCGGCGATGGAGCGAATGATGTGTTGGTGTCGGCGGTTGGGTAGGATTCTCCCCGGTCTCTTTTCGAGCTCGGCGAGGCTGTCTAGGGTACCGCGTCGGGCTTTGAGCAGAAGAATGCGCCGCACCGATTGATCCAGCCGGGCGAGGGGAATGGTGCCATCTTGAGCCGCCGCAAGCAAAGTGCGGAAGACTTCCTTTTTTCTTTTGGATGTCCAGATGACCATGACCATGTCCGCACCCGCGAGCACAGCCTTGACCGCCGCCTTGCCCACGCCCATCTGTCCGCTGACAGCGCGCATCTCCAAGTCGTCGGTGATCACCACACCATCAAAGCCCAGCTTTTCACGTAGCAGTCCGGTGATGATCGGGTGGGACAAAGAGGCAGGCGTGCCGGTGGGATCGATGGCCGGGATCTGAACATGCGCCGTCATCAATGCGTCGAGTCCGGCGTTGATGGCGCGGCAGAAAGGCTTGAGCTCGGTTGCGGCCAGTTGTTCCTCGTTTAAGGAAATGGTGGGCAGGTCAAAGTGGGAGTCGTGAGCGGTGGAGCCATGGCCCGGGAAGTGCTTGGCCACCGTGGCCAATTGGGCATCCTGTTGTCCAAGACAAAACGCCACGCCCATGTCGGCCACCAGCTCGGGCGCATCGCCAAAGGCGCGCACGTTGATGACTGGATTTTTGGGATTGCGGTTGGTGTCCAAGACCGGGGCCAGGTTCATGTCGAAGCCCACCAGCTTCAGGTCCACCGCGTGGGCCTGTCCCGCCAGGTAAGAAAGGACCGGGTCTCTTGCCGCGCCCAAGGTCATGGCACCCGGCAACACGGCGACCCCGGAGCGCATGCGCACCACGTTGCCGCCTTCTTGATCCACCGCGATGAAGGGCTGCACTTGCCCGGCAAAGTCCTTGCGTATGTCGCGGATCAGCTTGGCCACCTGGGGCAGGGAGCGTACATTGCGGGAGTAGATGGCGGCGGCGCCGATGTGCATACTTTGCAGCAGTCGATGGATCTTGGGGCCCATTTTCTTGCCGCCGAAGCCCACCATCATCAACTGACCCACTTTTTGTTCCAGTGACATCCCGCGCAGGAGCGATTCCACGCGAGCCTCGGGGGTGATGGTTGCTGGCTGGGCTAGGAGAATAGAAAGGCAAAGGCCCACCAGCAGGCTCATCCGGCGTCCTTTGACTCGGTCTGGATTGAGGCCGTTCGGGTACCACCTGGTGGCTGAATGGCCGTCAGGCGTTTGACCCATGTGGCGATGCTTTGGTGGTAGTTGTCCAGCTCTGCTTTGGGAATGGGTTTGGCGGGCGGGAACTTCTGGCGGAGGGGGTTGACGTACCGCCCACGCAGCCTCATCCCGTAATGCAAGTGGGGGCCGGTTGAGCGTCCCGTGTTGCCCACGGTGCCGATGACCTGTTTTTGGCGCACCCGACCGCCTCGGCGAACGCCTTTGCCGATGCGGTGCAAATGAGCGTAGATGGTTTCGTAGCCGTTGGCATGCCGCAAGACGATCAAATTGCCGTTGGCCCCCTTGCGTCCGGCGAAACGCACCGTGCCGTCGGCCGGGGCCCAAATCGGCGTGCCGATGGGGGCCGCGAAGTCTGTGCCGTTGTGCATCTTGTTGAACCCCAGCACGGGGTGCACACGCCGACCAAAGCCGGACGAAATGCGTGCGAACTTAAGCGGCGTTTTTAGAAAAGCCTTCCGCAGACTGCCGCCCTTTTCGTCGAAGTAGCCGACTTTGTCGCTATTTTCAGGAGTGTAGCGATAGGCTTGATGGGTGCCCACGGTGCCTGCGTATTCGGCGGCCAGAATTTCTCCGTAGCGCACAAATTGACCGTCCAGGGTCAGCTTCTCCACCACCAACTTGATGGTGTCTCCTGGGTGGGTGTCCACGTAGAAGTCAATATCCCAGGCGAAGATGTCGACGATCATCATGACCAGGGCGGCGTGTTCTCCTGCGCGATCCAGAGACAAATAGAGGGATCCATCGATGCGAACGCCGATGTCTACTACCTGCACCTCGGCATCCAGCTCCACGCGACGGCCCTTCATCTTCTCCTCGTGCCGATCCGCCTGGTAGGTCACCAAGGTTGTTTTGTGGTAGACGAAGCGCTGGGTCTGGCCTTTGGGGGAGATGAGCAGTTCGTATTTTTCCCCAACTCGGCAGTGACGGAAATCCATCACCCCCTGCAGGGCAGCGACCAACTCATTGACCTGCCCCATCGCCAGATCGTGCTCGTTCAAAGAGGTGGAGAAAGTCTGGCCGCGACCGATTGTGCCGCTCTCAAGTCGACACCAGTTCTCCATGCTGCGTTGACCGGCGATGCTCGCGGCAGACTCCAGATCAAATCGCGCCCGGCTGCCGACCGAACGCGAATTTCGGCGAAGGGCCTGTATGGAGGCTTTGTCCGTGCCGGGCTCGCGAATGCCACCGACACCGGCCATTTCTCCGAAGGGACTCGTGAAATTCACGCCCGCCAATTTGGGTAATGCGGCTGTTACGGGCCTGTCTCCAGACGAGGGGGCTTCCGTTTTATTGCCGGGAAAACCCCGAATGCCGAAGAGGTAGATGTTGACCAGCAGCAGGATGCAGACCAGCAAGGGCCAGACAAATCGAGACGTTTTGGCGGGAGGGTTACGGGATCTGGAGACGTGATAGGACCGCATCGTGGGCCCAGTCTAACTTTGGCGGTCGAAAAGTCAAGATAAGTTCAGCACATATGGAGGTATCACGCAGAACTTGCAGCAAAGTAGATGGGTTTGTAGAATCGACTTCCATGACGCCTTTAGACGAAGGACCCATGTCGGACGACGCCACCCGCAAGGCCAAGATCTCCGATATCAGGCCACCCACGGTCAGCGCCGAAAGTGCGCTCATTGAAATTCATGGTCCCAACTTGGGTCGAAATTACCCGCTCAATGTCGCGGTCACGACCATTGGTCGTGAGGCCGGCAACAGCATACAGATCGACCAGGATAATGCTTCAAGGTGTCACTGCAAGCTGGAGAAAATGCGTGGCGCCATTTACGTCGAGGACCTGGGCAGCACGAACGGCACCTACCTGAATGATTCGCCCATTAAGCGTGAGCGCCTGCGCCACGGGGATTTGCTCAAGATTGGCGGCGTGGTTTTCAAGTTCGTCAGCGGCGGCAACATCGAGGGTCTGTATCACGAAGAAATCTATCGCATGACGATTACGGACGGACTGACCCAGGTGGCCAACAAGCGCTACTTGGTCGAGTTTTTGGAGCGTGAGATCGCGCGCGCCATCCGCTTCGGGCGGCAGCTCAGCGTGGTTATGTTCGACATCGATCACTTCAAGCAAGTCAACGACACCTACGGTCACCTGGCTGGAGATTTTATCCTCAAGGAAATGTGCGCCACCTTGAGTCGGCAACTGGTGCGCATGGAAGAACTCCTGGCTCGTTATGGCGGCGAAGAGTTCGTCATCGTCCTGCCGGAGACCGGCCTCTCCACGGCCACCACCATCGCAGAGAAGACCCGGCGGATGGTTGAAGGCCACGGCTTTCACTTCGGTGAAACCGAGATCAAGATAAGCATCTCCGCGGGCGCTGCCGAGTTGTCGCCCATGGCGGCTGATCCCTTGAACCTCATCAGGGCGGCGGACGAGAAACTCTACGCAGCCAAGCACGCAGGACGCAATTGTGTCAGGGGTTAGTCGGAGAAGATGCTGATTACGGGTCGGTGATCGCTGACCAGATCCTCATAGTCAAATCCCAGATCCATTTTATCCAAGGCAAGAACGCGGGTTTGGCCCAGTCCGTATTCGGCCGTCAGGCCCTGGGTGATCAATACATGATCCAGAAGGCTCGGATAGGGGATGTAGGAATAGTCGCCTCGGTCCGCGAGCTCCTGGCTCAAGAAGCGGTAATTGTCCGTGTCATCCAGAAAGACCGTATAGATGTTGTCCGTGGGGTCGTCGTCTAAGAGATCATTGAAGTCGCCCAGCAGGATGACCTGTTCCGTTCCTTCGGCCAAAAGTGCGTCGATGTGTGTTTTGAGATCTCTGCAAGCCGCCCGTCGTCTGGCTTCGTTGTCTTCGCCCGGGCTGGCCTTCAGGTGGATCACGATGGCCACGAAATCGCCGGGGCAGCCTTTTGGGCTCAGGCATGAGAAATGGGCCTGCAAGGGGGGGCGCGGAAAGGCATAGGTCTCACCGTTGAAGAGCGTGGTGACCTGACTGATCGCAAGCAGATCCTTGCGGTAGACGAAGCCCACCTTTTGGTATTCGTACTGATTGTAGACGTGGGGAGACAGGGCGGCATCGTGGCTCGGCAGGTAAGACAGCATGTCCGCGAAAGCCCGCTCGTCGGCGATTTCTTGCACGGCCACCAGGTCCAAATCCAGGGCGATGATCAAAGAGGACACATGTCCCGCAGAGGACTGTTCGCTCGGAAAGTTGTGCAGGTTCCAGGTCACCGCCTCAAAGGTTTCTTCACTGCCCACCCGCAAGGGGTGATAGGCGTCATCCCCGCTCCCATCTTCTCCGCCATCTTCCGTTGTGGCGTCGAGTCCCGCGTCGAGACCGCCATCGACTGAGTTCGCAGCCCCGTCGCAGCCCGTGCCGGCGAGGGCGGCCAACAAGAACAACAAGCCCACAAGCCCGAGCAGGGATCGTGTGATCATGTGACGGCGTCCGCGGGGGCGATCTGTTCGGCGGTGTGCTCGGTGCCGTCGTGGCGAAGCACGGTGACCTTCTCGCCAACGATGGTTTGAAGCAGAACCGGCCGGGTCCAAATGCGATACAGGGCTTCCATGGTGGATTGGGCCCAGTCCAGCTTGATGTCTACGCCCTCATGCCTGTGCAGCAAGAGCAACTCGCCCCGGTTGGCGTGGTTGGAATCAACGACTTCGATGATGGGCTGCCCGAAATTGGTCAATTGGAACAGGAGCTTGTTCTTGATCTCTTTGTAGTTTCGGGTGGTGATCTCCCAGTGGTGGGCCCGGGGATTGTAGTCGTAGCCGAACATTTTCTGCTCTAAGCAAAATTCTTCGTCTAAGTACTCATCGATGAAGGTCACGTCGTTGTGCAAGGAGCGTACTTCAAATATCTTCTTTCGACCCAGGCCCAATTGTTGGTCCCAGTTGTGCTTGTGCTTCATGTTGTCGCAAGCGTCGTATTCCGGGCCAAAGCGCCCCGTGTTCCACTTGTGTTCAATGTAGCGAAACAGTTCGAGCCCGATTTTGTAGGGATTTAGGGAGCCGGGCCGAGTGCCAAGTATGCCGGCGTTGTTGTCGGCGTAGTCGATGACCTCTGCATCGGTCATGGCGCGATGGGTCATGATAGTCGAATGCCAGTAGACGGCCCAGCCCTCGTTCAGAATTTTGGTTTGACCCTGGGGAGCGAAATAATAGGCTTCTTCCCGAATGATGCCCATCAGGTCCCGTTGCCATCGGTTCAGGGGGGCTTGCTCCATCAGGAACAAGAGCACATCCCGCTCGGGCTGAGGCGGGAACCGCGAGGCCTTGCCGCGCTCTTCAATGAGTTTTTGTTTTTGCTTGTCGATGTAGTCGGCCGGGTTGATGTAGGGGTCCAGGTAGCGCCGAGGCACGGGCAGGCGAGCCACGGCGTCGGAGGCTCTGGCCTCGCCCTCGCCGGCCAGTGGCTCATCAGGGGCCACCGGGCGCCGGCGTACCATGGGGGCGTGTATGTCGATTAGGTTGTCGACAGACAGACAGGTGTCGATGAAATTCTCCACCTCGTCCACGCCGTGTTTGGCCATGTAGCGCCGCACGCGGGTGCCGTGGTTGGCCATCTCGTTCATCATTTTGCGGTTTGTGTCTCTGAACCAAACGTTGTTTTTAAAGAAGTCGCAGTGGGCATAGACGTGGGCCATGACGGTCTTTTGCTCGACAAGGCTGTTGCCCTCTAAGAGATAGGCGTAGCAAGGGTCGTTGTTGATGACCATCTCGTAGATTTTAGACAGGCCGTAGGCATAGCTCTTTTTGAGCTGTTCATACTCCATGCCGAAGCGCCAGTGGGGGTAGCGGGTGGGAAAGCCGCCGTAGGCGGCCACCATGTTGATGGCGTCGTAGGGCAGGACTTCGAAGATGGTGTCAAAGAAGTCCAGCTCGAATTCCCGGGCGTAGCCTTCGATGGTCTGCTGCAATTCGGCCAAGTAGCGGGGCAGGCTCATTATCTACCTCCCCTTGCCCAGAAAGTCCCGGATGGACCTTATGATGGCGTCTCGATCCGGGATTTCGCTCAAGACCATTTTGACATCATCCTTGAAGTTTTCTCGGAGGTCTTTGATGAATTGACCCGAGCCGTAAGGGCTCTCGACCTGGCCGTAGCCGAACTGGTTGACGTGGGGCAGGATGCGGGTCTTGAGCAGGTCCAGGCAAGAGCGCGTGTCGTCGTTGGACCAGTTGTCCCCATCGGAGAAATGGAAAGGGTAGATGTTCCAGTCCCCGGAGGGATAGTCGGTACTGATGATGTCGGCGCAGAGTTTGTAGGCCGAAGAGATCATGGTGCCGCCGCTTTCCCGGGTGCGGAAAAAGGTGTCTTTGTCCACTTCCCGGGCCGCGGCGTCGTGGGTGATGTAGCGCACCTCCATGCCCTGGTATTGGCTCTGTAACCAGGTGTCGATCCAGAAAGACTCGATGCGCACCATCTCTTTTTGTTCATCTCCCATGGAGCCGGAAACGTCCATCATGTACAAGACGACCGCATTGGATTCGGGCTCCCAGCTCACCTTCCACGATCGGTAACGCTTGTCTTCGCGGATGGGGATGACCACGGGCCGATCCGGGTTGTATGTGCCCGAGGAGATTTGGCGCTTGAGTGCCTCACGGTAAGTTCGCTTGAAGTGGCGCAGGGATTCGGGGCCGGACTTGTGGATGCCGGTGTAGCGGCTTTTTTCCGCATCCAGCTTGTGTTTGCCTCGGGGCTCGATGCGCGGCAACTCGAGCTCTTCGCCCAGAATTTCGGCCAGCTCGTCGATGGTCAGCTCCACCTCCAACTCGTGCTGGCCCGGATCGCTGCCGGCCTCTCCCGAACCCTCGCCCTCCACCTGGCCAGGGGCCAGGACGTCGCCCACTTCGCCCTCGCCCTGGCCCACGCCGCCTTTGTCCTGGTGACCATAGCGAAAGCGCGGGATTTGGATTTGGGGCAGGGGGATGGATATCTTGTCCTTGCCCTTTTTGCCGAACATCTCGCCCTTGGTGATGAACTTTTTTAAGTTCTCTTTAATCTTGCCGCGCACGATGTGGCGGAAGCGGCCGTGGTCGGCATCGATCTTCTGGGACATGGAGGCTCTCCGCTTATGCTGCTGCGTATTGCGCAGTGTCAGCTGTCCTGTTCTTTGGCGTCGCCGCGGGCAAAGATGGAGGCCACGAAGCTCAAGACATCGGTGGAGCAGATTTCGCAGTAGCCATAGTTCTTGATCATGCGCTGTTTGACCACGTCGATCTTCTCTTGCGTGTCCTTGTCGACCACCGAGCTGACCAGGCTGGTCAGCTTGATGCTGTCTTTCTGATCTTCAAAGAGCTTGAGTTCCAGGGCTTTCTGTAGTCGTTCGTTGGCGCGATAGTCGAAGGTCTTGCCCTCCACGGCCAGGGCTCCGATGTAATTCATCAGTTCGGTGCGGAAGTCGTCCTTGCGACTTTCCGGGATGTCGATCTTTTCTTCGATGGAGCGCATGAGCCTGTCGTCCGGCTCTTCGTACTGGCCTGTGTACTTGTTGCGGACTTTTTCTTTTTGCGTGTAGGCCTTCACGTTGTCGATGTAATTGCCGCAGAGCTTGGCGATGGCCTCCTCGTCGGCTGAGATGGCTCGCTGCACCTCGTTTTTCACGATGTCTTCGTATTCTTGCTTGATGACGGTTAAGAGCTCTCTGTAGGTGTTGCGTTCTTCTTCGCTGTTGAGCAGTGCGTGGGTCTTAAGGCCTGCTTCCAACTCGTTGAGCACCAGGAAGGGGTTGATGCAGCCTTCGCCTTTTTCGCTGACCAGGGCGTTGGAAATTTTGTCCTGGATGTAGCGCGGGCTGATGCCGTCCATGCCTTCCCGATCGGTCTCTTTGCGCAGCTCTTTGATGTTGTCTTCAGTGAATCCGGTTAACATCTTGCCGTCATAGAGCTTCATTTTTTGCAGCCGGGTCAGGTTGTGTTTCTTGGGGTCCTCTAGGCGGGTCAGCACGGCCCAGGCCGAGGCCATCTCCAGGGTGTGGGGCGCCACGTGTTTTGAGCGGATGCGCTCTTGCGTGTAGTCCTTCTGATAGATGCGCACTTCTTCACTGGCTTTGGTGATGTAGGGGATGTCGATCTTGACCGTGCGGTCTCTGAGGGCTTCCATGAACTCATTGTTCAAGAGTTTTTTGTATTCGGCCTCGTTGGTGTGGCCGATGATGACCTCGTCGATGTCGGTCTGTGCGAACTTTTTGGGCTTGATCATGTGTTCTTGGGTCGCGCCCAAAAGGTCGTAGAGAAAAGCTACGTCCAACTTCAGGATTTCGATGAACTCGATGAGGCCCCGATTGGCCACGTTGAACTCGCCGTCGAAGTTGAAGGCCCGCGGGTCTGAATCCGATCCGTATTCGGCGATTTTGCGGTAGTTGATGTCGCCGGTCAGCTCGGTGGAGTCCTGGTTTTTTTCGTCCTTGGGCTGGAAGGTGCCGATGCCCACGCGGTCCTTTTCGCTCAGCACCAAACGTCGCACTTTGATGTGGCTCGCCACTTTTTCCCAGTCGCCGTCGTATTTCTTCATCAAGCTCTGGTAGGTGAAGCGGCAGAAGGGGCAGATGTCGCCGAAATTGGAGATGGGGTGGTCCAAATCTTTGCTGTTGACGCCGATGTGCTCCAGGACCCGGGCCCGCTGGGATGCCGGCACCAACTTGAAGGGCTCTTCGTGCATCGGGCAGGGCTCAAATGTGCCGTCGAGATCCCAGCCGTAGGTGTAGAGCACCCCCTCGTCGGTGTGACTGTATTTTTCAAGACCGCGCTTCAGGAGGCGTGCGATGGTGGATTTGGATGAACCCACGGGTCCATGAAGCAGGATCACGCGTTTTTCCGTGCCGTAAAAACGGGCGGCGGATTTGAAGACATTGACCAGGCGCATCAAGGGGATGTCTAAGCCGAAGATGGCGTCGGTCCCGCCGTTGGCCTTGTCGCTGAAAAAGTTGTAGCTCGTGATCTTCTTTTTGGAGTCCACGTATTCTTCCGTTCCGTAGCTCAAGATCATGTCGTAGAGCCGCTGGTAGGAAGTGCGCAGCACCCGGGGGTTTTGACCGACGATTTGCAGATAGTCGGCCAGTGAGCCCTCCCAGTGCAGCGCCTGGTATTCTTCTTTGTCCTGCAGTTCGCCGATGTACTTCATCACGTTTTTACTCTCGGCCATGCTGGATCTCCTCCTTGCCCTCAATGTCGGTCCCGGGGCGATGTGGAAGATTTTATCTTACACCGGCCGGGCTTTAAGGCCAATACCTGGACGAGTGGGAACTTTTGAGCTCGATAGGGAATATGATAAAGGTAGTCGAATGCGGGATTCCCTCCCATACGAACAAGGACCGATTCGGCCTCCCAGCGAGGCTGGGTCTTTGTTGGTTCGGGTTAATCGGAATTGTCCTTGGAATAAGTGTGCTTTTTGTCCTGTGTACAAGGGGCGGAAGTTTTCTTCTCGTGGCGTTGAGGAGGTTTTGTCGGATCTGGATGCGATGCGGCGTGTGTATGGTTCGGAAGTTCGTTTTGTTTTTTTGCAGGATGCGAATGCGCTGTTGATGAGGACCGGGGATTTGTTGAAAATTGTTGAGGGCGTGCGGGCGCGCTTTCCTGCGGTGGAGCGGATTACTGCGTATGCTCGTTCTCGTACTTTGGCGCGGAAGTCTTTGGTTGAGCTGGTTTCGCTTCGGGATGCCGGTCTGAATCGGCTGCATGTGGGCATGGAGAGTGCTTCGGATGCTGTTTTGAAACAGCAGCGCAAGGGCACCACCGGGGCCGAGCAGATCGAGGCGGGACAAAAGGCCAAGGCTGCGGGGTTTGAGCTGTCGGAATATGTGATGCCGGGCTTGGGGGGCCGGGCGTTTTCTGAAGAGCATGCGGACGAGACCGCCCGGGCCCTGGTGGCCATCGAGCCGGATTTCGTGCGCCTGCGCACCACGGCCGTGGTGCCGGGCACGCCCTTGGCGGCACTTGAGGCCGAGGGCGAATTCCTGCCTCTGGGCGAGATGGACATGGTGGCCGAGATTCGGCGCTTTCTGGCGGGACTTGCCGGGGCCTCCATGCGCCTGGAAAGCGACCACATGCTGAACTTGTTGATGGAGCTCAAAGGCGATCTGCCCCGTGACTTAGCGGAGCTCTTGTCGATTTGTGATCGGCTTTTGGCCTTGCCGGAAGATCAACGCTGGCGATTTGTCTTGGCCCGGCGCATGGGTTGGATGGGGCGACTCAAGGACTTCGAGGCCGGGCGCCTGCCCGTGGACCTGGGACGACTTTGGGCTCAGCTGGAAGAGCAAGGCCTAAGCCCGGAGGAAGCAGCAGCCCAACTCCGTGCGCAAATGGTCTAAAGGCAGGGGTCAGACACCGGCACTTGACACATAGGCCTATGTGTCAAGTGCCGGTGTCTGACCCCACTAGAATTGACTGAGTGAGCCGTCTCGCTTGACTCTTCCCAGGGCCAACCAAAATACAAAGACGCTTATTGGGCCGGCCACGGCAGAGAAAAGGAGTAGGGCGAAGAGACTGTATTGTACGTCGCCGAGAGAGGCACCCTTGAGTAGGAGCAGGCGCATGGCTTCCAATGCGTGGGTGATGGGCAAAAGTTGGGCCAGGGTTTGGCCCCAGTCGGGCAGGATGCTGACCGGGTAATAGACGCCGCCCAGGAGATAGCTTAGGCCCTGTACCAGCCAGCTGGATGGATCGCCCCGCTTGATGGCCAGCACGACCCCCGCCGACAAGACGCCGAGGAAGGAAAAGCTGATGATGGTCAAGACCAGCACCAGTAGCGCGCCGAGCCAGTTGGCGTCGGGAAAGCGCACGCCGAAGAGCAGCATGCCCAAAAGCAGGGTTAGCACCACTCGCAAGCTGGTGACCAAAAAAGCGTAGATCGTGGAGAAGACGATGATCTGTCCCACGGGCGTGGGCGTGACCAGCAAGGCTTCCAGGGTGCCCAAGACCTGGGCGTTTCTTATGGTGTCGGCGAAGGAGCGTACGGCCACGCCCAGATAGCTGGAGAAAGCCAGGCCCACCAGCACGAAGGGAAAGTAGTCGCCGCCGTAGGGCTCCAAGGACTGGATGGTCGTGCCCTCGAACATGCGCGCGAAGAAGTAAAAAGCCGCCACCATGAAAACCAAAGACACCACCTGGCCCGCGAAGGCCGTGCGGTAGGATATGTCTGTTAAAAAGTCTTTGACCACGAAGGCCCAGCATTTGCGCAAGGCCTTCATTTCATCTCGCTTTCCGACAGTTCGAATTCGGCGGCCACTTGCTCAGCCACTTTTTCAACTGGGCCCTCGGCCACAATGTGGCCGTCGGACAAGAGCGCCAAGCCCTGGCAATGTTGTCGGGCTTCGGCGAGGCGATGGGTGGCGATGAGCACGGTTTTACCCTGCTTGCCCACCAGATCCTCGGCCAGATAACGATGGGCTCGCTCGGCCGCGCCCGGATCCAGACCCCGGGTGGGCTCGTCCATGAGCAGCACGGCGGGATCGCCCAGAAGCGCCCGGACCAAAGCCAACTTGTGTCGCCAACCGGTGGACAAGTTGCGAAAGGCCTGGTTCATCTCGTCGCCGAAACGAAATTGCGCGGCCAGGGTGTCGATGCGATCTTGGGCCGTCCGTCCATGCAAGCCGTGGAGGGCCGCGAAAAAGCGCAGGTTCTGGGCGGCCGTCAGGCGCCAGAAGAAACTTCGTTCGTCGCCCAGGACCACGCCCACCCGATGGCGTACTCGCCCAGGATGGGCCAGGGCGTCCTCGCCCAGGATTCGTACCGAGCCTGCGTCCGGCGTGATGGTGGAAGCCAGTATGCGAAGCAGGGTGGTCTTGCCGGCTCCGTTGGCACCCAAGAGCGCGGTCATCTGGCCCTGGGGCACGCTCAGACTCAGCTCGCGCAAGACCTGGATACGTTTGCGTTCAAAGGGCGCGCGCAGTATCCGGCCCAGGGGTCGGGGCTGGCTGAATCGCTTCGAGACCGTGAGAATCTGGATGGCTGGTTTGCTTATGGGGTGCCCTCGCGCTGGTACTTGGTGACGGCCCGGTTGTGGCAGCCCAAGGTCGGGCAGAAAAGATGCGTGCCGTCGTTTTTGGAAACGAAAAACATGTGCTTGGTGATCGTGGGGTAAAGCACGGCCTCTAAGGCCTTGGCGCCCGGGCTGCAGATGGGCCCCGGGGGCAGGCCCTTGCGTTTGTAGGTGTTGTAGGGGTGATCCCGCACCAGGTCGCTTTTGTGGATGTCGCCGTCGTATTTTCCGGTGGCCAGAATCTCGGCGTAGATGACCGTCGGATCGGTTTGTAGCTTCCAGTTTTGCTTCAGGCGGTTGTGGAAGACGCCAGCGATGAGCGGTCGCTCGTGGGCCGCGCCGGTTTCTTTTTCCACGATGCTGGCCAAGGTGACCACCTGCAATTCGGTCATGTTGATCTGCTTGGCCCGCCTGCGCCATTTTTCGCCGAAGTGCTTTTGATAGCCCTGCACCATGGTTTTCAGGATTTTGTCCACGGCCGTGTGTTTTCGGAATTGATAGGTCTCCGGAAAGAGAAAACCCTCCAGGCTGTCGTGTGGCACGCCCAGGGATTTGACGAAGTCCTTGTCCCGGGCCCTGGCTTCGAACTCGGTCGCATCGGCAAGATCCGCTTCGGCGAAGAGAGCGGCGATTTCGTCGATGCGCCTGCCCTCGGGCAGGGTGACTTTGTGGGTGATGGGCGTGCCGTCGCGAAGTACTTGCAGCACTTCCTTGGGCGTCATGTTGTCGCGGAAGGCAAGCTCGCCGGATTTGAGATCGCCCGCGGCTCGTTCGATGTAGCGCAGCCAGCGATAAAAGGTCTCGGCGTCGTCGACGACTTTGGCCTCGGCCAGGAGGTCGGCGGTTTTATGGGGCCCCGAGCCTCGGGGGATGTCCACGGCCAGGGTTTTGCCCTCACCCCCCGCGGGCGTGTCGGCCCAAGTCGTGACCTTCCAATAGCCGAAGCCGGCCACGGCCACGGTCAAGAGGATCAGCAGGGCCGGGATGATGAGGAACCATTTTTTCACGACGTCTCCTTAGAGGGGCTGGCGTCCAAATAGCTTTGCAGAATGAGCTCGGCCGCTAGTTTGTCCACGGCACCATCCGCGCGTTTTCTCTTTCGCGCTTTGGTGCTTTGCCTGAGGATGCCCTCGGCCTCCCAACTGGTCAAGCGTTCGTCCCAGAGGTGTAAGGGAAGATCGAGTTCACTTTCTAGTTTTGCCGAGAATTCACGAACCAAGCGCGCCATCCGGCCCTCGCTGCCGTCCATGTTCAGGGGAAGTCCCATGACCAGGGCCTCGACGTCTTGTTCGCGGGCGGCGCGGCAGACCGCTTCCACATCGGCGCGGCCTCCTCGACGGTGGATGACCGTCAGGCCTCGGGTGGTGAAACCCAGTTCGTCGCAGACCGCAAGGCCGATGCGTTTGGTGCCGAAGTCGATGCCGAGTAATCGCATAAGATTTGCAGTTTACCGGCCACACGGCTCTTTGAGGAAAGATTTTCTGATTTATGCGGCCAAATAACGCAGTTCGTGGTCCAGCCAGTCTAAGGAGCCCTCCAGGGTGTCCAGTCGCTTGCTTTTCCGGCTGATGACCGCCTGCAGCTCTTCCCGGGTGTAGAAATATTGGGCGCGGGCTTCTGTGTCCACCTTGCGCATGGCCAGGGGCGACAACTCGTTGGCCATGCGAAGGGCTCGTCGCCAGGCTCGCTCGCGACTGTGTTGTTCATGCAAGGCGCCGATTTCTCCCCGGTCGGCGTCTTCGGGATGCTCCAGACCTCCGGGTAGGAAAACTCGATCCAGGGCTCGACGGGCGGAAGAATAGATGAGAGCCCGGTCCAAAAGCATGATGTGCCGGGTAGCGGCTTCTATGGATTTTCGGGTTTGTTCGTGTTGCTGAAGAAGGGCTGCTTGATTGATGCTCATCACATGCCTCCTTGCTGCTTTTTGCCAACGCTTGGTAATCCTATTGTCTACAACCATCGTGCCAGAGCGGACATTCCCACCCATGTGCCCGAATTTGCACAAGGTCGACTCAAAGACCGGCATGACACTGCGTCAAAGAATCGGCGATCTTGTGGCATGGCTGTCACACCTGTTTCGCAGCTGACTCTGACATCTCGGCATCTGCCTGTCCGAAATTCATGGACCTTGTCCGGATTCCGGACAGGGTCGGGTCGGGGTGGAGATCGAGTCAAGTGGTTGTAAAAATTGTGTTTTTCCTGCTCGCAAGGGAGCTGGCATGGCTCTTGTAATAAGCCCTTGCCAGAACATCTTTCCAGGAGGAGGAGCATGAACAATCCAAATCAGAATTCTGAGATCCCCATGGGCCTGCGCAACATGCTGGAAGAAAGCGAAAGGGCCTTCACTCAAACCCTGAATCGACTGGGCCTGGGGCGGCAAGAACTGGGTCAAGTGGCCGGCCGCATGCGCAACAGCCTGGGCGCCGCTCACCACCGCCCAATCCAGAAACAAGCCAAGCCGTCAGGGCAAAACACAAGGAGGGGCTACCATGTATGACTCAAGTATTTCCGCCAGTTCCATGAACGTCCAGGGCATGTCCTTTGCAGACAGCCCGCTCAGCATCGACGATCTGGCCTTCATCGAACTCATGCTGGTCCTGGCGGATTCGGACAAGGCCCTCTTAGACAAGATGCACTCCATTCGCGATACCCAAAATCGCAAGAGTGCCATCAGTGAAGAAATGGCCAAGCTCAACAAGATTCTTGAAAACGCGGAGGAAGATGGTTCGGACGGTTGGGTCACCGATGAAGACAAGCACCAAGCCTTGTTGCAAGAACGGTCTGAACAAGCCGTTCAATACCAAAATGAGATTTTGTCCACAGCTGATCCCGTAGAAATCCTAGTTGGTACTTATCGGCAGCTTTCGGATGATGAAATCAAGGAGCTGGCTGATAAGGGCAACGTGCTCGCCAAGGAAGAAGCCGCCAATCGGGGAATGTATCAGATCGAGGAGACAGAGGATCGCCTAGAAGAACTTCAGCGCGAGTTTGAAGACTTGACCCAATCCTCCGAGCTGATGCTCATCGACTTGAATCGCCTGATGCAAAAACGTAGTCAGGCGGTTCAACTGACCAGCAACATCATGCAGTCCTGCAATCAGACGGCCATGGGCATTATTTCGAACTTCAAATAAGGCCGAGAGGGGAAAACCATGCAGATCATAGGCGAAGCGAAACTGAAGACCTTGAGCCCCGTGGCTCTTCGTAACCTGGAAATGCTGCAAAAGGGCGAAGCCACCCTCGCTGAAATGAAGGGCATCAACGACGAGGAAATGCGTGCCGGCATGCAGGCCGGACAACGCTTGATGGAGGCTGGTGAGTACGAGGCGGCCGCCGAGGTTTTCGCCGGCCTGGCCCTATACGATCCCTATCGTTCAGATGTTTGGCAAGCCCTGGGCGAATTGTTCCAGCGATTGCGCCAACCGAGCCAGGCTCGACTTTTCGAGTCCCTGGCGCGCTCCATGATGAATTGAAAGTGGGTGTGTGATGAGAGTGGAGGCATGCCAAGATCCGGGTCATATTCCCGCACAAGGGGATTCTTCGTCCCTGAAGAATCTGATGGATAAATCTTTTAGCGGCGATTGGTTGAGCGACAGCTTGGCTTTGTTGTCCCAGGGGAAGGCTGAACAGTTTGTCATGCAGACCCAATGCGTGAATCGGAGCGCCAAAGCCCTGAAGAAATTCAATGAAAAGTTGGACGAAATTCGTGCCGAGTTGGAGCAAAAGGCGGAGGAGGCTGAATCCTGGAGTTGTTTTGGAAAGATCGTGGCCGTTGTTTCCGGCGTGGTCGCCACGGTGGTGGGGATTTACAACCCGCCGGCGGGCAAGGTGATTGGCCTCGTGGGCTTGGCCGCGGCGCAGGCTTGCATGGTCACGGGGCAAGCCTATAATGATCAGGCGGCCGATACACAGGCCCGAACCCTCAAGACGGAAAATTTCCACAGGGACGCGGTTCAGGATCATGGCGATCACTTGCAGATGCTTGGCAACATGGTCGACCATGAGCAAGCCATGGGGCAACGTATGTTGTCATTGATACAATCCGAAGGTCAGTCCGCAAACTTAGCCAACAAACCAGGGAGGACAAGATGAACGTGCAGGAAATTTCCGGACCGACGAACGTGCCACAGGAAAGCACGGGTGCGCTGGAGGGGTTTCTTGGGAAAGGAGTTGATCCCTCTTTGGACCTGGAGGTCCTGATCGTCAAGGACGGGAGATTGCAAAAAAGCGTTGCGCGCGAGCTCAAAAATCGCGCGCGTACGGCTCGCCAGCAACGGTTACAAAAAGCCCTTGAAAAAACGGAAAAACAGTCTGACTTCAAATTGTGGCAACGCATCTTGACCGTGACTTTGGATGTGGGCGGGAAGGCTTGCGAAGCGGCGGGGGCTCAGTCGGCCATTATGATGGCCATCAAGTCGGCCAATGACACGATTCAGCCTTTGGGCATGATGGCAGAGGGTCTTCAGTTGGACGCAGAAGCCGCCCGTGTCGAAGCCCAGGGCTTTGGCGATAAAGCCGCCGACGCCGGCCAGTGGTTGAGCTCGGCGAAGGAAGTGGAACAGCGCATGCTTTCGAGGCTGGAGAATCTGGATCGGACCCGTCATGAGGGGATCATGCGGGCTTCTTCTTTTGAGTGATTTTGGTCGGCATCCGTTTTGATGAGTTGGGTTTTGGGCGCGGGGAGGGGGAGGGCGCCGAGGCCGATGGGGATGTTGTGGCGTCGGGCCCATTCCAGGCCGTACTCCATACGTTCTTTTAAGCTGGGGTGAGAGCCTAAGACCTTGCGCACGAACCAGGGCGGGTGCGGGTCGGCTTTGTTCTGTCGGGTCAGTCGCGCCATCAAGGAAACGTAGGCCACCGGATCCCGGGTTAACTCCAGGCCGCTTTTGTCCGCTTCCCATTCTTCCGCGCGGCTCAAGGTCCTGGTGACGGGGATGTTCAAAGTAAACAGAAAAAAGAAGATCAACTGGATTACGGGCCAAATTGCGGGATCCACGCCCGGTCTAATTCGCAGTTTTTTCCAACGGGGCCCGCGCCGGATGGTCAATTGGATCATCCCCAAGAAAAGAAACGCGGCCAGCGTCAAGCTCAGCCAGGCGCGAGTCTCGTGGGCGTTCAGCTCGTGGCCCACTTCATGGGCCACGGTGAAGAGCACCTCGCGCGTTGGGTATTCGTTGAGGAGGTTGTCGCTCAATACCACGGTGCGTGTCGGGCCTTTGCCCATGATGTAGGCCACCGTGGCCTTGGATCGCAAGGAGGTGTTCACCACTTGAATTTGCTCCAGCTCAAAACCCGCTTTTTTGACCAATGTCTCGATTCGTGTGCGCAGCTCGCCCTGCGGCAGCGGGGTGAAGTCGTTGTAAATCATGGCCCGATAAGGTGCCAGCATGTTCCAGATGACGAGCGTTCCCACCACGGCACCCCAAAGCCATAGCCACCAGGTGCGTGGCAAGCGGCGGGCCAGACTGAAGAGGCTGAGGCCGAGCAGGGACAATGCCAGGAGCGTGAAGCCCAAGCTCTTGCCGACGTCGATGAACCACTGGGAAAGGGCCAGGTTGGACATGCCGACGGCATGGGGGCGTATGTAGCTGCTGTAGAAGTTCATGGGCAGGGTCAAGACGACCCAGAAAAGGGTAAAGAGGGTGGGGAACAAGGCGTCCACCAACCAGCGGTTGTTGCCGATGCCCTCCGAGCCTGCCGCCATGCGTTCCGGGATGTTCACCAGGTGCCGGAGCACAGGCAACCGCTGACCCGCGGCCTGCAGCCCGGGGCGGAGGTAAAGCCAGTCGGCCATCGTCTGACACTTGTCGCGTAAGACCACATGCAGGCCGGCCCACAAGACGGTGATGTAAAAACCCAAGCTGAGGATTTTACCGGTTAGAAACATCATGTTGCCCACAAAGCGTTTGTCCGTCCAGGCGCTGAGTTCTTCGGGGCTGAAGAGGGAAAGGAGATCCAAGGACGCCTCCAAGAGATGCTGACCGGAGCATGGTAGCACCCAGGCGTCTTGATCACAAAATGGGCGTGTTTATGTCGGCATCTTCAGTGTCATTCGTTTCATCGAGCGTTTCTTTGAGATCGCGGAGTACTTGTTTTTCCACCAACTCCATTTCGCGCTGAGTGGACTGAGTCCACTCGTTGTTCGATCGGGTTCGTTCCGCGAGCTGCATGGTCATTTTGAAGATTTTAAGCGCTTTGCGAAGCAAAACGGCCAGTCGTTTGCGTAGCAAGTTCCGATAGACCTTCACTTCGTCGGGGCTTAAGTCCGGAGGCACCGGAGCCGTATTCATGGCTTCGTGCAGCTCCAGGTACAGGCGTCCGATGCCGTAACTCGCGGCCGTGGCCCAGTCCGGATCACCGTAACGCATGGTGCGCAGAAAGCCCGCTTGGGTTTTCAATAGCAGGTCGGCCTTGATCTCCAGATCCTCCCTCATTCGATCCTCGGGCAAACGAAGGGGGGCATCTTTGAAGCGTACGTACAGTAGTTCGCTCAGACGGAACTCGGCGCGGGCGGCCGGGGCGGGATCCAGGTACTCCTCTCGTTCGTGCTGCCGGAAAATGCGCAGGGTTGCACGAAAGACCGTCTCGGCGACAAAGGTTTTACCCCCGGCCGTGAGGCTCTCGCCCTTGAGCACCATGGCGTCGATGCGATCCGAGATGCTCAAGGACTCACGGTCAAGCAGGCGATTCAGTTCGGCCACCGCGGTGGTTTGTTGATCCTGACGGATCAAAACCATGGAAAGACGGAACATGGCATCCACCCAGTCCCTGGAGCGGGGCATGCCGTCGACGATAAGTCGGTAACGGGCGATGGCTTCTCGGTCCCGCTCCAAAGATTCCAGGCAGCGGCCCGCGTTGAAGGCGGAGGTCGAGGTGAGGCGGGATCCGGGGAAGTCCGAGAGCAGTCGATCGAAGAACTTCAAGGCCTCTCCCGGCTGTTCGGCTTCGTGCAGGCGCAGGCCCTCGTGAAACAGGGTGGCCGCGTCGAAGTCGGTCAGGCCCAACTCCGGATCCGGGTGGATGCCCAAGTGCAGGGGGTCCATGATGATTTCTTTGGCGGATTCATTATCCCCGCGTTGGCCGCCACGGGGGGTTACGCAGGCGACAAGCGATAAGGCGAGCAGCAAGGTCAGAATCCGAGGTAAGTTCCGGTGCATGATATGAGTGTAGACAGGGATGAGGGTCTTGGGTTCCATGGGTCTTCATTTTGCACGAAGGTCGTGTTTTTGGCCATGTCTTCTTGGCAAGGCCAGGCGGGACGGTTATCATGGATGGTATGCGAGGCTTGCTTATTCTGATTACTTCTTTTTTCTTGTTGACGGCTTGCGACAAACCCCCGGAAAAGGATCGGCCGTCGGCTGATCTGAAAACCCATGAACTCTGTACTTCGCTCTTGGCGGATGCCCGGAATCGCGATTTGGCCGAGTGGGATACCGGAAAGATCCAGCAACTTGAACGTTGTGGCGAGGCCGGCTTGGGTTTGCTGTCTTTGGCCCTGGGCGCGAAGGATGCGGGACTGCGCCGGGCCGCCATCGAGGCCCTGGGTCGTGGTCGAGTCTACGGAGCCAGGATGTTGGTGGCGGCTTTTGTGAAGGACCCGTCCGGCGCGGCGGATCTCCGGCAGCCGGCCTGGTCCGCCGTCCAGGCTTTGACCGGTGCCCGGCATGCTGATGCGCGCCAGCAGGCAGCAGTATTGCTGGAGCGCATGGTGGAGGCGGACCCGAGCGATCGTCGCGGGATGGAGGCATTGGGTGGATTGATGGCCGATGCCGACAAGGCGGTGCGCCGAGGGGCCTTGCGCTCCTTGGGCATGTTGGGCGAGCGGGCGAAACCCCAGTTGCAGGCAGTGTCCCACAGTCTCTTGATGGACGCGGAGGATTCCTTGCGGGCTGCCGCCGCGGAGACCCTTGGGCGGATGGGACCGGCGGGACAGGATGAACTGGAGCGCCTGCTGGGACATGCAGACCCGGACGTGCGGCGGCATGTATTGCTTGCCCTGGGCCGGCTGAACTTAACCCAGGGAAAACTGAGCCAAGTCCTGAGCGCGCGTCTGGCGGATCCGGAACCGACCTTGCGGCAGGCTGCTTACGATTCCATTCTTCCTTTGGCCATGCAGGGCAAAGAGAGGAGCCTGTTGTTGCAAGGGCTTCGCGATGAATCGAGCTCGGTCAGGCTGCATGTTTTGGGTCTCTTGGCCCAGTTGCCCGCGCGGGAGGATTCGATCAAGGCCTTGAGGTGGGTCCTCCGCGAGGGTTCCGCGGAAGAGGTGCGATTGGCGGCTGAGCGGCTCGGGGCCCTGGGTCCACAGGCGAAATCGGTCCTTGCGGACTTGGCGACCCGGGCCGAAGGCTCCAAGGGGGAAAAGGCGATCGAGCAGGGCGCGGCCCGGGCTTGTTTGCGAGCCCTGGTGCTGATCCAGGCCGATAAGCATAAGCTTGCGCGAGAGCTGGGGCACCTGTTTGAAAAAGCCCAGTCTCTCGCAGTACGGGTCCTGGCCGCGGAGAAGCTCGGGGCCATGGGACGGGACGCAGGAGGAGAGGAAAAGCGACTCAAGCGCGGCATGACAGACGAGGACGCACAGATTCGAGCAGCCGCCCTGGGTGCCATGCTGGACATACGGAGGTCGGCTCGGGCCGGCAGCACCTGACCCAATGTGTTGACTCCGCCGGGCGCGGAGAAGCAGTGATCTTGTTATGCCGTGATCTTGATTTGGACCCGGCGATTGCGCGGTCCATCGAACTCACAGAAAAAAACTGATTGCCAGGTGCCGAGTAACAGGCGGCCTTCGGAGATGATCACCTGAGCAGAACTGCCCATGAAGGAGGCTTTTACATGGGCCGCTGCGTTGCCCTCGGCGTGACGATAGCCTGCTTCCCAGGGATAGGTCCGATCCAGAGCCATCATGATGTCTTTCGGTACATCCGGATCCGCGTTTTCGTTGATGGTGATGCCGGCCGTGGTGTGGGGGCAGTAGACCAAACAAATGCCGTGACTCACGCCACTGTCCTCCACGGCCTGCTGCACCTTGCCCGTGATGTCGACGAAGGCGTCACGGGATTGGGTCTTGAGCTGGAATTCATGTTGATTCATGGTCGGCGTTCTCCTCAAACAAAGCACGGCGCAAGAGCTCCAAGCCTGCCAGGTTGTGAATGTCAACAGGCAGCCGCTTTACCTTGTGAAAGGCACAGCAGGACTGCATGGTTTGGCGCAGGGATTCAAAATGTTGTTGGTCTCGCTCAGCCAGTTGCTGGAGGATGGCGTGGGCTTTTTGCATGCCGGCGAACCATGCCGCGGGATCGGGTGGCCCGAGGGCCTTTTTGGCCTGGGCTTTCCAGTCATCCCCCGAGGGCAGGGCGGGCGGCTCGGGCGCCATGCGGTTGACGATGACGGCTTCCGGTGAGAGGTCGCGTTGCAAGAGTCGACGATGCAGGAAGGCCGACTCCTGGGCGAGGTTGGGATCGGCCGCGGTGATCACCACGAAACCCGTGACCGCGGAGCGCAAGGTGGCCTTGACGGCCGCGGCTCGGGCCCTGAATCCCTCCATGAGGCCGCTGAATAAATCGATGAACTGGGCCAATTGGCGCAGGAACTCAACGCCGGTGAAGCGAGTCAGTTTGCGCACCACATAACCGCCATGGAAGTTAAGCACCCGCAAACCCATGCGCCCGGCCAAGAGCGCGGGTCGCATCAACCAACGGAAGGCGTCTTGTTCCAGCACATCCAGCAAGCGGTCGGGGGACTCTAAGAAATCCATGCCGTGAATGGTTGGCGGGGTGTCCAAGACCAGGAGATCAAAACCCCCTCTGAGATGCAGGTGGTAAAGTTCCTCCATGGCGGCGTATTCGCGTGCTCCGCTCAGGTCGTCGGTCATGCGCACGAAGAAGGGATGCTCGAGGATGCGTTTTTTGAGCCCCTCTTCTCCGACCTCCCGTTGGATTAATCCTCGCCAGGCTTGCTCTGCGTCCAACATGGAGACATGCAACGGCGCTTTGGCCGGGATGCCGATGGCTTGCAGTGACTCCACCGTTAGCTCACGTATTTCACCAGGGTCTAAGTCTTTTAGCCCCAGGGCATCGGCCAGGCGCTGGGCCGGATCGACGGTGAGGACCAAGGCGCGGCGACCCAGCACGGCGGCTTGCAGGCCAAGGGCCGCCGCCACCGTGGTTTTGCCGACGCCACCCGGGCCCATGGTCAGGGCGATGCGTTTTGACTCCACCACGCTGTTTAGGCCCATGAGGCACCTCGCTCCGCCGATTGCAGGGCGTCGGCCAATGCTTCGATGGCCTCGGTGCCGAAGGTGCCCTGGTTCCATCCGGGGTTCCATCCGGGGTTCCATTCGGGCAATTGGATGATGGCCTGGTCGACGCCGGCTTGCAGGCGGTCCAGGTAGACCTGCTGCAAATTCAGGCGACCTCGCAAGGAGCGGGCGGCCTGGATGAGCGCGGCGTTCGCCTCGGTCATGGGGCTGCCCTCATCATCCACGGCCGGATGCTGGCCCGGCGGGAAGGGATTGGGCAGACATCGATTGGCCACCACGAAACCTCGCGCCAGGCCCAGATCGTCACGCAGGCGGTGGTGTAGCGAGATGGCCTCGCTGACCGGAAGCTCTTCCGGCAAGACCACGAGGTGGATGGTCGTTCGCGCGGGGTCGCCCAGCAGGCGCTGGATCCATTCGGCGCCGTCGCGCAAGGGTCCTTCGGGCACCGTGCGCATGATGACCTGGGGAACCTCCAACATGAGCGCGCCCGGGCCGGTGGAAGGGGCATCCAGCACCACCAGGTCGGCGGGCCCTTCCTCTATGAGATGAACCAAGTGCCCCAGCATAAGCAGCTCGGATAAGGAGGGCAGTGCACGCAGGAAGCGACGAACGGCCCGTTGTTCAAACACCGCCCGATACACCGCCCGTAGCTTAAGTAAGCGCATGGCGTAGGTTTCCAAAGCGGCCTGGGGTGTGAAGTTGATCCATTGAATGCCGGGGGCAAGCTGCAAAGGACCATCTTGTTCCGCCCGGAGACCGAAAAGGCTCGGTAAGCGCCGGGGGGCGCGTACTTCGGCCAGCAGGACTCGTTTGCCGGCACGAGCCGCGCGCCGGGCGATTGCGGCGCAAGTGACGGTTTTGCCCACGCCACCTTTGCCCATGACCACCAGAAGTTTGCGCTGGAGCCATGCCGGGGTGGGGGATGAGCTTGGGTAAGGGTTCACGTTGGTATGATACGAGGCTGCGCGTGACAGGGCAAGCCACAATCCAGTCTATTGATGAAATGATTCAACGGCTTGACTTCATAGATCCTCTCATGTTACGCAACAGATCAATCAGGAGAACGAGGATTTATGGCCCTGAAGATCACTCATATGGGCGAGACCAACGTGGGCATGAAGCGTGCCCACAACGAAGACAACTTCTTGGTTTTGCCGGAAGAAAATTTGTATTTGGTGGCCGATGGGATGGGTGGTCACAGCTCCGGTGAAGTAGCCAGCCAGATCGCGGTCGAAGCGATCAACAATTTCTTTAAGGCCACCGGGCAGGACTCGGAGATCACCTGGCCTTACAAGATGGACAAGAATCGGCCTTACGATGAAAATCGTTTTATCATGTCCATCAAGCTGGCGAACCTGCGCATCCACGAGGCAGCCCAGCGAGAAGCCCGTTATCGGGGCATGGGCACCACGGTGGCCGGCATGGTCATTGTCGAGGGGCATGTACTTACGGCCCATGTTGGCGACTCTCGGGTTTATTTGATTCGTCAAGGCAAAATAAGCCAGATCACCGAAGATCACTCCTTGCTCAATGATTACATTAAGGCCAAGAAGCTTACGGCTGAAGAAATCGAAAATTTTCCACATAAGAACGTGATCGTTCGAGCACTGGGGATGAAGGACACTGTGCTGGTGGACTTGTCACGGCAGGTTGTGGAAGTCGGTGATTTGCTGCTCGGCTGTTCCGATGGGCTCAACGGCATGATCACCGACGATGAGATGCTGAAGATCGTAACGGCCATGGGCGATGATTTAAAGAAGGGCTGCAGCGACCTGATCGCCGCCGCCAACGCCAACGGTGGCGTAGACAACACCACCGTGACCTTGGCCCGCGTAGATTCTCTCTAAGTATTACATAAGTATTATAACTGTATTCGATGGGTCTTGGTCACGATGCAGTGGTCCAGGATTTCGCCGTCTTGGATTCGGCTGCGCGGCCAAACGACGCAGTGCCGAAGTTGGGCTTTTGCGCCGATGATCGCTTCGTCTCCGATGACCACCTCTGGGCCCATGCGGACGTCTTTTCCCAATTGCAGGTCACGGCCCAAGAGCAGGCCCTTGGGGTCGGCATCGCAACCACGAGGCAAGTGGCTGGTCGTCACGCGGCCGCTGACTAGATCCAGGTTGGCTTGCAGATAGTGGGCCGGGGTGCCCAGATCGAACCAGGGGCCGTCGTAAAAAAAGGCACCCACTTCTTTTTCCTGGTCGAGCATGGCGCCGTATGCCTGGTTGTTGATGCAGGAGAAGCCTTGCTCCGGCAGGAGGTCGAAGACTTCAGGTTCGAGGATGTGGATGCCGCAGAACATGCAGGGCCGGGTGGCGCCCTGGGGCTTGAGTCGATGATGCTTGAAGGTCACCAGTCGGCCCGCGTCATCGGCCTCCAGAGCCGTGTAGGGTGAGTTTGCGGGGAGTGGGCGCACCACCATGGTGGCCGCGAAGTTGCCTTGGCGATGGTGTTCCCAGGCCGCCTTCAGATCCACGTCACTGAGTACGTCTCCGTTGAGCAGGAAGAAGGGCCCGGACTCTAGGCGGTCCCGAGCCTGCACCAGGCCGCCGCCGGTGCCCAGGATCTCCGCTTCGTGGGAGTAGCTCAGCCTCAGGAGGCCATGGCTCGCTCCAAGGGTCTCCGGGATCTTTGTGCCCAGGTGGTGGCTGTTGACGACCACGTCCCGGACCCCTGCTTTTTCCAGTTGTGCAAAGGCGAAATGAATCAGGGGTCTGTTGGCCAGTGGGACCAGGGGCTTGGGCAGTAACTCGGTCAGCGGACGAAGCCTGGTGCCAAAGCCGGCCGCCAACACCATGGCTTTGCTGGGCGATTTGTCTTGAGCTGAGTCCACGCCGATGGTCTCCTTTCTGCCGGGCACCATATCCTTCTTGAGGCCTGAGGGTCAACGACCGAGAAAGGTGAAAACCTTGACAGATCGAGGAGCTTGGTGCTACCTTGCCGACGAATATTCATCCCTCACGAGTCCGAGGACGCGCTATGATGCGGCGACTTCTCGCAGTGTTTTTGAGCTTGAGTGTGGTCATGGTGGCCTCTTCGGCCATGGCGGGGCGCTATGATTTGCACCTGAGTCGTTTGTTTTCCGACACTTGCACAGGCACCTGTCCCCAACAACATTTTGAGTCCTTGATGACCGATTTGGGGCAGATTACTGCGCCGGTTTTTTTGGCGCCCGCGGAAACCCTGGGCCTGAATGGATTTTCTTTTGGCCTGGAAGGAACGGTGGCGCCGATCAAGAGTGATGAAGACTACTGGGATATCCCCACCGAGGGCAAACCCGGATCGGCTGTCTTCATGCCTCGACTTCATATTCGCAAGGGTCTTCCCTTCAGTTTCGAGCTGGGCACCCAGCTGAGTTATTTGCCGGAGAGCGAGCTTTTTACCGTGGGTGCCGAGGTGAAGTGGGCCTTGAATGAAGGCTTCTACTGGATTCCCGACCTCGCCGTGCGCATGGCCGTCAATCATACAGTGGGTGCCAAGGAGTTCGAGCTCACCACGGGGGGTTGGGACGTATCCGTTTCCAAGGCCTTCGGCGTGGGTGGCATGCTGTCTTTGACCCCTTATGCGGGTTACAACATGCTTTTTGTCCATGCCAGCTCCCATGTCGTCGTGGTCGTCGAAGATGCGGACACCTTTAGAAACTGGGTTTTTAACGAGATGAATTGGCAAGACAACATGTACCATCGCCTCTTCGCCGGCCTGCGGTTCAATACTTTTATTTTTCAGGTGGTGGTCGAGGGTGTCTTGACTCTGGACGGTGTGAGCCTGTTCAACTTCAAACTTGGCTTCGACTACTGAGGTCGATCTCCCATGCCGGGTTTTTCCGAGCTGGTCTTTTTTCTCATCGTGGTTATGTTCGTGTTCGCGGCGGGCAAGATGCCTGCCATCGCCACCAATTTAGGTAAACATTTTTTGAAATTGCGCAATCGGGCAGCCCAGGCAACCGGGGCGGCGGACGATTTGGGCGATGACGACGAAGATGACGAAGATGACGAAGATGAAGATGAAGATGAAGATGAAGACGAAGACGAAGACGAAGACGAAGATGAAGTCTAAGTCTCTTGCTCTTCGGCTTCCTGTGCTCTGGGGGCTTTAGACGGGCGGCGCAGGGCGAGCAGTTGCGCTGCTTGGTTTTGGACCATGGGGTGCAGAGTGCCATCCTTCGAGGCCATGCGAAGATCCTTGTACAACAGAAGCCCAACCAATTTGAGGGCCAGATCCGGTGGCGTGTAGGGGTTGAGCACAAGCGAGAGGCGTACGCTATAGCGCTGTCCCCAGCGGCTTGCTGCGATCTCACGCAACACCGTGTCGCGCACCGGTCGTCTGGCGGCCAGTCGTACGACGTCCGCTTCTACGACAGAGGGGTTTTTTAGCAGGTTGCGAACCACGCTGGGCTCCGGATCGAGGAGCAAGCGCTCTAACTGGTGCCGATTGTGACCTCGCGCCAAGAATTTGCGTTGTCCAAGGGTCAAGCGGCTCAGTTGTTGATCGCCTGGTACCTGCTCGGCCTTCATGGGGCCTCGCTGAGGACGTGCGCTGATTAGAATCTGCACAATGGACTCTTCGCCCTGCTCTCGGGCCAGACCATATACATCGGCCATTTGTTCGTATAGTCGCTCGTTGCTGTCTGTGGCCCAGGCCACCAGGCAAAGGGCCTCAAAGGCAAGAATGTGGGCCGAACTGCGCCGGTTGCTGCCTGCCGCGACCGCCCGAAAGAAATCCAGGATTTCGTCTGTGGAGAAATTTTGAAATTGTTCGATGAGGACCTCGCGACGCATGATTGCCTCGGGAAGCACCTCCAGACGCCGGATGAGCTTGCTCCAGTTCTTTGAGGTCTCTGGTTTGTTCATGTCTCCGGACTGGGCTCGGGCTGGATCGGTTCGGGCTCGACCGCCTTGGGTAGACCGGTCAGTGGATCCTTTTTTTCCTCGACGATGGCGCGGACTCGTTTGATCGGGGTGCTCAAACAAGACGACCATGAATGGCATTTCGGCTCCAGGTGAGAGCTTGTGATCTTTTAGTTGGGCATAGGCATCCCGATAGGCCATGCCCAGGGCACCGATGTCCGTGATGGCGAATATTTGAAACGGATCGAACTGAACACCTGCCGGCACGGTCATTTCTGCCACTACTTGATTCTGAGTGTCGATGACCTGTCCGGTGACCGCCAGTCCCTTTTTGGCCTCCGTACCATGGTTGACGATTCGGCCCCAGAGCAACACCATGGTGTGGCCATGTCGATTGGAGTAACTGGTGTTCGATAGATCGGTCGCCTTCAAATCACCGATGACCATTTCACTGGCTTGTTCTCCGGTGAAGGCCTCGGTGTAGGTGGCGGGATCGGTCAAGTCCAGCTTGCCGCCAGTGCGCATGACGATGAAGGCAAAGAATGCAATCACCAGGATCATGACGCCAAAGCCAATTTTGTAAGCCAACATCACGCCTTTGGGCGGAGGAAGTTGGATTTTTTCGGGTACCAGGGGTTGCGAGGGGGGGGCCTTGGCCGCTGCAGCCAGGGCCGCATCCACCACATCTGGAGTCGAGCTGGGACCGAGGGCCCTGGTGGTGCCTGGCGGAGCAGGGGGGGCCTCGCCGGAAATCTGGCCGTCGGCACCCATGCCGTAGCCCGAAGTGGGCATGGCGGAGGCCGGAGCTCCCTCCCCTTGGCTTTGATTCAAGGCCGCGAAAGGATCGCCGGCAGGAGGTTGGGCTTCTTGTTCCGCCGCGGGGGAGCCCTGAGTATCCAAAGAGGCAAAGGGGGCGGCACTTGGGGCGGTTGGGATTTCGGCGGGCTTATCCGCTGGGGCTTCAGCGGAGGTATCAAGCTCCAAGGCCCCGAAAGGATCGTCCCCCCCGGCATCTCCTCCACCAAAAACAATGTTGCCGAAGGCGTCCTTGGATGCTTCTTCTCCTTCGGCCGGAGGCGTCTGCTGTGCTGCTTTGGGGGGCTCTGGCTTATCAATAGACGCGAAAGGGTCCGCAGTCGGCTCAGGCTTATCAATAGACGCGAAAGGATCCGGAGTCGGCTCTGGCTCACCAAGAGAAGCGAAAGGCCCCCCCGCCGGAGGGGTCTGTTGTGCTGCTTTGGGGGACTCTGGCTCACCAAGAGATGCGAAAGGCCCCCCCGCCGGAGGGGTCTGTTGTGCTGCTTTGGGGGACTCTTGCTCATCAAGAGATGCGAAAGGATCCCTGTGCTGTGAGGCGGGAATGGCATCCAGCGATCCTTCGTCCATGGAGCCTTCGCCCATCGATCCGAAAGTGTCATCGTTCTGCGCGGCAGGAATGTCGTCCATGGAGCCGAACAAGCTGTCTTCCGGAGGCTTCGAGATGTTGTTGGCAACGGGATCGGATGCCTTGTTGATGGGGCTTGCGGCCGGTGGTCGCTCCGGCTGGGTCGTGTCGATGCCCGCGAAGGGATCGCTGCTTGCGCCCATGATGTCAGGGGCCTGCGGTGTGTCAGAGGTGTCAATGCCCGCGAAAGGATCGTTGAGATTTGCCTTGACCGTGGGCTTGTTTTCGGCGGAGGTGCGATCAACACCCGCAAAGGGATCTCCTTGACCGGAGTTATCCGCATCCAGCAACTCAGTGTCGCTCGGCATGTCAAAGGCCGAGGTCGGATCGACGCCTTTGGATGCCCTGGGGGGGGCACGGAAACCTTTGCCCACCATTTCATCGAATAGATTGCTCAGGCCCTGGGTTGACGCTTTGGTTTTTGCTGGAACCTGTACGGGTTCATCGGACAGGTCCGGTGCGTCTATAGAGATTGCTTGGGCACCAGGCTCTGTCAGGCCGTCGAGGGCTGGGCCGATGTCCAGACCACCCTCCTCGTCCAGATCGAGTTTGTCCACTAGATCGGGCGCCAATGCATCCGGCACCTCGCCGGTTAATCTTGCGGGCGGAGGCATGGGCGGAGGCGGCAGTTTGCCAGGATCCATGGATGAAGACGCAGCTGCAGGAAATTTTCCCTCAGAAGGCGTTGATGCCGCAGGTGGTGTCAGGGATGCCGCGGCCGGCGGTTGCGTCAAGGATGCCGCGGCAGGTGGTGGCGGTAGGGGTGCCGATGCCGGTGGTGGCGGCAAGGGTGCCGCTGCCGGTTTTGGTGCTGCGGTTGTCGCTGCCGGTGGTGGCGGTAAGGTTGTCGCTGCCGGTTTTGGCGCTGCGGTTGTCGCTGCCGGTGGTGGCGGTAAGGTTGTCGCTGCCGGTGGTGGCGGTAAGGGTGCCGCTGCCGGTGGTGGCGGTAAGGGTGTCGATGCCGGTGGTGGCAAGGGTGTCGATGCCGGCTTTGGCGGCAAGGGTGTCGATGCCGGCTTTGGCGGCAAGGGTGTCGATGCCGGTGGTGGCGGTAAGGGTGTCGATGCCGGTTTTGGCGCTGCGGTTGTCGCTGCCGGTGGTGGCGGTAAGGGTGCCGATGCCGGTGGTGGCGGCAAGGGTGCCGATGCCGGTGGTGGCGGTAAGGGTGTCGATGCCGGTGGTGGCGGCAAGGGTGCCGATGCCGGTGGTGGCGGTAAGGGTGTCGATGCCGGTTTTGGCGCTGCGGTTGTCGCTGCCGGTGGTGGCGGCAAGGGTGTCGATGCCGGTTTTGGCGCTGCGGTTGTCGCTGCCGGTGGTGGCGGCAAGGGTGTCGATGCCGGCTTTGGTGGTAGGGCGGAAGGCTCCGACCCCGCCACAGCAGGCGCAGGGGCTACGACTGGAGCCTCCTTCTTGACCATGAAGGTGTGTTTGCACTTGGAGCAACGCACCTTGACGCCCCGATCGGTGATTTTGTCGTCAGCGATCTTGAACTTGGTTTCACATTTTTCGCAGTTAACGATCATAAGTTCTGTCATCATCCCCAAATGGCGTCCAGGAATCAAGCTTTGCTGAATGGCTTGTGCATGGAAATTCGTTGCGAAAATGGGAAGCTTGACCGTACATTGATCTCACAATCAGACAAAGGAGTTCGTGCCCATGCCAATAGACTCGGGATTCCCCCTCCCCGATCCACCTCCTTATGCTGACTCGGGTCAGGATGAGGTTCTGGCCTCGGGCATGCCGCTACCTATCGGGCAGGTGGTATCCGATGCCTTTGGTATGTTTTTCAAGAACTTGCCGAGCTATTCGGGCATCATCATCGTGGTCTACCTTCCCTTGATCATCTGGACCATTTATTTGCACTTCAACGCTGCTGATCTGGTCGAGTCTCAGTTTATGAGCGAAGAAGGCTTGCAACGCTTTGTGCTCGTCACCCTGGCCACCGCTGGGCTCTCCCTCTTGTTTCAGCCCCTGGCCACCGGGGCCATCATCTTCGCTGTCTTTCGGGCCAAAAAAGGAGAGAGTGCAAGTTTTGGTCGCGCGTTGGCCGTCGCTTTCAGCCGCATTTTGCCCCTGATCGGGGTGGCCCTCGCCACGGGTTTGCTCATGGGTTTGGCGGTCGGGGTGCCTGTGTTCTTGGGGGCTATGTTTTCCGCGGCCGGGGGTTTTGGTGCCCTTTTGGGGATGCTGTTGGTGGTGGCGGGCCTGGTGGTGGGGGTGAGACTTTTTTGCGGATTGTACGTGGCCTCACCGGCGGTCGTGGTGGAGCGAGTGGGTGTCAACGAATCCATCAGGCGCTCTTTCAATTTGACTCGGGGTAGTCGATGGCGGGTTTTTGGCGTCATCCTCCTGGTGGGTGTTGCTCAGTTCATTGTCGAGCTGATTGTTGGGGTGGTGGCCGAAGAGGGGCCCGGACTGGGTTTGGTTTTCGAGTTGATCTCCATGATTGCCTTCGCGGCCATTACCGCGGTGGCTTCCGCGTCATGCTATTTCTACCTCAAGGTCCGCGAGGGCGCTGACATGGACGAATTGGCGAGTGTCTTCGACTGATGGTGACCCGGCCTGTCTTGCGGCTTCTGCTGGTGTTTTGGCTGGGTTTGCTCCCCTGCCAAGGCTCGGCCCTGCCCAGTTCGACGGAGGCGGTGCATAGGGCTCGGCAAGTGGCGGGACAGCCCGCTTATCAGAAAGACGTACCGGAGAGCGATTCGCAGGCAGACCCCCAATCCCAGTGGAACAAAAAGGACAGGGGTTTTCATCTTCATCGCTCGGCTCCGGTGGGTGCGTTCGGTGCATCGCTGGTGCACCTTTTGTTCTATCTGGCGATGGGTTTGGCGCTGGGTCTGGCCTTGCTGTGGATTGTAGCAACTTGGCACGGGCGGAAAACAGCAACCCGTCCGAAAGGGCTTGCGACCCATGAAGATCACTTGCCGGCCGGATCCGAACCCAAGTTGGATTTTATCTTGGGTTTGGCGGGGCAAGGACGCTACGCGGAGGCCGTCCACCAACTCCTGCTTCTTGCGGTCTTGCAACTCATGCGACAGCGCGCGAGGGATGGTTTGGCCGACTCGTCGCCGGGCGACTCCTTGACAAGTCGAGAATTGCTTCAGGTATTGCCCAAAGACGATTCGCAACGCCGGCGCTTTGCCCTCCTGGTGTCCACCGCGGAACGAGCCTTGTTCGCGGGTCAGTCTTTGGGTGTGGCGGCTTTTGATGATTGCCTGGAGAACTATCGGGGATTGGCGTTGTGAGTTTGTTCTCGCCAAAGTTGCTGGGCGTTTTGTTGGCGGTGGGTTTGGGTACCTTTTTGCTGGGCCTGCTGCTTGCCGCATTCGGCAACAGGGTGTTTGGGGTGCAGAGCTACGAGGCGGATAGCTTCAGTCGATCTCATGTGGGGCACCACGCGCTGGCGGAATGGTTGGAGCAGAGTGGTTTGGTTGTTGTACGCGCTCGCACGGCATCCGTTCGGCATGCCAAGGAGGCCTTTCCTCTGCTGCTCTTGGAGCCTGCGCCTCAGTTCGACCCCATGGATTCGGCCGCCGAGGAAGATGATTTGCGCAAGAGCCTGGAGCAGGCGAAGGAGCGGTCTGCGCCGGTATTGATCGGTCTTCCCAAGTGGAGCGTCGAACCGAATGAGCGGCGACCTGATTGGATCGGTAAGCGCAAGCTTTTGCCAAGCCCAAGCGTGGAGCGTGTCTTAGAGCGCATTCTGGATCCTCACATTCAGTCTGGACTTGTGAGGGCGGGTGAGTGTTCGGCGGCCCGTGCGGATGCCCTGGGTCTGGGTGCCGTATCCCTTGTTCTCGGAAAGAATCCGCAGCTGATGCGCCCGGCGGAAGGCCTGGAGGGTTTGGTGGTTTGCGACCAGGGCTTGCTGGTGGCCCGGACTTCCGGCAAGCAAGTCTTGGTGGCCGATCCGGCGCTTTTCAATAACGGGAGCCTGGCACAGGGCGATCATGCCAGGATCCTCTGGGCCTTGCTTGTCGAGGATTTGAAAGCAGAGGGTGTGGTCATCGACGAGACCCTGCATGGCTTTGAGTCGGACAACAGTCTGTTGACATATGCGTTTGGGTTTCCGGTTCTCTTAGTCACCCTGCACGTTTTGTTGGCGGCGGCGCTGGCAGCTTGGGCTTTGAGTCGACGATTTGGTTCGCCGCGCAAACCGCCGCCGGAGCTGCCACCAGGCAAACGCCTGCTGGTGGACAACACGGCCAAGTTGATCTTGGCCGCGGCGGATCCGGCAGACTCTCTCAGACGATATCTTCACGTGAGCATGCTGGCGGTGGCTCGGCGATTCGACTTGTCGGAGGGAAGCTCACATCATGATTTGATGGCCAGGCTGCAAGAACTCAATCAGACTCGGGGGCTTCGTTTGGACCTGCAGGCCTTGGCCCTGGCCGCAGAGAATCCAAGGTTGCGCCCGACCGAGGCCCAACGCATGGCCAAGCGCATCCACGCATGGCGCCAGGAGGCAACATGGAATCCATCGTTGAAATCGCAGATCGACTGAGGGCCCAAAATGCCAGGGTGGTCATGGGCATGGAGGGTGTAATCGAGTTGATGTTGGTGGCCTTGCTATGCGAGGGACACGTGATTCTGGAAGGCGTGCCCGGCACCGGCAAAACATTGTTGGCGAGGTGCTTCTCCCGCAGCCTGGATCTTGAGTACAGGCGTGTTCAGTTTACACCTGATCTGATGCCGGCAGACATCCTGGGGACGAACATCTTTAATTTTCAAAAGAACGAGTTCATTTTGCAGCGGGGACCTATTTTTACCGAGTTCTTGCTGGCCGACGAGATCAACCGCACGCCCCCAAAAACCCAAGCGGCTCTGCTGGAGGCGATGCAGGAGCGAACGGTGACCCTCGACGGAACCGGCTACGCCTTGTCGCCGATGTTCCTGGTGGTGGCCACACAGAACCCCATCGAGCAGGAGGGTACCTATCCCTTGCCCGAAGCCCAGCTCGATCGTTTTTTGTTCAAGTTGCATGTTGGGTTTCCTTCAGAGGAGCAGGAAAAGGCGATGGTGACTCTGCACGGGCATCAGACCGCCATGCCGGATCTGGATCGCCTGGATGTGCGCCCCCAGGTTAAAAGAGAAGAAATTTTGGCCATGCGGCAGGCCGTGGCCTCCCTTCATCTGAGTGACGAGATGGTGAGCTACATCGTGGCGTTGGTGCGCGCCACCCGGACACACGCGGGTTTGCTCCACGGTGCCTCGCCTCGATCGGCCAACATGTTGGCCACGGCGGCGCGGGCTTTCGCTGCCATTTCAGGGCGTGCCTATGCCATCCCGGACGACGTGAAGGCTCTGTTCTTGCCTGCCTTGCGTCATCGAGTGGTCATGACCCCGACCGCACACATCGAGGGCTCCGACACCGACGCAATTTTGCGCCAGGTGCTGGCCTCGATTCCGGCACCAAGATAAGAGGAGACGGCAGAGATGCGCCCCACCCGCTTGGCTGTCATCGCATTCGCTGCAGGCGGCGTCCTGGCCATCCTGACAGCGACCCTGCAGCCGGCCTTGTGGACTTTCTGGTTGGCCTTTGTGGCTTTGTCCATGCTGGCTTTGGGGGCGGACGCTGCATTCGCGCCACGCCTCGGGCGGATGCGTGTTGAGTTCAGTGCGCCGGAGCAATTGATGGTGGGTGTGGAGCATGACGCTTCTCTGCGGATAAGTGCTGCGTCGCGACGGGCCCGGCTGAGGGTGCACCTGGATTTGAGCGAAGAGCTGGAGCTTGCCGCGGCGGGCGAGTTTTTGTGTCTCGAAGGTGGGCAGGGCTGTCTGCCCATTGTCCTGCGCGCTCTGCGTCGCGGGCGGGTGCAGGTTGCCGCGGCATGGTTGCAAGTACGGGGGCCCTTGGGTTTGGTCGCCCTGACCCGACGTGTTTCCATCGACCGCGAGTTGCCGGTCATGCCCGATCTGGGCAGTGTTTCGAGGCGTGCTTTGCGTTTTTTTTCCTCTCGCTCTCTTCAGCATGGCTCCCGTGTGGAGCGCCACCAGGGGGATGGCAGTGAGTTTGAATCGCTGCGGGAGTATCAACCGGGATTTGATATTCGCTCCATTGATTGGAAGGCCTCGGCCCGGATGGCCCACCTGCTTTGTCGAGAGATGCGAGCCGAACGCAATCGACAGATTATCTTGGCCATCGACTCGGGTCGTCTCATGAGTGAGCCCATCGCACAGGGAATTCGTGCCGGACAAGGCGCTGAGCTGTCTCGATTGGATCACGCCATCCATGCCGCTTTGACCTTGGCCACCGTCTCCCTGCAGGTTGGTGATCGGGTGGGGCTGTTATCTTTTGACGATCAGGTAAGGCAGGCTTGCCCGCCCTTGCGCGGTCGGGCCGCCTTCGGGTCCCTTAGCCAGATGGCCAGCCGGATCGAATATTCAAGTCATGAGACCAACTTCACCCTGGGCTTGATGGGGCTGGCGCAGCGCCAACTTCGTCGTGCCCTGGTGGTGGTGATGACTGATTTCGTGGACACCATCGCCGCCGAGCTGCTGGTGGAAAACCTCGGCAGACTCTCTCGAAGGCATTTGTTGCTCTTTGTGGCCCTGCGGGACCCCATGCTGGAAGTGGAGAGCGAAAGAGAGCCTTCGGGTATGTTGGACCTGAATCGGGCGGTGGTGGCCCATCGACTCTTGCAAGAACGCGAGATGGTCATTCGCAAGCTCAGGCGCAAGGGCATTTTGTGCATCGATGCCCCCCCTGTTCATGTCTCGACTCAACTTATCGACCACTATTTGCAGGTCAAGCGGCGGGAGGCTTTCTGATGCAAGGTGTGCGTTTGCGTTCATCGGACTTCCGCCGTGAGCGGGAGAGGCAGTGGCGCCAATTGGAGCAACTGGTGGCCCAGGTGGAGCGCAAGGGCCTGAAGACCCTTTCGGCCGCGGAACTCCATCGCCTGCCAGGTTTGTATCGGGCGGCTGTTTCTTCCCTTTCCGTGGCCCGATCGATTTCTTTGGATCGCAACATGCTTGACTACCTGGAGAGCCTGGTGGCACGGGCCTATTTCTGCGTCTACGGAGTCAAGCCTCGAACCGGCTCGACCTTGCGACGATTTTTCTCCGAGCAGTGGCCGGAATTGGTCAGGCGTCTGTCGGCAGGTGTTTTGCTGGCGGTGATTTTGATGGGTGTCGGTTTGTTCGTCGGCTATGCTCTTTACGATCCGGAGTCTTTTCACGCCATCGTGCCGGAAGCCATGTCCCAGGGTCGCACGCCGACGACTTCCACGGAGAAGCTGCGTGAGGTTTTGTACGGCGGAAGTGATCAGGGCGGTGAAGAGCTGGGCTTGTTCGCCACTTTTTTGTTCACCCACAACGCCAAGATTGGGCTGCTCAGCTTTGCCTTGGGTTTCGCCCTGGGTTTGCCCACCCTGTTGTTGTTGTTCTACAACGGGCTGGTGCTGGGGGCCATGGCCGGTCTATACGCATCCAGGGGGCTGGGGCTGGAATTTTGGGCTTGGGTCTTGCCCCATGGCGTCACCGAGTTGTTGGCTGTCTGCCTTTGTGGTGGAGCGGGTTTGGCGGTGGCCTTGGCCTTGATTCGGCCGGGTCGTTTCGGTCGCCTGCACGCATTGGTCGTCACCGGCAGGCGGGCCGCACTGGTGGTCCTGGGTGCGGTATTGATGTTTTTGTTGGCGGGTGTCATCGAGGGTGTGTTTCGGCAAGTCGTGCATCATGTGCCCAGCCGATTGGGCTTGGCCGTCGCCACAGCCCTGCTTTGGTTTGCCTATTTCGTGTTGCGTCGCCCCGCGGTCGGTGAGCAAGAACCATGAGCAGTCGACGGCAACACCGTTTGCTTACGCCGGAGGGTCTGGCTCTTGATCTGGAGTTGGGCTCTGCCTCGGCACGGGCTGCCGCCTTCTGCTTGGATTTTGGTATCATGCTGGTGAGCACCATGTTGATCGTGGGCTTGCTGTTTTTCTTTTTTTCGGTGGCGGAGAGCGCTACCACGGCTTTGTTTTTTTTGGTCTCTTTCGTTCTTTGGAATGGCTATTTTCTATGGTTCGAGCTGCGTTGGCGCGGCTCTACCCCCGGCAAGCGGGTCATGGGTCTCAGGGTGGTTTCAGGCAATGGAGGTCCTTTGACCACCGGGGCCGTCATGGCCCGAAATCTGTTGCGCGATCTGGAGTTTTACTTGCCCCTTCAGTTGCTCTTCGCTCCGCAGTTGCTTTATGGGCAGGGGCCCGGCTGGGCGCAGCTCTTGGCCAGCTCCTGGGCTTTTCTGTTTTTGCTTTTTCCCCTTTTCAATCGGGAACGGGCTCGGGTTGGAGATTTGGTGGCCGGCACGCGCGTGGTGGTTAGCCCCGATGTTTATTTGATGCCGGACGCAGCCGAGGCATCAGAGAACCAGGAGGAAACCTTCATCTTCAGCGATGCCCAACTGGACATGTACGGCATTCATGAATTGCAGGTCTTAGAGGACATCATTCACAAGGATCTGGGGAAGGCTGATCGCTACGAACTTTTGCAGGCGGTTTGCCAGAAAATAGCCCGCAAGATCGCCTGGGCCGAGCCCATAGCCCAGGATCAGGTGATGCCATTTTTGCAGGCCTTCTATCGTGCACAACGACGCCGCTTAGAGCATCGGCTGTTGTTCGGTGAGCGGCGCCAGCACAAGCGAATTGGACGCCTCAAGTATTGAATCGGCTGTGTTCTTGACAAGGTGAAGCTTGAGTGCGATTTTGACGCAGTGCGCCGTTGGTGGCGCCTTCAGGCCGAAGACCAAGGAGCGATCATGCGGGTCATCAAGCGGTACACCAATCGCAAGTTGTATGACACGGAAGACAGTCACTATGTCACGCTGGACGAAATTGCCGCTATGGTAAAAAACGGCGAAGACGTGCAGATCGTGGACAACCGCAGCGGTGACGATCTGACCGAGTTGACCCTGGCACAGATTCTTTTTGAAGAGCAGAAGAAGGACACCAGCCGCATGCCTTTGGGCATGTTGACGGATCTCATCCGCAGCAGCGGCGAGAGCATTACGCATTTCATCGAGAAGCGGGTCACAAGCCCGGTAAAGACCCTCAAGGAAGAAGCTGAGCGCCGGGTGGATGATGTACTGCGGCGAGGCGAAACCTCGGTAGAGGACAGGGTGCGGCAGGTGCGTGAGTTCTTCACCTCCACCCATCAGACCATTGAAGACATGCAAAAGAAGCTCGATGACAGCATCGGCGGCGTCTTGGCCTCCACCCCCGGCGTCAGAAAGCAGCTTTCCGCCCTGAAGCAGAAAATCGAGGAGTTCGAGACCTGGATTGGCCGCGCCGAGTCCGACTCGGACCCCGACTCGGAAGATGGAAAGTAGAGTTTACTTCGCGCGCCAGATTTCCTTGGCCAAAGATTCCAACATGTGGGCCCCTCTAGACCAGGAAGCATAGTCCCAAATGGTTTTGCCGTGGCTTTGTGCTTCATCGATTTTGACGTTATAGCCGATGACCGTGCGGGCCAAGCGCCCAGGAAAGTGGGTCTTCAGCTTGGCGTGAATTTCGTTTGCCAGCCGAGTAGGGCGGTAGAGGGTGGGCACCACCAGGCTTATTTTGAGATCGGTCTTGCCGAACTCTCGGCGTACGCGATCGACGCTTTCGACGATTTCAGCACAGCCATCCAGGGCAAAGTAAGTCAGGTTGACCGGCACGACGATTTCTGTGGCTGCCAACATAATGTTAATGGTGGGCAGGCCCATGGAGGGCGGTGAATCAAAAACGATAAAATCGTAGCCCGAAACGTCTGCGAGTTTATCGGCCAGTTTGCGCTCTCTGTCACGGTGACTTGCCACGTCCAGGGGAAAGTCGCCCAGGCTCTTGTTTGAGATCAGCACATCCAGGCCTGGCACTTTGCTCTCGTGTATGGCGGCCGTCGCCGGCAGGTCCGCGTCGGTGAGCACGTCATAGACCGTCGGGCTCATGTCGCGAACATAGAAACCAAGGCTCTTGCCTGCCTGGCCCTGGGGATCCATGTCCACCAGAAGTACGCGGGCTTTCTTCTGTGTAGCAAACCAGGCGGCCACATTGACCGACAGCGTGGTTTTGCAAGTGCCACCCTTTTCATTGATGAAGGCGATGCTTCGCATGGGGTCATCTTGATATACTTTTCCCCATTTGACAAGGCGCTGAGGTACGCGATATCGATGGTTGAATCCCTGCATCGGAGGAAACATGCGAATTCGTTACCAAAAGCTTAAAGGCAAGGAAATGCTGGCGGATAAGGAAGGCCGCTTGTTGGGCTCAGTGCGGCGGATACACATCGATTCGAAGAAGAAAATGGTGACGGGCCTGGTCTTCAAGGGCAAGGTTATGAGTGGCGAGCGCTGGTGTAAGGTGCGTGGCGTCACCCGAGTGGGCGAGGATGTTGTTTACTTGGCCTCCATGCGGATGGTGATCGAGGACGAGGCCCCCGGACGGGACGTGAAGGATTTGATGGGCCTGCCGGTCACGAGCCTGGATGGCAGGCGGCTCGGATCCTTGGACGACGTGGTTGTGGATATCAAGACCTGGCAACTGGTGGGTATCGTGCTCGACGGTGGAGGCGTGGTGGAGATCGGCGAGCAGGCGGTTTTTGGTCCTGACACGATTCTGCTTCGCGAGGGTGCCGGAGACGAAATCGAAGATGCCCCGGCTGAGCAATCCGGCTTCCTGGCGCGGGTTTTTCAGGGCGACGCGGAGCCCGAACCCAAGAAGAAGAAAAAGACCAGCCCAAGCCCCAGCCGAAGTCGAAGTCGAAGTCGAACCAAAAGCACGAGCCGCAAGAAGCGTTGATTTGACTAAATCCAATGAATGCGGAGAGGGGAGTTGATGATCATGTGGAGGCGCTTACACGAAATTCAAGGCATGCAGGTCGTATCGCTTGAAGAAGGTCGCATCATGGGTTCGGCGCTGAAGGTCTATCTGAGTTCGACCCAGAAGGCCGTCAGTGGCATCCAGGTTCGCGAGAGCGGTTTGGGTGGTGACGAGAGCTGGGTCGACATTCGGGACGTGGATAAGATTGGTGAGCACGTGGTCTTCATCGCTCGTGCGGCCAACTGCAAGGCCAAGCACCCGGTGGGTCGTAGCCTGAAGGATTTGATGGGCATGCCCGTTTTGAGCAAGGACGGCAGGCTGTTGGGCAGCCTCGTGGACGTGGAAGTGGACGAGCACTGGCGGGTGGTGGAGCTGAGCCTGAGCGAAAATCGGCTCATCGGCATTCAGCCCGAGCACGCGGTTTTTGGTGCCGACTCCATCCTCTTAGAGGCTGGTGCGGCCGACAAGGTGCGCTCGACGGTCAAGCCCAAGACGGGCTTTTTGGCCAGGCTGTTCGGCAGTGAAGCCATTCAGGAAACCGCGGACATCATCTCACGAGCTGAACACGCACAGCCACGCCGACCGGTCGAGGCCAAAACCAGGCCCGCCAAAAAAACCAGCCGAAAGAAGCCCGCCCAAAAAGCAACAAAGAAGGCAGCCAAAAAAACGAGCAAGAAGCCAGCCAAAAAGCCTGCGAAGAAATCCGCGAAGAAGTAGATCACTTGGTGATGGCGTCGATGAGGACTTCGCGGCGTTCGTGAAGTAGCTTGGCCGCCCGGGGTAGGCTGGCGCGCCAGGCTAGGTAGCCTACCGGCCAGAGCAAGAGCAAGCCGATCAGTCGAATCCAGAAATTGCCGTCGCTTATGCCCAGCACGGCCATCGTGGCCGTTGCGGCCAGTCCGAGTGCGCCCAAGGCCCACAGGAAGGCTGGGCCGGCCGGGCGATCTCTGCGTGCGAGGCTGAAGTGGAAATGCCTGGGGTAGTGCAGGGACAAAAGGTTGCCTGCGCCCAGCAAAACGGCAAGGGCAAAGGGGAAGGAGAGGATGGGTAGCTCGATGAGTTGGAGCGAGGTTCTTGGCAGCAACACATGCAGGGCCAGTCCAAGGCCCAGCATTTGCACCAGGCTGAACACGGCCTGGGCCAGGTTGCGTCCGCGCAACCAGCAATCCAGGGGTGTCGGAAACCACCAGACCCAGCGCAAAGCATGCCCTTCGTAGCCGAAGCCGTTGACGAAAAACTGCCCAGCCAGGACGCTCAAGACATAGAAGCCCAGCAAGGCCCAGAGGATGCCGCTCCAGGCGGGTCCCCAGATGTAAAAAAAGATCTGCTGCCCGCCCACGATTTTTAGAATAATCACCAAGAAGAAGGGAACGGCGAAGAGCATGCGGCTTTTGGGGTTGGCCAGGAAGGTCCGCAGTTCTTTTTCGAAGACCGCCGTTGTGGCGTCAGAGAGGCCCGGCAGTTTCCAACCCCTGGAGGCCATGGCCTTGAGTTCTTCCTTGTTTTTGGCGGGCAAGAGCTTCAGGCCCCGGCCGCCCCGGTAAAAACGTTTGAGCAGCCAAAGTCCCATGCCCCAGGTCAGCAGAGCGTAAAAGACCATTTGGCCAGCGGCCTCCAGGGCCACCATGGGCTTGCCGGCTGCTGCCGCCGACAAGCCCCGGGCAAGTTGTCCTGGCGGGGTGGCACCGAGGGCCTTGGCCGTGTTGGCCAGCATGCTCAGATCCGCATTTTGACTACCCAGCATTAAGCCCAGCTTGGAAAACAACCAGGAAGCATCCACCGGCGGCAGCAGGGCGGCCAGGCCAAGCAAGAACAGCAACACGCCGAAAAGGATTTCCCCGGAACGTTTGGAGCGCATTACATTCAGGGTCAGGTTGAGAAGAAAGCGTCCGGCGCAAACATTCAAGAGCACATAGGCGAACATCAGCGCGATGGTGGCAAAGGCCCCCGGGGCGGGTCCGCGCGCCAGGCCGAGCCCTGCCCCCAGGAGGGCTGGATAGAAAAACAAGACCGCGGGTTCGAGCAGGCCCGATAGGGTTTGCAGTCCGTAGAGCCTGGCCGGTCGCACGGGAAAATGCAAGTAACGACCCAACTCGTAGGCCTCGTCTACCTGAGCCGCCACCACGGGCCAGAGAATCCAGAAGAGAGAGATCAAAAAGCAAAAGAGCCCCAAACTGAAGGCTTGCCAGACGGGGTGGGTGCGAACAGCTTCGACCTCGGCAAACAGCAGGTAGGCACCCAGGCCCATGCCTCCCGCCAGGGTCATGGCGAAGAGCCAGCTCAAGATTCGGCCAATCAGGCCGCGACCCGCGGCACGACGAGTGAACAGGCGAAAACGCAGGCCAAGGATTTGGCTCGCCAATACCCCCAGGCTTGGGCCGAGTTCGCTCGGCTTAGGCCCCATGGTCGTCCCCTGGGGAAGGTCGGAGCCAATCCGGTAGGGGCTGTTCGATTGAATTCGCCCCCACGGCCTCGCGGAAACGTTGGCCCAAGTCGCCGCCTTCGGCGTTCATGGCAGCCACGTCCACTTCTTCCGCCAGTTTGCCCTGATGAATGATGCCAATCTTCTGACAGATGCGTTGGGCTACTTCCAGGATGTGGGTGGTCAATAGGACGGTGGCACCCCTCTCGGTCAGGCCCACCAGGACGCGGCGGATGGTTTCAGAACTTACGGCGTCCACGCCCTCGAAAGGTTCGTCAAAGAACAAAAGGCGAGGTGCATGGATCAGGGCGCAGACGATGGCCAGCTTTTTGCGCATGCCGCGGGAGTAGTCGGCCACCAGCTTGCGCTGATGCACGTCCAGTTCCATCATGGCCAGCAGTTCGTCGGCTCGCCGAGCGGTCTCCTCTCGGCCAAGCCCGTACATGCGGCCGGTAAACAGAAGTTGCTCTCTGCCGCGCAAGCGTTCGAATAGGGGCGGCTCTTCGGTGACCACGCCCATTTGCATTTTGAAGACCGGTGCGTCCGGGTTGAAGTCTTTGCCGAAAATGCGGATTTTGCCGGCGGTGGGGCGCAAGGTGCCTGTGAGCATGCCCACGGTGGTGGATTTGCCCGCCCCGTTGGGTCCCAGGAGCCCAAAGAAGGTCCCGGTGGGCACCTTGATGTTCAGGCCATCGACGGCTTTTTTGCCTTCGAATTGCTTGACCAGGTCTTGGGTCTCAATGGCGATTTGTTCGGACATGGTGGTAAGGATAGTCTAGGCCCTTGAGGGGAGCAAGGTTCCTAAGATAGACTTACTTTTTGGATTTTCCAGGAGATGACCATGAGCGACGCATTGCCTGATCTGAAACAGAAACTAAAATTGTTGTTCGGCACCCTGTCCAAAGAAAAGCTGATCGAATGGGGAGAGCGGTATTTACAAGCTGGTTGGGTTAGCGATTCTTTGGACTTTTTTGTCGAAGCCGAGCACGGCGAGGGCTTCAAGCAAGTGCGAGAATTGGCAGTAAAAGAAGGGGATGCTTTTATCCTTCGGCGTTGCCTGAAAGAGATGGATGTTAATGCAGACGAAGGCGAGTGGAAAGCCCTGGGAGAAAATGCACTTAAGCTGGGTAAGCTGCAATTCGCCCGGGAGGGATTCCGTTTGGCGGGTGAGCGCAAGATGCTTGACCGGGTGGACGCCATGATCAATCCGCCAAAGGAGGAGGAAGAAACGGATTTGCCGATGCAGGCGCAAGGGGAGGCTTAATGGCCCGTGCATCATTGTTCGCCCTTGCCTTCGCGATCCTGTCCACCTGCCTGAGTGGCTGTATTCTGGTAGCCCTGGTCGACAACCGGGATTGTTCGGACACCACACTTGATGAGCTTTATGAAAAGCCCTACCAATTGACTCGTTTGGAAAACGGGACTCGTGATGAGCGGGGGTTTCCTTTTGACTTGCGCGGTGATTGCACCCTGGTCATTCCCGAATCTGTTCGGGACCTGGGCGTGGATTCCATCGAGCTGAAGAATGCCCATTCGGCCAAACGTGCCACCTTGGTCATCCACACCGCCAGCGAGGATGCCGAGGGGGAGCCACTTCGCTGCACAGCTCCCTTCAGCACCTACCGGAGCATGGATTTCGTTTGCCCGCCCGAGTTGGGTAAGCGCAGCTATCGTCTGGCGCCATTGGATATTCGGGAATAACTCAAGGCTTGTTGCTAAGTAATTGCGCCAGGCGGAAGCGCAGCTTTTTTCCGTCGGGTGGGAGCAAGAGCAGACTGAAAGTGGCGGCCGCGAAGAAGAGGCCGGAAACCAGGGCACCAGCGCCCAGCATGCGAGCGACCAGGCCGTAAAGTGCGACGGCCGCGCTCAGTCCCCAGCTCAGTACGCAGCCCGCCGTGTAGCGGGTCAAGTAGACGGCCGGCCGACCCAGGTGGAGATCCACATCGGGCGGCAATCCCCAGCGTTGCAGAAGATTCTCGTCTGCGTGGCGCACCCGCTCGACATCCATCATGCGTTTTCGTTGCCAGGGCAGCAAGACGCCGAGCAGAATGGCGGCCAGCCCCCCCAGGATGGCCGCCACCCAAACAGTGCCCGCAGCGCCCGAGCCGCCCAGCCACCAGGAACTGGCCACCAGGAGCACCACCAGCGCGACGATGACGCCAAATATCAAACGCAGCGATCGCAATTGCAGGCGGGTGATCTCTTCGATCAGGGCGATCATGGCTTCTCAGATGGTGCGTCTTCCGGCCAGCGCTCGGGAGATCGTGTTTTGATCGGCGTACTCCAGCTCGCCGCCGACGGGGATGCCGGAGGCGATGCGGCTGACCGTGATCCCCTGGGCTTCGATGTGTTGTTTGAGGTACAGGGCGGTGGCTTCGCCCTCCACGCTGGATGAAGTGGCCAAGATGACCTCACGCACACCGCTGTCCAGTCGCCCGAGCAGTTGTGCCGCCCGAATTTGTTCGGGCCCGGTTCCGTTCAAGGGGTTCAGGACACCAGAAAGGACGTGGTACAGTCCCTGGTACTCTCCAGATGCCTCGATGGCCATCAGGTCGGGGACTTTCTCAACCACACAGATCAAGCCAGGGTCACGGCGGCTGTCTCCGCAGATACCGCAAATTTCCAGCTCGGTCAGGTTGCCGCAACGGGCGCATGGATGAACGCGTTCCACGACTTCGGATACCCCATGGGCCAGGGCACGACCGTAGTTGTCGGGGGCGGCCAAGATGGCCAAAGCCATTCGGGAGGCCGTCTTTTCTCCGATGCCGGGAAGTTGACGAAGCAGCTTGATGAGTCGTTGCAGGGCGCCGGCCATGGTTTTCCCCTCAGCCACCGCCGAAGAGTTTGCCCATGATGTCTTCGAGGCCCCCCATGGGGAAGCCCTCCGGCATATCGCCCGAGGCCTCGCCGGCCATGCGCCTGGATGCGTCCAGGGCTTGATTCACCGCGGCCACCACCAGATCTTGCAACATCTCCCGGTCACCTGATGCCAGGATCTCTTCTTCGATCTCAATGCCTAAGAGCTTGCCGGCCCCGTTGACGGTGGCCTTGACCATGCCGCCTCCGGCGTTGGCCGTGGTGGTTTTTTTGGCCAGCTCCGCCTTTTTTTCCTTCATGCGTTGCTGCATTTGTTGGAATTGCTGCATCATCTCTTGGAGGCCAGGCATGTTCTGCATGATCGTCTCCTATGTTCAGTCCTTGCGCGCCAGGTCCGTGCGCACATCGATGACCTCAGCGCCAAAGACCCGGATGGCTTCTTTGACCATGGGGTGTTCCCGGGCCTTGCGCTCTTTCTCTGCCTGGATCTCCAGGGCTTGCGTTTCTCGGGTATCGGCCAAGGATGGAGCCAGGTCTGAGTTGCCTTCTTGGTTGATCTCTTCGATTTGGATTTTGGTTGCTTGGCCGAAAAAATCACCACAGATCTGTTCGAGTTCTTTGATGTTGCGATCGCTCTTGACTTGGTCCGCAAAGAAACTGCCAGGTACAAAGGCGAAACGCACTAGCCCCGCCGATGCCTTCAGCATACGGGCGTGGCTCAAGAATGATCCCAAGGAGGGGCGTCGCTTGGCGACCAAAGCCACCAGAGCCTCCCAGGCCTCCTGCTCGTTATTATCGTTTTTTTCCGGCGTATCGGCCTGGGTTACCGCATTGTCCGGTTTGGGTGCTGGCTGGGGTTGTGGTGTCGGCGGTTCGGCCTGTTGGGTTGGGGGTGTGAATTTGGCCTGTTGGGTTGGGGGTGTGAATTTGGCCTGTTGGGTTGGGGGTGTGAATTTGGCCTGTTGAGTCGGGGGTGTAAAGGTTCTGTTGGGCGGCGGAGCGGGGCGCGTATCCCCCGAGCCGCCGGTGATCCCTCCGCCGGAGGGCATTTGGCCGGAAGCAACTTGTTTTGCCAGGGCCTCGGCCCGTGCCAGCAACTCGTCGATGGCAACCACCGGTTCGATAGCGGTCAGGCGCAGCAGGGAGGTCTCCAAAACCAGGCGCGGATAAGGATGGCGGCCCAGGTCTTCGGCGCAGTGGGAGAGCACGTCAAAAATTTGATGCCAGCGCAGACGATCGGCCTGAGCGGACTGGTTTCTCAATCGTTCTCGTTCTTCTTCCAGCAGGTCCACCAGTTCGTCGGGCTTCTTCAGGCTGCGGAAAAGAACAAGGCGATGTACGTGCCAGAGGAGTCCTTCGATGAAGCGCTTCAGGTCGTGCCCCTCATCGAAAAGTTTTTCGACCAGTTGCATGAGTTCATCAGGGCGATTTTGCAAAACTTGTTCGATCACTTCTTCGAAGAGGGCGGCGTCTGCAAGGCCAAGGGCTGTGCGGACTTGTTCGGCGCTGATGGTCTCGCCACCAAATGCGAGTACCTGATCGGTCAAGCTCAAGGCGTCCCGGATGCTGCCCCCGGCCTGCCTGGCGATAATGCGCAGACCTTCCGGTTCGATGTGCATGCCCTCGGCGGTCAGGACTTTGTCCAGATGCGTTTGGATGTTGGCTGAGCTGATGCGCTTGAAGTCGAAGCGCTGACATCGGGACAAAACGGTCACCGGGATCTTGTGGGCTTCGGTGGTGGCGAAGATGAACTTGACGTGATCCGGTGGTTCTTCCAGGATTTTGAGTAAGGCATTGAAGGCGCTGGTGGACAGCATGTGCACTTCGTCGATGATGTAGATCTTGTAGCGGCTGCGAGCGGGTAAATATTGGCTGTTCTCCCGAAGTTGTCGGACATCGTCCACGCCCGTATTGGAGGCACCGTCGATTTCGAAGACATCGGGCGAGTTGCCCCGTACGATTTCCAAGCAACTCGGGCAGGTGTTGTCCGGGGTTGCCGTGGGCCCTTGTTCACAGTTCAGCGCTTTGGCCAGCAATCGGGCGACGGTGGTCTTGCCTACACCACGAGCCCCGGTGAACAGGTAGGCGTGGGCCACCCGCTCCATGCCGATGGCATTTTGCAGGGTTTGGACCACGCCTTCTTGCCCCACCACCTCTTCGAAGGTGTTGGGACGATATTTGCGAGCTAGTACCAGGTAGGACATGCCAACCTCATTCGGGTGTCTCTTGGAAAAGCAAAAAGGGGGCGACCAGGCAACCCTGCATCACACGACAAAGATGCGACCGCTGCTCCCTTCCGGGTCTGACGGAGTTAGCATCCCGCCGTTGCGCAGGACCCAATCGCCCCCAAACCGATAGCGGAGAGAGAGGGATTCGAACCCTCGGAAGGTTACCCTTCATACGATTTCCAATCGTACCCCTTCGGCCACTCGGGCATCTCTCCACAGCCGGTCGATTCATCAAATAACGGAGAGAAAGGGATTCGAACCCCCGGTACCCAGAGGGTACACCTGCTTTCGAGGCAGGCGCCTTCGACCACTCGGCCATCTCTCCAAAAGGTCCGGTTATCGCGGAGAATGAGGAGCGACGCGATGACCACAGAGACCCAAATCGAGGGCTTGCGGGCATGGCGTTACTTGAATTGACAAAGAACTCGTAAGGTTGTCTTGTAGCTCACTTCTTCTTGCGCCGCAGGCGAAAAAACTCTCGCAACAGCTCGGCGGATTCTTCCGCCATGATGCCCGAAGCCACCTGCATTCGGTGGTTGAAGCGGGGATCGTCAGCCAATTGCAGCAAACTGACGGCTGCTCCCGCCTTGGGGTCGGTGCATCCAAAAACCAAGCGCTCAATGCGAGCCGATAACATGGCGCCAACACACATGGGGCAGGGTTCCAAGGTGACGAACAATTGACAGTCATGTAGTCGCCAGCGCCCCAATTCAGTGGCTGCCCGTCGCAATGCCAGCACTTCGGCGTGGGCGGTGGGATCCTGGTTTTTTTCTTTGGCGTTGCGTCCTCGCCCCACGATGCGATCGCCTAAGACCACCACGGCTCCGACCGGAACCTCTGACTCGGAGTAGGCCTTTTTCGCTTCGTCGAGTGCCTGCTTCATCCAAAACTGATCGGAATTACCCACCGGGTCGCCCTCAGGAAAATACGCCCAAGAGGATTCGAACCTCTGACCTTCGGATTCGTAGTCCGACGCTCTATCCAACTGAGCTATGGGCGTAAAAAAAAACGGAGAGAGAGGGATTCGAACCCTCGGAACAGTTACCCATTCACAGGTTTAGCAAACCTGCGCCTTCAGCCTCTCGGCCATCTCTCCATTGCAACATTCAACCTCACCTTGTCACAGAACCAGGCAGCTATTCTGCCGAAACGAGCACTTCACCTAGCATTGCTACATGAGCATGTCAAGCTCAATGCTCGATAGGGTTTTGATGCTTACTTTCAGAAAAAAGGCAAAAAAATGGGCCTCCAAGGTTCCCAGGTGTCGGGGGGGATGGGGACGCACCCAGGTACGCAAGAAGGCCCTAACGTTCAAATTGTATATCCAGCCAATCAACCCTCACTGGATTATGTAAAAATGCCATGTTCGGGGATTCAAGTCAATAGTTTATGCCGTAAAAAGTGCTGTAATCCAAAGGAAAAAGCCCGACACCCTGTGGGTGCCGGGCTTTTTATCATCGGAGGAAGAGGGATTCGAACCCCCGGCACCTTGCAGTGCTGCGGTTTTCAAGACCGCCGCCTTCGGCCACTCGGCCATTCCTCCAAAAGATCCTAACCAAGCTCAACACAAACTAAGCCCATTCTGTTTTCTTGTCCAGTTTGATTTGTCAAATCATCCCCATTCCAGGGTACCATGTCCAGCAACATCCTCACCACCGGAGGACCCATGCTCGACAAGATCGATCTCAAGAAGAAGGTCAGCAAAGAAGACGCCAAACGCGTGATTCCCGAGATGGAAATTCGCCTAAGCCAGCTACAAAGGAAGGCCAAAGAGCAAGGCATTCCTGTGATGATCATTTTTGAGGGCTGGGAGGCGGCCGGCAAGGGCACGATGATCAACAAGCTGATGCTGCCCTTGGACCCCCGTGGCATCAAGGTTCACCTGACCGCGGATCCCAACGAAGAACAGGCTTTGCGACCTTTTTTATGGCGTTTCTGGGTGAACACACCGGCCAAAGGACGCATGGCCATCCTCGATCGTTCCTGGTATCGAAGGGTTTTGCAGGATCGCGTGGAGGGTCGCATCGACGACGCCACCCGAAATCTGTCCTACGATGAGATTCGTTTTTTTGAGCGACAACTTGTCGCCGACGGTGCCGTGATCATTAAGTTTTTTCTTCACATTTCGAAGGAAGAGCAGAAAAAACGCTTCCAGGGGATGGAGAAGAATCCCTCACTGGCCTGGCGGGTAACCAAGGCGGATTGGGCGCAGAACAAGAAGTACAAGAAGTATGCCCTGGCCGTAGAGGAAATGGTCGAGCGAACGGACACGGTCTTTGCGCCCTGGACCGTGGTTGAGGCCAGCGATGAGCGCTTCGCCACCATCAAGATCTTCCAAACATTTATTCATGCCATGGAAGACAGGCTGGCCTCGATGGAGCGGCCGAACCTCGAACCCGTTGAACATGAGCGAAGCGATTCGTACCTGGACGGGTTGAACGCATCGGTATTGGACCGGGTGGATTTGTCGCTGCACCTCTCCAAGCCGAAGTACAAAGCCCAGAAGAAGAAGCACCAGAAGCGCATCTGGGAGTTGGAACACGAGTTGTATCGACGACGGATTCCCCTGGTGATCGTTTATGAAGGTTGGGACGCAGGCGGCAAGGGCGGCAACATCAGACGGGTGGTCCAGAACATGGACCCCAGGGGCTATGAGGTGGTGCCCGTGGCGGCACCCAACGACGTGGAGAAGGCGCACCACTACCTTTGGCGTTTTTGGCGCGCCATGCCCAAGTCAGGCCACGTGACCATCTTCGATCGTTCGTGGTACGGGCGGGTGATGGTGGAGCGAGTAGAGGGTTTCTGCAAAGAACTGGAGTGGCGGCGAGCGTACCGCGAGATCAACGAGATGGAGGAGCACCTGACCAATTTTGGGATCATCCTGATCAAGTTTTGGATGCAGATCGATCAGGATGAACAGCTCAGGCGTTTTCAGGAAAGAGAGAAGACGCCCCACAAGAGTTGGAAGATCACCGAGGAAGATTGGCGCAACCGGGAAAAATGGCCGGACCACAAAAAGGCTGTGGATGAAATGCTCTATCGCACCTCCACCACGTACGCACCCTGGACCGTGGTCGAGTCCAATTGCAAATATTACGCGCGCGTCAAAGCCATGCGCACCGTGATCGATCGCATCGAAGAGCGCATTGCGGATTGATCATCGGGTGGTGTCTTCCTTGAGCAGACGTCGCCTGGTGAGATCCATCAGGCGACCATGGCTGCCGTGGCCTTTGGGTCCCTTGCTTCCTTTTCGCAGTCTCAGTTTGCGGGAGCTGCCATCGGACTCCATAAGCCAGGCTTGCTCGCGGTCCTCCAGCAGAATGGACAAAAGCTCCCACATGCGCTGTTTGGCCGTGTTGGCCTCGACGGGTGTGACCAACTCCACCCGGGATTCCAAGTTTCGGTACATCCAGTCCGCCGAGCCGATGTAAAATTCACCCTGCAGCGGATCGGCTTGGCCTGCCGCGAAGTGGAAGATTCGTGAGTGCTCCAGAAAACGCCCGATGATGCTGATCACTCGAATGTTGTCGCTCAAGCCTGGCACGCCAGGTCTCAGGCAACAGAAGCCCCGTATCAGCAAGTCGATTCGAACGCCTGATTGGCTGGCCTTGTAGAGCGCCCGAATGATCTGGCGATCCTCAAGCTGATTCATTTTGGCCACAATGCGCGCGGGACGACCCTCTTCGGCGTTGTTGGCTTCGCGTGCGATCATCTCCAAGAAGCGTTGCTTCATGGCCATCGGCGCCACCAGGAGCTTGCGGTAGCTCTGCTTCAGAGAACGGCCGGTGAGAAAGTGGAAGAGATCCACGAGATCGGCGGTCAGGTCGGCTCGGCAGGTCAAAAGGCTGAGATCCGTATAGAGACGAGCCGTGTCTTTATGGTAGTTGCCCGTGCCGATGTGGGCGTAGCAGCGCAAGCCTTCGGGCTCATTGCGCACCACCAATGTGGTCTTCGTGTGGGTTTTCAATCCCACCATGCCGTAAATGACGTGGACGCCGGCCTCTTCCAGCGCCTGCGCCAGGTGGATGTTGCGTTGCTCATCGAAGCGCGCCTTGAGTTCGACGAGCACCACGACCTGTTTCCCTGCTTCGGCGGCACGGATGAGTGCTGGGATGAAGGGGCTGTCTTTGGCTGTGCGATAAAGGGTGATTTTGATTGCCGCCACCTGGGGATCGTCTGCCGCGGCGGTCACGAAGCGGTCCACGCTTTCGTCGAAGCTTTCGTAGGGATGGTGCACCAGCAGATCCCTTCTGCGAATCAAGGCAAAAATGTCCACCGGGTTTTCGGCCAGCGCGGGCGGGGGCAAGGGGCGCCAGCGGGGATAGCGCAACTCAGGCCTCGACAGTTTGGTCAGAACCCGGAGATCTTGAAAATCCAGAAGGGCGGGCATGGCGTATGCGCCTTCGTCATCCATGCCCATTTCATCCATCAAGTAGTTGAGCATCCAGCGGACCGGCTTGGGCCCATGCTCCAGGCGCACCACCCGCTCGAAGGGTCGTTGCTTGAGCTCCTGACTGATGAGATCCAAGAGATCTTCGGCATCCTCTTCGTCACGAGCCACGTCGGCGTTGCGCGTGATGCGGAAGGGCATGATCGAGCGCACCTCCATGCCGGGAAAGAGTTCTTCCATGTGCAGGGACATGAGATGGCTCATGTGCAAAAAGAAGCAATCCTCATTCTTGGCTTTCTCTCCAATTTGCACAAAGGCGGGCAGCACCTCGGGTACCTTGACTCGGGCGAAGAGCCTGCCTCGCTCGCCGGGGTGACGCAGGGTGACCCCCAGGGACGTGGAGAGGTTGGAAAGGAAGGGAAAGGGGTGGCCTGGGTCCACCGCCTGGGGCGTCAGGATGGGATAAACCCGCTCATGAAAGTAGCTGTCTACATCTCGTCGGTGTTCGTCCGTGAGTTGGCTCGGTGTGAGGATATGGATGCCTTCTTCGGCCAGGGCGGGCACGATCCGTCTGGAGTAGATGCGCGATTGCTCGGCCAGTAGCTTGCGCATGACCTTGCGCACGGCGCTGAGCTGTTCGCTTGGGCTCATGCCATCGGGTTTGCGCTTGGTGATGCCGGCTCGAATTTGTCGCCGCAGCAGCCCGACCCGTTTCATCACAAATTCGTCCAGATTGGACGTGAAGATGGCCAGGAAGTTGAGTTTTTCCAGCAGTGGCGTCTTCTTGTCCGAGGCTTGCAGCAAGACCCGGCGGTTGAACTCGAGCCAGCCCAGTTCCCGGTTGAGGTACTCATCCGGTCCCAGTTTGCCCAGTTTTTTGATTTTTGGCGAAGCGTCCGAATCGGAAGCGCGTTTGTTGGTGGTCATTTGCCGTTCCTCTGGGTGTTAGAGGCCCTTTTCGTAGGGCCTCTTATGCTGCGGCGTATTGCGCAGTGCTATTTTTTTGAGCGTTTGCCCTGGCGCTTGCGAATGTCCGCCTCGCGATCCACCTGCCGCTTGTGATCACCCGGATCGTGCATGGTGCCGGCGCGGGCCCAAAGGGGAATTTGGCGCAAGTGATTGTAGTGTGGGCCTCTGGGGTCGACGGCTTGGGCCTGTGCGCCCCCAAATTCCTTCCACTGCAGGCGAATGCTGAGTCCAAAGACAAGCTCAAGGAGGTCTGCCTTTTTGTGTACCTGCTGGTTTTCTCCGGCCATGGGGGCCGAGGCCTGGCAAGTCAGACGCAGGGTCTTGGCTGTGGCCTTGCACTCCAGGTTACGCACCAACTCTCGGTGGCGCAGGTCCAAGGCATCAGCCACCCGCAGTATGCCGGCCAAGATGCGAACCCGCTGTTGATCGTCGGCGTTTAGGGTCGCAAACAAGGGATGTTTGTCCGAGGGCAAGGCCTTGCGGTGATAGCGCGCGATGTTGGCCACCATCAGGCGCCTTCGTGCCCCGAAAGGCAGATCCTGGCTGTCCATGATCATGTCGGCGCTGGCCTTGTGATGGGCGCGGCCTCCTTGGCTCCAGCCGATGTCGTGCAGCAAGGCAGCCAAGTGCAGCCAGAATCGCCCGGTGGCGCCCAGACCATGCAGCGACTCCAGGTCATCAAAGATGCGCAGCGACAGTCGGGCCACTTGCCTGGCGTGATCCGCATCGGCGGGGTCGATGTGTAAGGCCATGGCCTCGGCGGCTTCCAGTGCTTCTGTTTTTCCCGAGCCCAGATGGGCCACGGAGGCGAATCTTCGTCTTCTGGCCTCGTCGAAATCGATGCCCAAATAGAGCATCTGAGCAAATTCTTCGGGGAGATCCGCCAAGCGGATGGCGTGGACCGCGTCCTCTACGTCGTATTCCAGTAAGATGTGTTCCACCTTCGGGGCACCCGAGCCCAAATCCAGCAGCGCGTAGCTGGCTCGCGGGTCACCTTCGGGTCGACCCACCGAGCCGGTGTTGACAAACAAGCAGTTTGCCGAGCGCAGGGCGAAGGGGCGATGGGTGTGACCGAAGATCACCACATCGACGTCCAGCTTTTTGGCCAGTTCTTCCAATTCCTGCAATGGGGTGTCTTCGGCGATGGGCTGTTTTTGGGCGTTCTCGCATGTGTGGGTCAGCAAAATGCGCATTCCGGCCTGTTCCAAGTGGAGTTCTCGGGGCAGGTCGGCCAGCCATTTTCGATTGTTCCCGGAGAGGTGATCGTGGGCCCATTGGAAGGCCAAGAGTTTTTCCGGCTTTTTGGTTTCCGACCACTTGGCCCGTTTTTTTCTGACCATCAGGGTTTTGCGATCGTAGTTGCCCTGGAGGTTGGTGATGTCCCCCTTGCGAAGGCGAGTGATGACCTGATCCGGACAGGCGCCGTAGCCCACCGAGTCGCCCACATTCCAGACCGTGTTCGCGCCACGGCGCGCGGCATCCGCCAATACCGCCTGTAGTGCGTGCAAGTTGCCGTGAATATCCCCAATGCAAGCGATTTTCATGCTGGGTCCCCAGGGATCGGGTCTGGCGTGGAGAGGGTCGTAAGCATCGCGGCCCAGACCTCCTGCTCCCGAAGTTGTCTCCAATGGTTGCGGAATCTCTCGTAAAGCGCGATGCGCCTGGCTTGGCGATCTTCTAAGATGGCCGTGATGCCGGGGCCGAAGCGCCTGAATGGCCGGGCATGGCCGAAGTAATCAATGGTTTTTTGTCGTTCTTGCTCCAGAAAAAGAGGCAAGACCACCAGCCAGACGTCGCAGTCGTGGATGTCGCCCAGCAGGGTTTGGATGGATTTGCTGTGTTGTATGAATTCGTTCAAGCGGCCCTCATAGGCTGGGCCAAAGGCTTCCAGGGTATAGCGAAGTCGTTTGAAGGCGATGCGCATGTCGTGCAGTTGTTGCACGCATTCGGGGCGGCTGATGAAGGGCTCGAACAACAGTGAGGCTTGCAGCAAGCTGGAGACGCGCTTGCTGGCCAGAAGATGGATGGCCGGGGAGCGAGCCTGGAGTCCACTCAGTTCGGCTTGGACACGGACCTCCTGGGTGCGGATGGCCATGTCGGAGAGCGTTGCGCTATGCAGCAGACGCTTCGCCTCTTTGGCGACCTTGGCCTGCATGGCCTGGCGCTCCTGCTTCAGCCGAAGGGTCAGGCGAGCGTGCCCAGGTCGCTGGCCGGCCCGTTTGAGTTGCGCCTTGAATTCGCCCAGAAACTCAAGCTGAACATCCAGGTCTCGGGCCGGGCTCAAGGCCCTGGTGATGCGGCGTATGGCCTGGGTCCAGTCGCGGGATCGCTTGCCGAATTGCTTGCCGAACAAGCGCAAGGCGGCCCGAATACGACGGCTGGCCACGCGGGTCTTATGAAGGCACTCAATGTCGTCGTTTTGGATGACCCCTGGAAGTTGCACCTGGAGGGAGGTCAGATGACCCAACAAGATGTCGGCGCCCAAGAGCCGCAGGGCTTGGTCGTTTTCGGTGGCCATGGATAGAGTTCCTTGATCTGGCACAATATTCACATTTGAGTCAAATATGGAAACATATCGTTTATCAGTAGGAACTCTTGTGCCGTGTCGCGAAGCGACACGGTGCTAGAGTCGATCTGAGCACAGGCCTTGAGGCTTGTCAAAGTGGCGATTAGTCAACGGATCTTCAACATGGGTTTCGCCCAACATCGCGACGGCCGAGGCGGTCGTCCCCCCTTTTCTCATAGAGCCATGTCGTACAAACTCGTGTTTGGGGGCACAGGGGGCATGCAACGCAACAACGCTGTTCTGATGTAGTTAGATCAAGGACAAATCACATAGCCATTTGTAATGGAGCAAGAGGGACAACAGACAGTATACTCAACACCACACATTTCGCAACCACAATAATCGGCGGCACACCACGCGCACACCCAGTTGTATCCCCTGCCCTTGGTGTTGTCTTCTTTCGGTGTTACAGAGAACTCAAACTGGTCGATCGAAGAAACCTTTACTGTGATCATGTGAACGGTTCGATATGACTTCCCATCGTAAAACAGTTTTTCAATACGGATTTTGTTGTCCTTCTCGGGGGGTGTTTGCATGACAACACGTGATTGCACAACGGAAAGGTCTGTCGAAATCATGCTCATTGGTACTTCTCCTAGAATACTCCACATCCTAATCAGTGCCTTGTTGTCCGCTGAGCTTGAAGTTAAGGCAAACAAAAATGTATTGCTGGGCTGAGAGTATATTTTTATCGCCTGAAGAGTTTCCGTAGCCGATGAATCAGAACGTGTTCCAAGCTCCAAGGCGAATCGTTGGTGTTGAACTTGCCCCTTTAGATGGATGGCACCATCATCTTCCGGAATTATAGTCTTGTCAGCCATCGCACTTGGAACATTTAACAAAAGCAGGCACAAGGAAAGCAGGGAGAAAAACAAAACTGATGACCTATCCAAAATTGAAATCATTATTCACCTCCATATTAGGAAACTATCTTTCACCTCCGTACGTGAGAAGTCATTTTCACCTCTCTCATGTACTGCGGATGAATAGTAGGTGACGAGAATTCAATTGTATAAATTTGTATAAAAAGATAACTACACTCGTATTCTTTGACAAAAGCCAACTAAATGCCGAGCCACTGGGACCAAAATTTATTGTCCAAGCTAACATCAAACCGTCAGGGTCGCAGGCGATTTTCGATCAGGTGCGAAATCGAGGCTTAGTCCTCGGTCGCTTTGATCAGCGCCCTGAGGAGAGCGTCTTTGGAGGTGCCCTGGGTGATGGGGGCGAAGGGGATGTTGCGCTTGCGGCATTCTTCTTTGGCGACATCCGCGGTCCGGTGTCCTGCGTAAAAGACCAAGACGGCCACGGCACCCACCGTTTTGTTGAGCGAGACGGCCACGGCACCCACCGTTTTGTTGAGCGACTCCCGCAGTTTTTCTACGCGGGGCGGCTTGCCCAGTTGGGAGGGGTGCCAAACCACTTCGGCCAAGGCCAGTTCTTGGCGTAGCTCTTCTGTCCAGGGCTTTTCGTGGGAGCCGCCCGCGATGACCAGGCGTTTTCCCGCCATGCGATCTCGAAGTTTCTTGATGCGTTGACCGAACAGGGCCTCGCCCAGAAGCTGCATGGACTCGATGGCGTTGACGGATTTTTCCAGGGCCTGTTGCACTTTGGGTAGGCGATCTCCCTCGGGATGCGCCAAGGCCGATCGTTCCAGCAGCCAGGTGGCCTCGTCCAGATCACCGCGCAGGCGGGCCGCCTCGGCCGCCTCGGCGAAAAGCCAGCCGGCCAGGCGCAGGGGCTCGGCTTGGGCGGTTTCCATCAGGTGGTCAGCCAGGGCGGTGCGGAGCTGCTCAAAACCGCCGGGGTTCATTCGTGGCCTGGCTCGCTCCAGCATGGATTGGGCCTTGTCGAATTGGCCAGCGTCGGCCAGGCGCCTCATGTGCCTAAGCAGGATTTCTGCCAGCGAGCGCGGGGCTTGTTCCTGTTCCAAACCCAGGTCGACCAGCAGTTCGTCGATGCGAGCATCGTTGATGTCTTCATCGGCACTGCGTTCTTGCAGGGTGGCATAGGCGACTTCGGGCTTGTCCAGGTGGGTCTCGCGCAGGATGCGATGGGCGCTCAGCAGGCCGTCCGTGCTGCGGATGGATGGCCAAATATAAGCCCAGATGTCTGTCATGAAGCGCTCGGTGCCAAAATACGCCAGGGGCTCAAGCAAAGACAGGATAAGCCCTTCGCCCTGCTGGGCCAGGCATTTGCCCATGGCCTGGGCCTGCTCGCTGTTCAGCAGTTCCCAGGGCAGATGGTCCAGGGATTCCCTGAGCACTTTCGTGCCCGCACCTGTGAGGCAGGCGGAAAGGAAATAGGGTTGCCAGTCTTCCGGGGCCAAGGCTTCGGCGCCCAGTTTTCGATAGCGCTCCGTGGCCTGATCGTGGCGGCCCAGTTTGTGATCCAGTAGGGCTTGTTCCCGGTTGAGCTCATCGTCATCCGGGGCCAGTTGTAGCATGTGTTCCAGCACGGCCGAGGCCTGTGCCGGCAGCTTCATGGCTCCTTGTTTGTGCAGCAAGGCCAAAAGGCCCCGCAAACCTTCACGCAGTGATTCACCGGCGATTTCCTCGCAGGTGAAAAGACGCTGGATCTCAGAGCCGCTGGCGTGAACATCCAGTACGAGGCGGCTGGAGCGCTCGGAGTGAGGACGTACATGGACATTCAATCGGGCCGAACCCGGAACCAGGGCTCGAAAGCGAAGCACCACCTCGCCGTCGGCGGGGATTTTTTCGGGCGCCTGGAGCAGCTCCAGCTCGGTGCGGTCAAAGCCCAGCCCAAAAGAGCAGCGTGCGCGATCTTCGGCCTTGAGCTGAGGGGCATAGGTCTGGATGTGCTGAGCATAGGTGCGCCCGGTGCTCAGGGCCGAGGGATCGGCGGGTCGGTCGGTCTCTTCGTCTTTCAGTTCGAGTGGTAAGAGAAAGACGCTGTCGGCATAGTGCTTGGCCGAATCGCTGGCCAAAAGCCTGTCGATGGCGGCGCGCCACTTCTCAGGACGATTTTCTCGTCCGTCCGGCTCAGCAAGCTTGAAGGGCGGGTCTGGTTGGAGGGACGGGGTCGGTCTGAAAACCATAGCTGGTTTGTCGCAACAAGCCGGTTGCTTTTTGGCCCAAGCATCGAAGGCCTGGCAGTCTAAATCCACTTGGGCAAAGGCGGTCAGGCGCAAGGCGAACTCAATGCGCTCGCCCTCGTCGTGGACGGCCAGGATGCGACCGTGGCGCACCGGAGCCCGGTGCTCATGCGGGCTGTCCGACAGCACGAACAGGACGGGCAGTCCTTGCAGGTCCTGGCTGAGCAACTCGGCTTGCACGGCATCTCGCGGATAATGAATGCGAAAATGCTCACCATCGTTGGCTTCCAGGATGCGCAGGTTTTCGCGCTGATACTCCCGAAAGCGGGAAGATCTGAAGAAGAGGATGTCCATGGTCCGAGCTTACGCCCGATAGGCCCGGAAGGGAAAGTTGCGGCCTGAATTCAGATGCGCTCGAGTTGGAATTTGGATTCGGTCAGGAGGTGGCCCATGCCGCCCATCTTCATGGTGACCCGGCTGTCATCCTGGTAGCGGAAGCGGTGCACGTCGCCCAGGAGGAGCCAAATTATGCGCCACCTTATTTCGGGGGCATTTGGAACTTGAACTTCCATATAGCACCATTTATACTCTTGTGATGATTCGCCGCACACTCGAAGCTCAAGCCCTGAAGCTGGCCACACAATTTCCCGTCCTCACTATCGTTGGACCTCGCCAAGCGGGTAAGACCACCCTCGCTCGATCCGTATTTTCTGACCATGCCTACGTCAACCTTGAAGAGCCTGAGACCAGAGCTCTCGCTGGCGCAGATCCAAAAGCATTTATGGCACGACACCCGGGACTAGTGATTTTCGATGAAATCCAGCGGGTCCCGGAGTTGCTCTCGTCGATTCAGGTCGAAGTGGATGCCAATCCCGCCATGGGACGCTATATTCTGACAGGCAGCCACCAGACAGAGCTTCAGCAAGCCATCTCTCAATCTCTCGCCGGACGAACGGCAATTCTTCAGCTCTTGCCCTTTGCAATCGAAGAGCTGGGCACGACAGCCCCAAAATCACTGGACGAGCTGATGCTCAAAGGGTTTTTGCCGCGTATCTACGACGCAGGGCAGGATCCCACGCAAGCTTATCGAGCCTATTTTCAGACTTATGTCGAGCGTGATTTGCGACAGCTCGTTGAGGTTAAAAACCTCGCACTCTTTCAGCGCTTTATGCGCCTCTGTGCAGGCCGGGTCGGGCAGCTCTTTAACGCCAATGCTCTTGCAGGTGAAGTCGGTGTTTCCAATCACACTATCGAGCACTGGATCTCTGCACTAGAAGCCTCCTATCTCGTCATCAGGCTTCAGCCCTACTTCGAAAATTTCAATAAGCGACTGGTCAAAACCCCCAAGCTCTACTTTACTGAGGTTGGACTTGCGACCTATCTTTTGGGCATCGAAACCCCGGAACAGCTATCACGTGATCCCCTCCGGGGTGGGCTCTTTGAGAATCTGGTCATCATGGAATTACTAAAAGCACGAATGCACCGAGGTCGTGAACCCGGTCTTTATTATTTTCGTGACCATAAGGGCAATGAAATCGACGCCCTGCTCATCCGAGGCCGAGACCTTGTCAGCGTGGAGATTAAATCTGCCCAGACATTTCATCCAAGTATGGCGAATAAGCTTAATCTTTTTCGCCGCTGGGCAGGCCCCAGAGCCGTCGAAAGCCATGTCGTTTACGCCGGTGCTCAAGAACAAGCATTTGGTGAGAATCAGTTGACGCCTTATACCCGGGCCGCAAGGATTGCATCGAAATAGTGAGATTACTTTCATTGATTGACGATGGAGACCGCGTCGGCGGAAGGGGAGGTTGCGGTCTGGCTTTAGATGCGCTCGAGTTGGAATTTGGATTCGGTCAGGAGGTGGCCCATGCCGCCCATGTTGACCTTGACGCTCATGACGCCTTCGACGCCGAGCAAGCGACCTTTTTTGACGTCGAAGCGGGTGTGGGCGTCGGTGTTCATTTCCATGCCGCCGGGTGTGGCCTGAGTGCCGCCGCCGGCACCGCCGCCCATGCCGGG
>JAFCZJ010000051.1 GCA_019314375.1 Deltaproteobacteria bacterium | reverse complement strand
TACGCCAAAAAGGCCGCAGCCAATCCGAGTACCACCGCCACAATCACTGGAGTCTTGCCTTTCAACATGACCATCAGCTCCTTTCCAAGGGAGAGGATGTCTTCCCTCTATCCCAAGGATGCAGCACTTCCTGCACCGAAAGGTCTGTCAGCCGTAAGGGTCTTGTAAAAAGACTGTCAATGAATATTTTCTAATGAGAACAAGAACTCTGCGCCACAGGAAGGACATCGGTAGCGCTCTAACAGGCGTCCCAGGCCATCTTTGGTGCAAATATAGGCCGCCATGTTGATCGCTTCTCCACAATCGGGACAGGCGTCGGCACCGACGAAGCAAAGGTACTCCAACTTTTTGAGTCCTTCCATCGAGGGACTCATTTTCACTCGCCTTCGGGTTCTCAGGTATTCGCGTAGCAATGTGATCTTTTTCATGATGCTCGTCCCCATCGGGCCAAAATCTCCACAGAAATCCAGCAGAAACCCAAGAGGCCCAACTGCCAACAAACCCAGGGATGGAATGGCTCGGTTCCGTGTAAATAGGCGCTGCGGCCCATGGATAGGCCGAGGGCCAGACCGGTCAAGCTACGCACAATATTGCGCCCTGCTGAATACCCCAACCTGGCGCGTCCCCAATCCACGAGGGCAGGCCAAGGCAGCACACCCAGCCAGAATACATCCCAAGGCCCGGATGGCTGGGCCCAAAGCAACTGCAAGCCCAAGGTGATAAGCAGGGCCGGGATGAGTCCGGCACAACGCGCGCAGATCCACAAAGGTCGGGGTCCCAGCCAAATTTGATAACAACGCTCAAGCTCGTGCGGATAATGATGGGCCAACAAGAAGCCCCAAAACCCGGGCCCCCGACGCAGCGCCCGCTGCCTAGCCGCATCGCTTACCATATGGCGCTAGTCTTCTTCGTTCAAGGAATCGAGCAATTCCTGCTCACACACGCCACGCCGCACCAAAACGCTCAAGACCATGCGAATGGCGGGATCCTCAAGATTGAGTCCGGCCGCGACAAGCTCTTGCCTGAAACTGATCGCTTCGTCCTCCGCGGCCTCCGCCGGCTCAGGCACGGCGTCAAATTCACCGCTTACCGATTCGACCAGGGCATCCATTTGCTCGGCGGCATCCGAACTCGCTTGATCTTGCTTCTCGACCTTGTCTTTGCCAAGCCCAACCCTGGACAGCAAAGCAGCCATGGCATCAGAACCCGCAGATTCCTTGGTCTCCGACTTCTCCACCGGCGAGCTCTCGTCCGCCATAGCCAACGGCGACGGCGGGCCCTCGTCCGCCATAGCCGAAGGCGACGGCGGGCCCTCGTCCGCCATAGCCGAAGGCGACGGCGGGCCCTCGTCCGCCATAGCCGAAGGCGACGGCGGGCCCTCGTCCGCCATAGCCGAAGGCGACGGCGGGGGCATCTCGGGTGGAGACACCGGAGTCTCTTCTTCCACCGGCATCTCGGGGGGCGCGTCCTCGCTCAAGCCATCTACATCGGCAACCTTATCGTCCAGCTCCCCAGCCTTTTGTGCGTCAGCTACCTCCACAACCTGCTCCACCTGGGAAACAACCGCCGACTCATCTTGTTGCGCCACGTCAGGGATCACCGATATACCCGGTGCCGTCTCTACATCGTCATCGACCGACCCGATGGCTGCTTCATCCAGTGTGGCACCCAGTGCATCAGGCGACGCGCTTGCAGGCGGGCTCTCATCAAGCTCCAAAGATGCGATCGCTCCTTCTTCCTCCGACTCCGAAAAGTCAAAAGTCAATTCGCCTACCCTGCCCGTTTCCGTCTCGTCCGTTGCCTCAACAGCCGCCAGCTCCTCGGGAGTCGCAGGTGCCGGGAAAGAGTCCAAGGGGGCAGCCTCCGCGGATTCGCCCTGATCGCGCACATCCGACAGATCCATCACTTGGTCCTGCTCGAAGGATGGGAACTCGCCCCCTTCTGCCTCTTCGATATCCAGCTCCTCCAGCTCCATCTCCTCTATCTCTATGCCACCCACATCTTCCGGATCGAAACCCGGTCCATCAAAAGACGAGGAGGGTGCCGAAGCAGAAAGCGAATCCAGCTCGGCGAAAGGATCTGCTGGTGGCGCGGGTACCGGTACCGGGTCTGCCGCCACGGGCACAGAGAGCGGAACGATGGAGGGCTCAGTCGTCGCGATGGCCAGATCGTCCAACTCGGAAAAAGGATCAGCCACCGACATCGGGGCCTCAGGCGGTAAATTCTGATTGCCGGGTGCAGATTCAGCACCTACGGATGCAGGGAGGGGGTCGATAGCCCGCTCAGTCGCAGCAAGGGCCAAATCATCCAACTCGGAAAATGGGTCAGCCACTGACACCGGGGCCTCATGAGGTAGATCCTGACTGCCGGGCACTGACGCGCCAACCGAATTGACGGCCAGATCATCCAGCTCAGAAAAGGGATCTGCCACGGCCGGGGGCTGCGCTTGCGCGGGAGTCCCCACCAAAACAGGCTCCGGCGCTGCGCCAATGGCGTCCAGTTCCGCAAATGGATCGTCAAGGACTGGTGGCGAAGTGGCTGGTGCCGGGACCGGCTGAGCGGCCACAGGCTGCTCCAAAGTCCCCTGCACCACCTGCATCTCATTCGAATCGATGTCCAGTCGACCCAAGTCTTCGCTGCTGAGATCCGCATCCTGCCCCACGGGCGCGCCCGCATAATGCAGGTCGAGGGCTGCCTGAATGGCGATCTCTCCAGCCAGCACAACCTTAACCCGCCTTCCTGTCTCGGCGCTCAGCTCCTCGATGGCCTCAAGATTGGTTGGATCGGCCATGGCCACGATCAGCATCTCGGGGCCCTGGGCCGTGGCCGGCTCCAAACTGATCGGCACAAGATGATGCTTCTCGGCTATGGCGTGAGGCACCAGCTTGATCAGGTAATCGGGAAAGGTCCGTCCGGCCACGTTGACGACCGGAATCCTGGTTTGTTCTTGAACCGCCTTGAGCAGTGCTTCCTCGGTCAGGAAGCGGTGCTCCACAAGAACCTTGCCCAGTCGTCCGCCCCACTTATTCTGGAAGCCGATCGCGGACTTGAGCTGGAATTCATCGATGGCACCTGCTTCCACCAAAATTTGTCCGAGTTTCATCTTCATCTTTGGGTCTCCCGGATGGGACCTCGGCCGCAATCAGCGGTCCATCGCCTCACGATACTCCTGGCGCGTGATGTAGTTTTTCTGGATCAGAAGCTCGACTACGGCCTTCAATACGCGAACTTCTTTCTGTTGTATCGCTTCAAAACGATTCAGGTGCTCAGCGAACTCTGAAGACGTCATACCGGCCACTGTTTGCGGTGCTACAGCCGGGACGGCTACTGGAGGAGCGGCCACAGGTGCAGGCGCAGGTACTGGTGCAGGTGCCGCTGCTGCGCTCCGTGCCGCCTCGGCCCTGAGCTCATCTATCTTACTCACCCTTGTAGAACCCTGAGAATTCAAAAGCTTGAAATCCCCTTCGCCACCATCATCCAAATCCGGTGCCGACGCCACATCTTCGCTGTAATAGTGCTCACGGATGGCGGAAGCCAAGGCCCGAGGCCCAGCCAAAGCCGGAACCACACGGCAGCCCGTTTGGAAGGCAATGTCATCAATCAATGCCATGTTGTACGGATCGGCGACGGCCACCAAAAGTTGATTCTTGCCCACGTCCAGGGCAACCGGCAGCACCTGATTGCTGTCTGCGAAATCCACCGGTATCTTGGCCAATGCTTGGCGCGGAATATTCAAACCCTTGAAATCAATCCTTGGCATGTCCAGTTGACGGCTCAAAGCCTTGACCAACAAGTCTTCGTCGATGATCTTTTTTTCAACCAGAATGGTACCGAGTTTCCCGCCCCATTTCTTCTGTGCGACCAAGGCCTGCTGCAGCTGCTCTTCTGTAATGACTCCTGCCCGTAACAGCAGCTCACCAAGTCGGATACGTCCTGAATCTGCGCTCATGGCCTTGATCACCCACGGTGCTGCGGGTCAGAATTCTTCTTTACAAGGCTAACAAAGGGGATGCTCAGAGGCAAGAAAATCAACCGGTTTTGAAGTTTTTTTCCAATCTTTTCAGTGTCCGACTCAGTTTGCGCAAGGCCGTAGAACGAGAGACGAAGGCCACGCCCATCCCCTTGCCCGCCTGAAGCACATCCACCCAGGCCACCTCGGCCTCCAATTTCAACTCAGGCCCTTCGGCCCCCAGGAGATACAAACGAAGAGGAAAACGGGCCCCAACCTCCATCAGGGGCCCCTTGCATCGCAGGAAAGCACCACCCCGACTCAGGTCCCGGGTGAAAGAATCGAATTCACCCTTCGCCGTGCTGTAGCGAGCCGAGACAAGCAAAGGAAGACGTTCGTGCTCTCGTCGCTCCCGAATCTGCTCAGAAAGGTCGAAGAAACGCGCGATGCCATCGAGTCGATCTGCATCCATCTCTGACAGCGTCACAAACAAACCGGCGGGCAAATTCACCCCGCCGGACTTGGCTCTTCGCCGAGTCACCGTGCCCAAAAAGGGAATCCGCTGGGGACGACCTTCAATCCCAAGCCGAAGCTGGACCTTATGCCCAACCGTCACCGCTCGCTGAGTCCGAATAAAGACACCCCGGTCCTCGCCCTTGCCCAAAAAAGCGTTTCGGAATGCCTCCACGGACGGAAATATAACGCTGAACACTTCTGACTTTTCACCAAGGTCCATGCTGCGCTCCCACCATGCGGCCCACATCAATCGGTGAATCAACCATACACCCAGACCCAAGAAGACAGCAAGGCTCCGGAATGCTATGCTCGCCCCATCTCGGGAGACGACATGATAACGACCTGCGAATCCTTCGAAATCGACACCGAAGGCGACAGCCAGATCCTTGACATAACAGGCCATGTGACGCGTATCGTCAAATCGGGCCTCCTCCAGGAGGGCCTTGCAACCATCTTCGTTCCAGGGGCTACAGCCTCGGTGAGCACCATCGAATTCGAGCCCGGCGCAGTGGCAGATCTCAAGGCTGCGGTCGAGCGAATCGCTCCGAAAGACATCCCCTATCGCCACGATGTCCGCTGGGGCGACGGCAACGGCTTTTCTCATGTACGGGCCGCGCTCTTGGGACCCAGCTTGAGCATTCCTGTATCCGAAGGTCAACTCATGCTTGGGACCTGGCAACAAATCGTCCTGCTGGATCACGACAACCGACCGAGGAATCGGCGAGTCCTCGTGCAACTACTTGGCCGAGGTGCATCATGAAACGCTGGCCTTCTCTCCTTGAAAAACCCACCGCGCGTGGCCGAATCCGCGAGCAGGTGGAGGATTTCGTGGTCCAAGAGATCCCTGCCTATGATCCCTGCGGCGAGGGCAAGCATCTTTTCATCGAAGTGGAGAAGACGGGGCTCACAAGCGATCAAGTTGTGGCTGCCTTGGCCACCCAACTCAACATTTCAGAGCGCGACATCGGCATGGCCGGCATCAAGGATCGCTGGGCCATCACTCGCCAATGGTTCTCCCTGCCCGCTCAGGCGGAAGACGTGTTGGACAAATTCCAACTCGAGGGTGTCCGCATCCTGAGCAGAAAAGCCCATGGGAACAAATTGAAAACAGGGCACCTGAATGGCAACACATTCCAAATTCGCGTTCGTGGCCTTGACCACGACTCTCGGAAAGACATTGAAGACCGAGTGGCAAAAATCTTGCGCCTGGGCATCCCGAACTACTTCGGTACACAACGATTCGGCAGCCGTGGGGACAACGAGAATCTGGGAAAACTCATCCTCGACGGCCGCGGACCCAGGCTATCCAGGCGCCGGCTCCGCCTGGTCCTGAACGCCGTACAATCCGCCTTGTTCAACGACGTCTTGGCCCAGCGCATCCAGGGACAATCCTTCAACCTGGCCTTGGCCGGCGACTTGATGATCAAGACCGAGTCGGGAGGCCGATTCGTCTGCGAAGATCCCTCCATCGACCAGGCCCGCATGGATGCCCATGAAATCCATCCCAGCGGCCCGATGTTCGGCCCCCGCATGCGGCGGCCCGAGGGCCAGGTGGACGAACAGGAGCAATCTATCCTGGAAGCCTCCGGATTAGACGATGCATCTTGGCGCCGATTTGCCAAGCTGACCCAGGGCACCCGCCGAGCCCTTCGCATCGGCCTGGGCCGACTGGACACGGAGTGGACTGAGGGGGATTTGATCCTGCGCTTTGATCTGCCCCCGGGATCCTACGCCACGGTGGTGCTACAGGAACTTCTGGTTCTGGAAGAGCCCACAAAATCCGCCCCACCAGATTGACGCAGAGGCAGCAGGCTTATTCGCAGAAAGGCTCGTTGGCCAGCACGCTATTGTACAAGGTCCAATGAGGCACCTCGAAACGTGGAATGGTGCCGTTTTCGCGCACGTTGGTGATGCGATAGTCGTACTGGTTCCAGATGCGCTTGGTGGCCACCCACTTGTCGGCACCTGCATTGCCGTATACGATGATGCCACTGGACATGCCCAGCCCGTTCTCGATGACCACGATCTCGGCGTGACCGTCGTTGTTCACATCCACGACAAGGGGGTTTTCCCAGCCGGTGACCGACCAGCGCTCTGCTGAGTAAATCAGTTCGTGTTCGAGCCCCCGATAAATGTTGATGTAGTTCTCATCGTTCTGCATCATCTCGAACACGCCGTCACCCTCGAAATCAAAAGCCGACACCCCGCCGCCCAAAGTCTGGTCGTTGAGCAGCTCTTCCCACAAGACGGTCATCGCGAAACCATTCTCGTTCACATCGATGCCCCAGAAACACTCCCCCTCCTCCTCGGAAACCGTGCAGGTGCCCACGGCGCCAATCTCCGGCCCGCCACTTCCATCCAAATCCGCAATGACGGGATACAGGATGCTGTTCACGCCGGAATTGAAAGGCAAGCTTGAAAGCTCAGCGCCCGTAGCTCCATCGAGCAACTTAACGCCGCCATTCAAGCCGCTGGCAAACAAGATCACTTCAGGCAAACCGTCCAAGTCAAAATCCGCCACAGCGCCGTATCCGTCCCCTGCGTTGGCTTGCCATAAAATCGTGCCATCCGACCTGTAGGCCGTGTTGCCACAAAGCAATTCCATGGAGCCCTGCATGTCCAGATCCGCAGCCGTGCATACAGCACCGTGGGCCTGAGATCCGCGCCCAGCCGTGCCCTCCCACTTGAGGGTGCCGTGCCTGTCGAAAACGGCAGGGCCCCGGAAGATCTCCGGCTCACCATCGTGGTCCAAATCCGCGATACCGATGGCGGAGCTGTCTTCGATGTCCTCAGCGGGCGCATGCCAGGCTTCGCTCTCCCACTTGAAGGTGCCATCGTGCTCGAAGCAAAGAATATTGCCGGTCACGAACTTCCCCGTCATATCGCCGCTGTCGGTGACCACCAATTTGCTGACCAGTATCTCCGGCAAGTTGTCTCCGTCGATGTCGCCGGCGGCCACCTGCGTCTCGAAATTGGTGCGGAAGCGGGGGTCGGTCACACTCCAAATCTCATGACCATCATCGCCCGAAATGGCCCGCAGGATGGCGGGCTCAGTAACGCTTATGCCGCCCGCAAAAGAGTTGAAAACGATATCAGGCACATCCTGCTCGTTGATGAAGCCGTCATTGTTGTCGTCAGTCAGGTTCACCACGATGGGTGTCATAAAGACCTGATTAAATCTCGGCTCGCTGACCGTTCCGGTGGGCCACTTGAAGATCTCCTCCGGGGTGAAATACTGCGCCCCGATGCAGGGCGGCAAGTCCGGCGCGATGCCCTCGCCGTCCAAGGGCACCGAAATCAAGGTAAAATTATCACAGCCTGCCGAGGTGAAGCTGGAGGAGACCACAACCGCGCCATTATCAAAACCCACGTCCGACGGCATGTATCCCACCTCCACCAACAAGCTCTCTCCAGGGTCTACGACCAGGGGCAAGCCCGGCGAGGCCACGTGGAACTCCGGGCTGGTACCGGCATCGAGGGCCACCTGGGTCACGGTCAAGGACTCGCCTCCATGATTGGTGCAGGTGAAGGATTTGTCCCGACTGCGCCCCATCTCGGTGCTGGTGAAGGACAGGGCGCTGGGTTGGCAGTCGAAGACGGCAGGACAGCTGCCCGTATAGTTGCCCACCAACTCGATCACACCCACTGGAATCTGATCGTCGTTTGAAGAGACGAGCACGCGGCCGAAATCGGCACCGGGCTCACTGGGGCTATATTGCACCTGCACCGTATGAGTCTGACCGGCCGGGATGGTGCGAGGAGCCCCGGGTACGCTGGCGAAGGTGAAATCCGGGTTGTCTCCGTCCATGCCAATCTGGCGAATGCGCAGGTTGCCCGCCCCACATGCGGTGATGTCGAAAGACTGGGTAAAAACGTCGCCCACGGTGACGGGTCCGAAGTCCAATACCTCAGGGTGCAGGCACATTCTGGCTGCCTCGCCACCTCCGGAAAGCTGAACCTGGATGCGCTGCAAATCGAGGGGGCTGTCTCCACCCCTGACCTCCAACACACCCGTGAGCAAGCCCGCGGACTGCGGATTAAGGGTAACGGTGATGTCAATGAATCCACCCGATGGCACATCAGGCCAGGGAAAAGGAACCGCGGAGAAAGAATAGGAGGGGTCGGAACCCGCCATAAGCTCCCAGCCCCAAATCATGCACTCCTCGGATCCAAAATTCCAGATGCGCGTCGACAGATCCCTGGCCTGGCCCATGGGGGTGGTGCCGAAGTTGAGCATGGAGGGATCTGCACGAAAATCGCAGGGCGGTGGCTCGATTCCTTCGCCCAGCAAAGTGATCTCGATGGGATCTCCTGGGTTGTTAGACAAGACCAAAAAACTGGCCTGATCCTGGCCCTCATCCACTGGTTCGTATCGAACAGAAATCGTACGCATTTCACCAGGCGGAATGACGATGGGCAAAGCGGGCAGATTGGGCAGTGAGAATTCGGGACTGCCGGTCGGCCCCGAAAACTCAGTCACTGAACAATCGGCATCGCCAGTGTTGGTCAGGGCCAGAGTCTGGTTGGCAAAGCCCGTGGTGGGCACCTGACCGAAGTTGATCTGAGAAGGCTGCACTTGCAAACCACACATGGGGATAGGCGTGGCCCGGCCCACCAGATCGATCCAGCCCTCGGAGGCGTTGGGGTCGTTGGAATGAATCGTCACTCGACCGCTATGAACACCTTCGGCATCCGGACTGTAGCGAAGCTGCAACTCAAAAGTCTCGCCAGGAGATATGTCGAAGGGTGCGTTCACGTTGCTCACAAAACTGAAGTAGCCATCCACCCCGGGGTCCAAGACCAGATCCGTGATATTGAGCACTTCATTGCCACAACTGGAGAAGGAGTAACTTCGTTCAACAATGGAACCAATTTGCACCGAACCGAAATCCACCGAAAAGGGCGGCACCGGACAAATCTTCGGCGCGAGGCCATTGCCCAAAAGCTCAATGAACACCACCGACTCGTCATCGTCCGGATCGTTGGATGTGACTTCAATCCGGGTCTGGTCGGCACCGCCGTCGTAAGGACTGTATGCGATGGTGAAGCTGCGCTCCTCGCCTGGCAGCAGAACCCCCGTCCAGGGCTCGGGGGACAACTCGAACTCCGAGCTTGCGCCCGTGGAAAAATCCACCCCGGCCTGACCCGCGCCGGCAGCCACGGTCAGCTCGAAAACGCCCAGGTTCCGCACCAAGAATTGCCGTTGACTCACCTCGCCCAGGTCATTCATCCCGAAGTCCACACCCAGGTTGCTGGGTGCCACGGTGTCATTGCACAGCTCGACCCCGCTGCCTGTGTCCACCAAACAAACCTGCACATCCGGGGTCACGCCCTCGCCCATCAGGCGCAAAATCATTTCCGAGCGGTCCGGATCGTTGGTGCGAATCGAGATGCTGCCTTCCTCAGAGCCTTCATCCATGGGGATGTAGTGCACAGTCAGGAAAGTACTTGTACCCGGTTCCAATTCTCGAACCGGCGGCAACTCCAGATAGAAATTTCCGCTGGAGCCCTCAACGATCGCGATGCCATCTTCATCCCATTTCAAAGAACCGCGTGCCGAAACATCGTTGGCCAACATGACAATCCTCGTGGCCCGCTGCCGCAAAACCACCTTGCCAAAATCCAACAAGTAGTCCGCCTGAGCACTGCTGTCTTCCGGCAGCACTTCCACCTGCCCGTCATCGTCCCAGTCTTGCCCCAACCAAGCCTCCGGCTGGATCTCACCCAGGTTCACCGAGTCTTCACAGCCCACCCAAAAACCCATGGCCACAAAAAAGGTCAAGAACCAAAATAGATTCCTGGTCATCACGCGCTTGCTCATTCCAAACCTCCACGAAGAAATTCTTTCCGGCATCATTTACCTCCAACCCTTTTCCTCAAGCTCCAAGAGCAACGCACGGGCTTGTTTGGCCCGGGTCCCCTCAGGAAACAAACGCAGGTAATCCTCAAAGGCGCGCACCGCACGACCAAACTCCTTCAGCAGGAGATAGCTCTCAGCCAAACCGAAGGCCACCTCCTGACGAAGCAATCCATCCGGCTGTGCCCGGCGCAAATCCCGGAAGCTGCGCAATGCTGCCTCCGGTTGTTTCAGGACACGCAGTTGCAGACGAGCCACCTCGAAAAAAGCCGCCTCGGCGCTGCGCTCGGGCGTCTCCTGGTCCCGCGCGATGATCAAGTAAGCCCGAACCGCAGCCTGGGCATCGCCCGAAAGCCGCAGCGCGTCCGCGTCCAGCAGCCGAGCCTGCCAATCCCCTGGCTGCAACGCGAGATGACGCGCCAAAACAGATCGCGCCTCAACAACATTTCGCTGAGCCAGCAAGCTGCGCGCCCTGGCCATCAAATCCTCGGGCTGAGACACCTTCATGGCGATTTTGGTCAAAGGTTCGAGTTGGATCGACACCCGCTGCAGCTCACCCGAAGCAAAGCGCAGGGAGGTCTGACGAGACTTGTGTCCCGATTTTCGAAGCTCAAGGTCCCAGGAGCCCTCGGCTCGGGCTACCCACAATGGCGTGTGCCCGATCCCTTTGCCCGAGGCGAAAACCTCGGCACCCTCGGGATCGCTGTTCAACCCAACCCAGGCCACGGGGGCCTGGCCCATGGGATCCAGTTGCTCCGCCCGCTGCAGCATGGCCTGAGCCTTGGGATCCAGCTCGGCCACGTCATCCAAAGAGCAAGAAGTGAGGGTGACCGCTATCGGGGCACGAAGCTCAAAAAGCTGCCCACAAGATGCCCGCAATTGAAGCTGTCCCTCTCGCAAGTTGACCCGCGCCCCGCCCAAGGGAGTTCGCTCAACCGAAAAAACCGTACCCACCGCGGTGACGGTGCCGGCGGGCACCTCCACGGTAAAACTTCTCTTGCGATCCTTTTGCAGCCTGGCCATCAGTCGGCCCCGTTCCAACTGAATCCGCCAAGATCTCGCTTGTTGCTGGATCTTCAAGTGGCTATCCGCGAAGGCACAAACCGAGATGGCATCCCCCAGCCGCAAAGCAGCCTCTCCATCTTCCGCCAAGCGCAGCTCGCCAGCCTCAAGCATCTCCACTCTGCCGGAAGACATGGACAGGGCCTGTTCGGCAGACCCAGACAGCCAGGTAACCAAAACAGCCTCGACCTCAGGAACCGGGGACACAGCCTTGGGGAACACAGCCTTGGGGAACACGGCCTTGGGGAACACGGCCTCAATGGTTTTTGGCTCCGGCGAAAAAGTCTCAGGCTCCGGCGGAACGGGCCAAATTGCCAAGACGACCAGCAACAAAGACAAACCCACCAGACCCAGCGCAGGGACCCAAGTCGCAGTTCTCGGCCCAGAACTCGAAAACAAACGAGTACGCAAAGCATCCCGGTCCCAAGCAGGCGCTGCCTGTCCCCTCAAAGCCCGCCTCAAATCCTGCCATTTTTCCCATTCACGCCTGCACTCGGAACAAGTCTCCAGGTGATCGACGAAGCGCTTTAAGACTTCATCTGGCAGCCCGCCGTCCAACAAGTCCTGCATCCGTTTTTGCCAGTCACAAGTTCGCAAAGCCTGGGCCTCCTCATGCTCTAACCTCATGGGTGCCCGGTCCGCCCCAAAACCTTCAGAAAAAGGAACCCATGAAACCTATTGTTTTCACTCGGGTTTATAGTAACGACGGAAGGCATGTCGCGCGTTGTGCAAGCGCGTCCAGACGGTTTTTTCTGGAATCTGCAATTGAGAAGCAATCTCCTGGCCGCTCAAACCCTCCATCTCAAACAAAACCAAGACGGTGCGAGCCTTGAAAGACAGTCGCCCCAAGGCCCTGGTCACAGCCCGGGATCGATCCCCATCGGCCACGTGATCCAATGGAGTCGAGGTGGCAGGAGAAGGTTCATCCTGAACAGAACGACGCAGGCGGGTGAAACGTGCCCAACTCCGCCGATGTTTTCTCACGACGTTGAGACAAATCCCGTAAACGAAAGACGAAAACTTCGATTCACCGCGATAGGATGCCAAGCTTCGCCAAAGGGCCAAATAGACATCCTGCACCAGATCATCCACTTCGTCTCGCCGGAAGGCAAGCCGAGACATGATGCGCTGCACGTCATCCGCCGTGGCGTCGAAGAGCTCCCGTTGGGCCGCGATCTCTCCAAGCCGGCAACGCGCCAAAAGCGAATCGGTGACCTGCAAAGCCATGTTCAGTCCAAAGGGACGACCAGACGCAAGCTGGCCTCCAATGATACGGTCTGCATCGAAAGAACCGTATCCACCCTGCCATAGTATCCTGTGACATAGCGCTGCCTCAGCAGGTAGGCGTTGGCCCCCAAAAGCAGATCCAGCCCCACCCGGGGCGTCAACCACCAGCGCAAACCCACACGACCCCGAAGGCCAGGATTGAAGCGATCGATGCTGCGCACTTCTTCCCAGTCCACCAGAAGCGCGTCCAACCTGGTCCAGGCCAACTCGACGCCAAGTTGCGCCAGCAACTCCAAGCTCTCGGCAAATGGCCACCTGACCCCAGCCCAAAGATGAATAGGCCAACGCGAATAATGGGCGACCACCCGGCCGATGTCCACACGCCGACCGCGCAGTCCTTCAAGGCCCAAGCCCAGCTCAAACCAAGACCATGGCGACCAGGCCAATGCCCCCTCGACCCCCATGCCCCAGGAACTCCAATTGGGATGCGAGCTGAAGTGCCCTCCCGCGGAGAGGAACCAGGTAGAACGCGGCACCGGCGGCTTACCAGGAGGAGGCGGGCAAATGGGACAAGCCTGGGCTGTCTTATCTGCAGGTTTGACATCGGGCACAACCGGAGCCAACGGCACTTCGGCAATTTGCTCCCGCGGCCGCACGGGCAGGCCAGGAATCTCGCCGGCCGTCAAGGCCAAAACGGTGGCTAAGGCCATGGCTCGGGACAAAGAGGCAGCCCCGGCCCCGGAGGGACAAATATTGCGTTCCAACAAGACATCCCGCTCCAAATCCAGAATTCGCAGGCCCACCCGCCTCGAAGCCGCGCAATCCCCCGGAGGCAAAAGCTCAGCCCAAAGCACGGCAACAGCCCCCAATTCAGCACCCCGCCGGCGCAACTCAGCCTCCCAGCTCTCTCCTTCAGGCAAACCGGCCGGTTTCTCCGCTTGTACACGAAGGGGTATTTCCCCTTGGGGGCCACCCAAAACAGGCAATTCCAGTAAGATGGACTCGGCCAAATGGCTTTCATCGGGCAAGGACATCTCAGGCGGGCATTCCCCCAGAATCGGCAGCACCAGGAGCAAAGGCCTGGCCTCGATCGGCCCGACCAAGCCCTCAGGGGAAGCCGACGACTGGGCAAGCAGCCACCCGATCAAAAGAATCCATTGCATCAACAAGGGTTTAGCACGCCACAAGTCAGGAAGCAAACCACGGCCAACACACCAAATCGGGACCATCTTCAAAATCAGCCTTTGACATATCTGTCAACATCGTCTACAGAAAGAAACGGGGACAGGAAGGCGTCGGACGCGCCATGCAAAAAGACGCAGAAGATCGAAAACTCAGCCGCATCGAGCGCCATTACCGGGATATTTTCAGCCACCTGGATCCTTCTTTGCTCACCGATGCATCGGCGGAATCGCCCTGGCCCGAGCATCCAGCGAGCGAAGGTGACCCGAATCTGGCCCCCTCGAATGATTCAGATGATTTCTTGGGTTTCTATTCTCATCGTGGTGTCGAAGTTGTATTCGAGCGATACGGATTGTTCAAAAAACTACAAGGTCTTGGCTTCGACCAAACCCATATCTCTTTGGCGCATCACCAAGAAGGTTATGACATTCTGCGCGTACGCAGTCCAAAATCCAAACATCCCTTGATGGAACTGGTCGCTCGCCTGGCGGCTTTACCCAGCGAAGTTCGAGAGCCCAGCGGCCTTGCGGACAGGCAATTTCTCAACGTTAAATGGCTTCGCATGCAGAATCCACTGGCTCCGGTGGACCAAAACAAGCCCCTCTTGCCAGGACAAGCATTCCCTGGCCTGGGACTGGGGCGAGAGATGATGGCCCTGATTCAAATGATATGCGTACGCCTTGATTTGGACGGTGTTTACGAGTTGCCCGAACGATTGCACAACGCCAGCCTCTATTTCCGGCGATTCCGCTTCCCTGACCCGGAAATGCAAGGCAGGTTTACGGCCATCCTTCGGGACACGCAATCAAGAACATTGCCGGAGCTGGCCTGGGGTGTCGAATACGGCATGTTGACCGATTTAAAAAGCGGCAAAGCCTTTCGCTGGATTCCCTCCGAGCAAGTCCTGGCCAGAACGGGTCCCGTGCTTGATTTCTTAGACGGTAAAGACTATCGAAAACGAGCCAAAGCCAGCATGGATGCCTGCCGTTTTAGCTTGAGCGAAGGCGATTTAGCCTCTGATCTGGCGGGCCTGAACGAGGAAGACAACCCCATTCCATCTCGCCTCAAGTAAAGAGCCATTGCCAAGTCCACATGAAGTCGATAAGGTGGAATCGAATTCATCGCAGAGGGCACCATGAAGTGCAAAGATTGTCTCCACTGGGCTCCACCACGAACCGTGGACTCGCTCCCTGACTATCCCATCGGCTACTGCGAGATTTTTCAGAAGGACGTGGCCGGTGAATTCGCCGGCTGTGCGGGCCGCTACTATCTATCGCGAAATCGAGAGGACTGGAACGGCTCCATCCACGAAAAAGAAGCCCCGGCTGACGCCCCCATCGAAATCCCGGAAGGTGCGAAAATCGTATCCATCTCGCCCCCCATCAGCAACACGGGCACAGTCAAAGTAGTCTACCTGGTCCCCGACAAGAAATAAAAAAAACGCCGCGGATCACCCACGACGTTTGTTCATATACTTTTCGACAGCCAATTATTCCTTGTCAGCCGCCTTCTTCTTTGTGCTTTTCTTGGTCTTCCGACCGGCGCTTTTCTTCTCTTCGGGCAAAAGCTCGATGAAGGCCATGGATGCATTGTCTCCACGCCGATTGATCGTGCGCACGATCCGAGTGTAACCACCCGGTCGATCCTTGAATCGCGGGCCAAGGGTCTCAAACAGTTTGTCCAGGGCTTCGCTGACCACCACAACACGATCGCCATCTTTGACCCTGGTGGTCCGCAAACGCTTGGCCGCCAAACGCCGGGCCGCCACCGTGTCATTCTTGGAGAGCGTGATAAGGGGTTCCGCGATCCGACGAAGCTCTTTGGCCTTTTCCAGCGTCGTCAAAATGCGCTCGCTCACGAACAGCGATGTCACCATGTTACGAAACATAGCCAGACGATGGGACGTGTCCCTGCCGAACCTTCTGCTTTTACGTTGATGTCTCATCAGTCTTCCTCCTGCTCGGTTCGGCCACGCTTCATGTCCTTGGGCGGCCAACCGTCAAGCCTCATGCCGAGCGTAAGCTTCATCTCGGTCAAAATGTCCTTAATTTCCTTCAACGACTTCCGGCCAAAATTCTTGGTCTTCAACATCTCGGCTTCGGTCTTCTGCACCAGATCGCCGATGAATTTTATATTGGCATTTTCCAGGCAATTGGCCGAGCGGACCGAAAGCTCCAACTCGTCCACGGAACGCAGGAGGGTCTCAATGAGACGCTCTTGTTCTTCATCCCGTTCTTCCTCAACCAGCTCATCTTCTTCTGGAAAGTTAATGAAGATGGTCAATTGCTCCTTGAGGATCTTGCTGGCGTAGGCCACCGCGTCGGCGGGCCGCAAACTGCCATCGGTCCAAACCTCAAGGGTCAACTTGTCGTAGTCAGTCATCTGGCCAACGCGAGCGTTGGTCACCTGATAGTTAACCTTACGGATGGGCGAATAGATCGAATCCAAGGGAATGACGCCGACTTCGTCTTCTTCCTGCTTGTTCAATTCGGCCGGCACATAACCCCGACCGCGACTTGCGTGCATTTCCATCTTCAGATGGCCACGATCCGAAACGGAGGCAATGTGCTTGTCTGGGTTGAGCACGGAGACGCCAGCCGGCAGTTTGATGTCCCCAGCCTTGACTTCGCAGGGTCCTTTGGCGCTCACGGTGCAGGTGATGGGTTCCCAGCTTGAGATCTTGAGACGGACTTCCTTCAGGTTGAGGATCATGTCCGTCACATCTTCACTCACCTCAGGCACCGCGGTGAACTCATGGAGTACACCGTCGATCTTGACCGAGGTAAATGAAGCGCCCTGAATGCTGGACAAAAGCACCCGGCGCAAGGAATTGCCGATGGTCACACCGAATCCGCGCTCGAAAGGCTCACCAACAAACTTGGCGTAATGTTCTGTAAGCGAATCCCGATCCACCAAAAGGCTCTTGGGCTTAATGAGATCGCGCCAATTCTTGGAAATTTCGGATGCCATGCTTCCTCCGTCCGCTGTTGCCTGCCAAAAAAGCGATGCCGCCGTCGCGGTCAAAGTACTTAGAGTACCTGGACCTTACCAAATTACTTGGAGTACAACTCGACGATCATCTGCTCCTCGATGGGCATCGTGATGTCCTCGCGGCTGGGATAGGCCTTGACCTCAGCCTTGAACTCATCCCTGCTCAACTCGATCCAAGCGGGGACTCCACGACGCTCGATGGCATCAAGAGACTCAATCAAGCCCGTCATCTTACGGCTCCGCTCGCGGACCTGCACCACATCTCCGGCCTTGAGTACGGCCGAGGGCACATTGAGCTTCCTGCCGTTGACAGAAAAATGACCATGTCGCACCAGCTGCCGCGCTTCATTGCGAGTGCGGGCAAAACCCATGCGGTAGACCATGTTGTCCATCCGCCGCTCCAGCAAGCGCAGCAGATTCTCGCCGGTGATTCCCTTTTGGCTGGACGCACGATCGAAAGTCAGCCGAAATTGCTTTTCGAGCAGACCGTAGATACGCTTTACCTTCTGCTTCTCTCGAAGTTGCTTGCCGTAAGACGAGAATTTCACTCGTCCCTGACCATGCTGGCCCGGCGGATAGGGTCGACGATCCACCGAACACTTCTCACTGAAACAACGATCGCCCTTGAGAAACAACTTAAGCTTCTCTCGACGACAGAACCTGCAAACTGAACCGGTGTAACGAGCCACGACTTCCTCCTCGTCCCGCTGGACTTAAACCCGGCGCCGCTTGGGCGGCCGGCAGCCGTTGTGGGGAATCGGGGTGACGTCTTTGATCAAGGTGATCTTCAGCCCCGAAGCTTGCAAGGCACGAATGGCGGCTTCCCGCCCGGCACCCGGACCTTTGACATGACATCCCAATTGCCGCATGCCATGGTCCTGCGCCTTCTTGGCCGCGTCCTGTGCCGCCAATTGTGCGGCAAAAGGAGTGCTCTTACGAGAACCCTTGAACCCACGTGTTCCGGCGCTCGCCCAAGAAACCACATTACCAGCCACATCCGTGATGGTGACGATGGTGTTGTTGAAGGTCGCCTGAATATGGGCGATCCCACTTTGAATATGCTTTTTGACTTTCTTTTTCTGCTTTGCCATGGCCTACTTCCTCACGCCTTTCTTCTTCACAATACTGCGGCGCGGGCCCTTGCGAGTACGCGCGTTGGTGTGGGTACGCTGGCCTCTAACAGGGAGACCCCTGCGATGGCGCAGGCCACGATATACGTTCATGTCCATCAGACGCTTGATGTTCATCGAAATTTCTCGACGCAAGTCGCCCTCAACCTTGAAATTTGAGTCGATGTACTCACGCAAGGTCTTCGCATCATCTTCGCTCAGATCGTCCGTGCGCTTGCTCGCATCGATTCCAGTGCCCACGACAATCGCTTGAGCTCGGGTATTCCCGATGCCGTAGATGTAGGTCAATGCGATGACAATCCGCTTATTTCTTGGCAGGTCAACGCCCGCAATACGTGCCATAATACAGCCTCCTTGACGCCTGCGTGGGTTCCATCAACCCTGGCGTTGCTTGTGCCGCGGGTTGTCGCAATCGACCCGCACGATACCTCGACGCTTAAAAATTCTACACTTGTTACACATCTTCTTTACAGACGATCGTACTTTCATCATGCCTCTCCCTCAGCCCAGCGACTGAGCACGATGGGGCCGTTTTTGCCAACTGCCACCGAATGCTCGAAATGGGCCGATAGTTTGCCATCTTGGGTCACCTGAGTCCAGCCATCTTCTGCAGACTCCACCTTCCAGGTGCCTTCGTTGATCATCGGCTCAATGGCGATCACCAAACCAGGTCGGAGGCGCAGGTTGTTACCCGAAGTCCGATAATGGGGCACCTGAGGCTCTTCATGCAATGAGCGCCCAATGCCGTGCCCGACAAAATCCCGGACCACACTAAAGCCTTGCTCTTCCGCATAATCTTGAATGGCCTCGCCGATGTCGCTCAAGCGATTGTCCGGCTTAACCACCCGAATGGCCCGTTCCAAGGATTCACGAGTTACATCGATCAAATGCTGCGCCGTCTCATCGATGGTTCCCACCGGGATGGTGACCGCAGAATCCCCATAAAACCCGTCCATCAGCACGCCAAAATCCACACTCAAGATATCTCCCTCGGCCAGCTTTCGCTCATCCGAAGGGATGCCGTGAACGACCTCGGCGTTGAGGGAAGTGCACAGGGTGCCGGGGAAAGGATAGGGCCCAGCGCCCTGATAACCCTTGAAGGCCGGTTTGGCACCCGCCTGCAGGGTCATCTCCTCAGCCATGCGGTCCAACTCCAGGGTGGTCACCCCGGGTCGCACCGCCTCGGCGACCGCATGCAGAACCTTGGCGACCAATTGGTCCGCCTTGCGCATGCGCTCGATCTCGGCCTCGGATTTAAGATAAACTGTCATCAATCAGTCCTTGACTCACTTGCCTCTGGAACGAATTCGCGGTCCCTTGGGACCGGTCAATCCATCGTAATGCCGGGTGATCAGGTGGGTTTCAATCTGAGATACGGTATCCAAAGACACGCCCACCACAATCAAAAGACTGGTGCCACCAAAATAGAAGGGCACGTTAAACTGCGAGACCAGAATGCTGGGCAGCACACACACCGCCGATATATACAGGGCCCCACCAAAAGTAATGCGGCTCAGAACCTTATCGATGTAGACCGCGGTCTGCTTTCCCGGACGGATACCCGGGATGTAGCCGCCGTATTTCTTCATGTTGTCAGCAACATCGATGGGGTTGAACGTCACCGCCGTGTAGAAATAGCAAAAGAAGATAATCAACACGACATAGATGACCATATATGCCCAGCTACCCGGGTTCAGGGCCTGCTGGAAGTCATTCATCCAGGGCTTGTCGATGAAGTTCGCCAAGGTCGCAGGGAACATCAGAATCGACGAAGCAAAAATGGGCGGAATCACGCCTGAGGTATTCACCTTCAAGGGCAAATGAGTGCTCTGCCCACCATACATCTTCCGCCCGACTACCCGCCTGGCATATTGAACAGGGATACGTCTTTGCCCTCGTTCGAAAAAGATGATGACACCCACCACGAGCACCGCCACCACCACAATTGTGAACAAGGTGAAGGGAGTCATGATTCCCTTCTGCACAAAAGTGATTGTGGAAAACAGAGCGTCGGGCAGAGCGGCCACGATACCAGCGGTGATGATCAGCGAGATCCCATTGCCGATGCCCCGCTCCGTGATCTGCTCACCCAGCCACATGATGAAAGCCGTACCCGCAGTCAGAGAGATGATGATGATCATCCGGAAGGTCCAACCCGGATTGGCCACCACCGCCTCGCCCAAGTTCGAGCGCAAGCTCTCCAAGTAAAACGCGATACCCATACCCTGGACGATGCTCAAAAGGACGGTGCCATAGCGCGTGTACTGGGTAATCTTGCGCCGGCCCATCTCGCCCTCTTTTTGCAAGCGCTCGATGGAAGGCACGACCACAGCCAATAGCTGCAAAATAATGGACGCGCTGATGTACGGCATGATGCCCAAAGCAAAAACGGACATCTGCTGCAGGGCACCGCCTGAGAACATATTGAACAAGCTGAACAAGGAACCGGTAGATGTGCCGAGCAACTTCTGCACCACGCCACGATCTACGCCCGGACAGGTAACGAATACGCCGATGCGATAAATACCGAGCATCATGACGGTGAAGAGAATCCGCCGCCTGAGCTCCGGAATCTTCGATATGCCGCCAAACACTGACACCTTATGCCTCCTGGGGCTGCTTCACTTTCTTACGAATCTGCGCGATGACTTCTGCCTGGCCGCCAGCCTTTTCAATTTTCTCTCGAGCGGCCTTGCTGAAGCCCTGTGCCTGGACCTTGAGCTTTTTGCTGCATTCGCCCAGACCCAGGACTTTGACGCGATCAAAACGAGATCGAATCAGGCCAGCCTGTCGGAGGGCCTGGGGATCGACCACGCTGTCCGCGTCGAAACGCTCCAGATCCCGTACATTGACCACTGCGTACTCGACCCGGAACAGATTGAAAAAACCACGCTTCGGCATACGCCGCTGCAAGGGCATCTGGCCGCCTTCAAATCCCGGACGAATCTGACAGCCGGAACGCGACTTCTGACCCTTATTTCCACGGCCGGCCGTGCAGCCCTGGCCACTCGAGGATCCGCGACCCACGCGCTTGATGTTCTTCCTGGCTCCTACGGGAGGCTTGAGTTGATCGAGCATGTCCTTCCCTCCAAATCCTGCGGGCTCAGACTTCTTCCACTTGAAGCATGAACTCGAGTTTTTTAACCATGCCGCGGATTGCCGGCGTGTCCTCACGGACCACCGACTGGCTACGGCGCTTCAGTCCCAAGCCATCCAGAATCTTTCGCTGATGTTGACTGCGACCGATCCGGCTCTTGGTCGTTGTGATCTTTATTTTGCCTGCCATGGCTTTCCTCCGCTCGCTACGATCTGCCCCTGAATCAGGAGGTCAGATCCTCGACATTGATGCCGCGCCGCCGTGCCACGTCTTCAGCGCTCTCCAATTCACGCAGAGCGTCGATGGTGGCCCGAGTCACGTTATGCGGATTGTTGGTTCCGATGCACTTGGTCAACACGTTGCGAACACCTGCCAACTCAAGGATGGCACGAACCGGACCACCCGCGATGACGCCGGTACCTGGGCTGGCCGGACGCAACAGAACGCGACCGGCACCGTATCGGCCAATGATTTCATGAGGAATCGTGCCGTTGACGATCGGGACCCTGAAAAGGTTCTTGCGAGCGTTCTCGTTGCCTTTTCTGATGGCCTCGGGAACCTCATTGGCCTTGCCCTTGCCAGTACCAACCTGGCCACGACCATCTCCGACTACGACAATGGCGCAAAAACTGAACCGACGACCACCCTTAACCACCTTGGCCACACGGTTCAAATTGATCAGCCGATCATTGAATTCCATATCTTCGGGGCTTCTGTTTCTAAACTTACGCTCCACGATGAACCTCCTAGAGTTCCTCGATCAGCCACAATCCAAGTATTTAAGCCAAACATCCAAACATATCGTATTCCAGTAGGAACTCTTGTGCTGCGCCGCAACTCGGCGCAGTGCTAAAACTTCCTCGACAAGGCCACGATACCAGGGTTCTAGAATTTCAAACCCTTCTTCCGAGCCGCATCAGCAAGCTTCGCGATCCGACCGATATAGAAATACCCATTGCGATCAAAAACCACCTTGTCAATCTTGGCAGTCTGGCACCGCTCGGCCAACAACTGACCGACCTTCTCCGCGACGACCCCATTCTTCTCGCCCTTGACCTTGTCGCGAATGTCCTTTTCTACGGAACTCGCCGAGACCAAGGTCTTGCCCTGCTCATCGTCAATCACTTGAGCATAAATCTGCTTGGCTGATCGGAACACGGTCAAGCGAGGGCGCTCGGAAGTTCCACTGACCTTCTTCCGAATACGACGCTTGCGATTGAGCCACATCTGACGATTCTTCTTACTAATCATTGCGAACTCCTGATCAACCCACAGCCTTTTTACCGGCCTTGCGCTTGATATGCTCACCTTCATACATGATTCCCTTGACCTTGTAAGGGTCAGGTATCTTGAAGGCACGGATGGTCGCAGCCGTCTGACCCACGACCTGAAGATCAAAACCACGAACAACGATTCGGGTCATCTTTTCAACGACCACCTCGATATTTTCGGGTACATCGTATTCAATGGCATGTGAATAGCCGATCTGCATCACAAGTTTCTTGCCCTGCAGCTCGGCCCGGTAACCCACGCCGCTGATCTGGAGAACTCGCTCGTATCCGGTATTCACACCGGTGACCATATTCTGGATCAAAGAGCGCATCAGGCCCTGGTTGGCGCGGCTGAATCGATCTTCACCCTTTCGGCCAACCACCACCCGGCCATCCTCCACCGTCAGAGAGACCAAATCGACCAGTTTCCGCTCAAGTTTACCCTTCGGTCCTTCGACGCGAACGGATTTGCCGTCCACAGCCACCTTGACACCGCTGGGTATCACAATTGGTTTTTTTCCGATACGAGACACGTCTTTGCCCTCTCTTTTCTTTTTCGTCCTGCCCTACCAAATCGAGCAGAGGTACTCGCCGCCAACCTTCTCACGCCGGGCCTGACGATCGGTCATGACGCCCCGAGAGGTGGACAGAATGGCGGTGCCAAGACCGTAGCGGACCTTGGGAAGCTCATCGCTACCCACATAGACTCGCCGACTTGGCTTGCTCTCACGTTTCAGGCCCTTGATGACCGGCTTGCCCTTTTCGTCATACTTGAGCTGCATCACCAGGAGACCCTGAAGTCGATCCGGCACAAAACTCACATCGGCGAGATAGCCTTCCTTCTTCAGGATTTCGGCCAAGGACCGCTTGATCTTGGACGCGGGCATAGAGACTTCTTCTTTGCCAGCCTGGCATCCGTTGCGAATCCGCGTCAGCAAATCGGAAATGGGATCATTGATTGCAGACATAACAACCTCACCAACTCGATTTGGTCACGCCGGGGATCTCACCCTGGAGCGCCAAAGTTCTAAAGCAAATGCGGCACATATCGAAGCGACGCAAGTACGCATGCGGCCGGCCACACAAAGGACATCGGCTGTAAGCACGCACCTTGAACTTGAAGCGGTTATACTTCACTTGAGCAATTTTTGACTTCTTGGCCACGGGTTCGCCTCCTCTTAGTTCTTCCGGAATGGCATGCCCATGTTCTTCAGCAATGCCCGGGCCTCTTCATCCGTCTTGGCCGTAGTGACGATGGTGATGTTCATCCCCATGATCTGCTCGATCTTATCGTAATCGATCTCGGGGAAAATGATTTGCTCTTTGACGCCAAAGGTGAAATTGCCACGGCCGTCAAAGGCGCGGGGCGAAAGGCCCTTGAAGTCACGGACTCGAGGAATCGCGATGCTGACAAGCCGATCAAAAAACTCGAACATCCGCTCTCGACGCAGGGTAACCGAGCATCCGATGGACATACCCTCGCGAAGCTTGAAGTTGGCGATAGACTTGCGCGCCTTGGTCACAACAGGCTTCTGCCCGGTGATGGTCGCCAGCTCCCTAATCGCCGAGTCAATCAACTTGGGATTCTGTATGGCTTCGCCCAGACCCACATTGACTACGATCTTTGCGATGCGAGGAACCTGCATGTTGTTGCTGTATCCGAAGTCCTTCATCATCTTCGGGACAACATCAGAAAGGTATTTTTTCTTAAGTCGGGCCATCACGCTCTCCGCCTGTTACTTATCCAGGCTTTCCTTGCACTTCTTGCAGAAGCGCACCTTCTTGCCGTCTTCCAGTTTTCGCATTCCCGCCTTGGTCGGTTGGTTGCAATGACTGCAGACAAGCTTCACGTTTGAAATCTGAATGGCTGATGAAGCATCGATGATGCCACCCTGAGGGGCCTTGGGATCTTGGCCGGCCTTGACGTGACGCTTAATCGTGTTGACGCCCTCAACGATCAAACGTTCTCGTCCGTCGACTACATCAAGCACCCTGCCTCGGCGACCTTTGTCGCGGCCTGTCAGTACAACCACCATATCGTTTTTCTTAATACGCATGACTTACCTCTACTGAGCCCGCAAGCTCAAAGCACCTCGGGTGCCAGCGAAATGATCCGCATAAAACGCTTACTCCGAAGCTCCCGAGCCACCGGCCCAAAAATCCGAGTGCCGATGGGCTCCATTTGGCTGTTAATCAAGACCGCCGAGTTGTCATCGAACTTGATGTAAGTTCCATCGGGCCGGCCAACTTCCTTGGCGGTGCGCACGATAACTGCCCGCTGCACCTCGCCCTTCTTTACCTTGGATTCGGGAAGCGCCTCCTTGACCGACACAACAATGATGTCGCCTAGGCTCGCATACCTTCGCTTCGATCCGCCCAGCACCTTGATGCACTGAACTTTCTTGGCTCCCGAATTATCGGCCACATTAAGCACTGTCTGCATCTGAATCATAGCGGCCTCCAGCCTATACGACAGCCCGCTCGAGAACCTTGCGGACCCTCCAGCGTTTCGTCTTGCTCAGCGGACGCGTCTCGATAATCTCGACCTTATCGCCGACGCGGCAGGTATCGGTCTCGTCATGCGCCTTGAATCGACGACGACGACGAAGATACTTCTTGTAGCGAGGATGCTGCACCATAGTTCGGGTTTCCACCACCACGGTTTTCTGCATCTTGTCGCTGATCACGGTGCCCGTTTGCACCTTGCGATTGCCTCTCTCTGTCCCAGCCATCTTTCGCTCTCCCAGCCTTCAATCAACCATCAGCCTGGCTGTCCTGCGCGGACACCAGTTGACGGATATTGAGTTCATGTTCCCGCACCAGGGTCTTAACCCTCGCCAGGTCCCGTTTCACCTGCGTAATACGGGACACATCATCGAGTTGCCCGGTTGCGTGCTGGAATCGGAGGTTAAAAACATCCTGCTTGAGATCATCGGCCATATGCCGAAGCTCTTCGAAGGTCCGTTCCCTGTATTCGCTCGCCTTCATAGCTCTTCTCTCCGGAACACGGTCCTGGTGGCTAAAGGTAGCTTATGAGAAGCCAAACGAAAGGCTTCCTTGGCCACATCTTCATCCACGCCGGACATTTCGAACAACATGCGGCCAGGCTTGATCACGGCGACCCAATATTCCGGGGCACCCTTGCCCTTGCCCATGCGGACTTCCAAGGGTTTCTTGGTCAGAGGCTTGTATGGGAAAATTCGCACCCAAATCTTACCGCCACGCTTGACGTGTCGAGTGATGGCGATACGGCTGGCCTCAATCTGTCGCGCGGTGATCCACCCGCACTCCGTGGCCATCAAGCCCACTTCGCCGAAGGACACCTTGCTGCCACGGTGCGCCAAGCCCCGCATGCGGCCCTTCTGGATTTTTCTCCACTTTACTTTGTTCGGTTGAAGCATAGCTTATCTCCCGAGCCGGCTAGCGCCTGGTGCTCTGAGGACCCTGCGGTTTCTGCTGGTCCAACACATCACCGCGGAAAATCCAAACCTTGATACCGATGGCACCATAGGTGGTTCTTGCCGTGGCCGTGCCATAATCAATGTCTGCTCGTAGCGTGTGCAGGGGCACCCGCCCTTCGCGGTACCACTCGCGACGCGCCATCTCGGCTCCACCCAGACGCCCGGCACAACGGATCTTGATGCCCTTGGCGCCGAACTTCATCGAAGTACTGACGGCTTTCTTCATGGCACGACGGAAGGCGATACGGTTAACCAATTGGCTGGCCACGTTCTCGGCCACCAGCTGGGCATCTACCTCGGCTTTGCGCACTTCCCGAATATTCAGGAAAACTTCGCTGTCGACTAACTTCTGCAGTTCTTTCTTGAGGCTCTCAACACCGGCACCGCGCTTACCGATCACAATGCCCGGGCGGGCAGTATGCAGATTGATTTTGGCCTTGTCGCCAGCCCGCTCAATAAAAATCCTGGATACCCCGGCCCGCTCGAGTTCCTTGCGGATGTATCGCCGAATTCGGATGTCCTCATGCAGCCACTTGGCATAGTTCTTCTTTGAGACCCATTTCGAATCCCATGTACGTGTGATGCCCAACCTAAAGCCGATGGGGTTGACTTTCTGGCCCATTTCTCAGGACTCCTTGTCTTTCAATGTCAACGAAACATGACTCGTTTTCTTCTGAACCATGGTCGCTCGCCCCATGGCGCGAGGCATGAACCGCTTGATGGTCGGGCCCTGGTCCACCATAATCTCACCGACGATCAAGTTGTCCACATCCACATCATCCGCATTGGCCGCATTGGCAACTGCGGATCGCAGCATTTTGGCCAAGGGTTCAGCTGCAGATCGATTGGTGAAATCCAAGATGGCCAGCGCCCGTTCCACGGGAATACCTCTAATCACGTCAGCCACAGCACGCACCTTTCGGGGTGCGATGCGAAGGAAACGCAAGCTCGCTCGCTTATGCTTCAGACCGACATTTTGCTCGGCATCTCGTTCGTTTCTGCGTCTTTTGCGTCGACTCATATCGCATTCCTCACAATCAAGACTCTAAGCCCATGTCGCGGCCAGGTTACCTAACCCTTCTTACCTGGCTTTGCCTTGGACTTGCGATCACCCGCATGACTGCGGAAGGTTCTTGTCGGGGAAAATTCCCCCAACTTGTGACCCACCATGTTCTCGGTCACGAAAACTGGAATGAACTTGTTGCCGTTGTGCACAGCGAAAGTCATGTTGACCATCTCGGGGATCACAGTCGAGCGTCGCGACCAGGTCTTGATAACCCGGTGGTCGCCCGTCCGCTGTGCTTCGTTCACCTTCTTCATGAGGTGATCGTCAATGAACGGACCTTTTTTAATTGAGCGTGCCACATTAAGCTCCTTAGCCTGACTCGGCTACTTCTTCTTCCGCCGACGGACGATGTATTTGTCAGTCCGGCTGTTCTTACGCGTCTTATGCCCCTTCGTGGGCACGCCCCAGGGCGTCACGGGGTGCGGATTGCCCTGCCCGGAACGACCTTCACCACCGCCGTGCGGATGGTCCACGGGATTCATGGCCACACCGCGAACCGAAGGCCGCCGACCCAACCAGCGAGTACGGCCGGCCTTACCGATGGTGATCTTCTCCTGATCGATATTGCCAATTTGCCCAATGGTGGCCCAACACTCGCGGTGCACTTTTCGCAGCTCGCCGGAAGGCAATCGCACCAATGCGTATTTGCCTTCCTTCGCCATGAGTTGGCCTGAAGTTCCGGCCGAGCGGATGAGTTGTCCACCCTTGCCCAGCTTGATCTCCACGTTGTGGATCGCGGTTCCCAAGGGAATGGCATGTAATTGCAAATGGTTGCCAGGCTGAATGTCCGCCTCGTTGCTGGTCACGACCATGTCGCCGACCTTCAGGCTCAAAGGCCAAAGAATATAGGCCTTCACCCCATCAACATAGTGCAACAAGGCCAGATGGGCGGAGCGGTTGGGATCGTACTCAACCGCGGCCACCTTGGCGGGCACATTCAGCTTGATCCGCCTGAAGTCAACCCTGCGCATCTTGCGTTTGTGACCGCCACCCCGATGCCTTACGGTGATGCGGCCATTGTTGTTGCGCCCACTGGAGCGCTTTTTGGCCTTGGACAGGGTACGCTCGGGCTTGCGCTTCGTAATGACGCTAAAGTCATTGCCCGTCATATCCCTACGGCCTGGCGTGTTCGGCTTGTAAATTTTTATACCCATATCTGCCTCACCCGTTCACTAGACGCCGCTAAAGAACTCAATCCGATCACCCTCACGCAGCTTCACGATGGCCTTCTTCCACGCTGGGCGCTTGCCCACGTTACGGCCAACCCTACGCCAGCGGCGGGGATTGCGGATGGTCTTCACGTCCACGACCTTGACATTGAAAAGCTTCTCAACCGCCTGACGAATGGCGATTTTATTGGCATCCTTGGCAACACGGAACACGACTTGATTGTGTTCCTCCTGCAGCATATTGCTCTTCTCGGTCACCAGGGGCCGCAAAATAATCTCTTCAGGCGCTCGTATCATTTCTTCAACTCCCCTTCGAGCTGCTTGATGGCTGCCTCGCTGATGACCAGATTCTGATAGCGCAGCAAGTCGACCAAATTGATGCCCTCGGCGGGGCGGAAGGTCGCATTGCGCAAATTTCGAGCCGAAAGCTTGAGGTTTTGGTTCTCTTTGACGTCAACCACCAAAGCCTTTTTTACGCCCAGGGCCTTCAGCATCTCAGCCACAGGCTTGGTCTTGATGGAGTCCAGCGTGAGGTCCTGCATGACCCGCAGCATATTTTCTCGAGCCTGATTGCTCAAAGCCGAACAAAGAGCTCGCCTGCGGACCTGCTTAGGTACCGTATAGGAATAGGAGCGCGGTTTGGGTCCAAAGGCCACGCCGCCACCCCTCATACTCGGGCTTCGCTTGGTTCCCTGACGCGCGCGTCCGGTGCCCTTTTGTCGAAAAGGCTTGGCACCGGTACCACTGACTTCGGCCCGAGTCTTGGTCGAGGAATTGCCTTGACGCATCCGAGCCTGTTGGCACTTGACCACTTCCCAGATCAGATCCTTGCGCAGTTCCTGACCGAAAACCTCTTCGGACAGGTCCAGCGTGCCGACCTTCTCATTCTTCTGATTGTAAATATCAACCGTGGGCATGACTGACTCCGCCTCAGGACTTAATTTCCACGTCTACGCCAGCTGACAGGTCGAGCTTCATGAGCGCGTCCAAGGTCTGCTGCGTAGGCTCCAAGATGTCCAGCAAGCGCTTGTGAATCCGAATTTCAAACTGCTCTCTGGACTTCTTGTCGACGTGGGGCGAACGCAGGACCGTGTATTTACTGATCCGCGTAGGCAAAGGGATGGGACCAGCCACTTTGGCACCGGTCTGTTTGGCTGTCTCGATGATCTCAGAGGCCGACTGATCCAGCAGCTTGTGGTCATAGGCCTTGAGGCGAATGCGAATCTTTGAAAAATTCATCTCGCTTCCCCTACTCGATGATTTCGGTAACAACGCCGGCGCCGACCGTGCGGCCACCCTCGCGAATGGCGAAGCGCAACTCTTGCTCCATCGCGATGGGCTGTATCAACTTGACGTCCACCGAAATGTTATCGCCGGGCATCACCATCTCT
>JAFCZJ010000267.1 GCA_019314375.1 Deltaproteobacteria bacterium | reverse complement strand
CAACCAGTGTCACGAAAGGCAACCACACATGCCGATGTATGATTTCGAGTGCAAAAACTGCAAAGAGAAGCTTCCCGACGTCCTCGTTCCACATGGAACAAGCATCCCCGTGGGCCAGCCGGGCCCCATGAGAGACAAGTGTCCATCTTGCGGCAAGACCAAGTGGGTCCGCATCATGGAATCCACCCCGTTCGCCAGGTCGTCCTCCTGGGAGCCGTAAGGCCCCGTGGATTTCTTTGAGCCCGAGCGCAGGATTTCGCCTGGCAAGTGGAAGCCGAAGTACACAGAGCGCAAGAAGGAAGCCAAGGATCTCCTCCAAGACATCCGGCGATTCCCTGAGTTCGCCGAGCGGTATTGCCGCATCCAAACCACCAGGGGGCAACTCAAGCGACTCGTCCTGAACAAGATCCAAATGTGGATTTTCCTGACCTTCATTGTCGAGCCCTTCATAGCCGGCCAACCAATTCGTCTGGTCATTTTGAAAATGCGCCAATCAGGGATTTCCACGCTCGTCCAGGCTCTCATCTTCTGGTATACGCTGGGGCACATGAACCGCAATTCGCAAATCATCGCGAAGAACAAAAAGCAGTCGACCACGATCTTCAAGATGATCCAACGCTTCATGAAGAACCTTGGCTCAGGTGGTTTGCTCCCGAGATTCCCTCTTGCCAGAGAGAGAATCGACCTGTTCGAGTTCAACAAGCCAAAATACTTCAAAAAGATTGCCGATGGCGGCGAGGGCTGGACGATCCACCTTGACAGCAGTATCGAGGTCCTGTCTGCCCAGGACGGTGACGACCTTGGGCGTGGCGGGACTTATCAGACCGCCCATGCCTCCGAGGCTGCATTCTGGCCAAAGCTCACAGCGTCCCTCTCTGCCCTCCTCGCGGCCGTTCATCTTGAGCCCGAGACAATGGTTTTCGTGGAGACCACGGCCAACGGATACAATGAATTTCACTCTTTCTGGACCAACCTGACGGTTGGCGGACTTGACGTGGACTCCGACTGGGATCGGGTGTTTGTCCCCTGGTATTGGGATGATCGCTACGAAACCACGGCCGGCCAGAAGGCCCACACGTTCGCAAGTGAGTACGAAGAACTGCTCTTTGCTCGCATCAAAGACGACCCAACCATGAAGATCGTCCTGGGCGTCGACTCCATCAGTGACAACCAGTGCTGGCGGAAGATCCTCTGGCGCCGGAAGGCGATTGTCGACATCTGTTTTGGCAACGAGGACATGTTCAAGCAGGAGTATCCTGCGACGGACGTGGAGGCGTTCATCTTTTCCGGCGTCAGTGTCTTCCCTAGGGGCCGGTTGGACTTGATGGAAAACGAGCTGAGAGACCCGGAGTGGAGGGGTGACATCTTCCTGGAGAAGGACGCCCAGGAGCACATCCGGCCGACTGTCTTCAGCATGGCGGAGGATCCCCGTGGCAAGTTCAAGGTCTATCGGCGCCCGGAGAGGCATGAGCAATACATCGCTTTTGCTGACGTGGCGGAGGGCAAAGCAGTTGAGGGCATTCCCGAGGACAAGGAATCCACCTCTAGATATGACTATTCTTGCATCAAGGTGCTCAAGGTTTCGTCCTACCCCAAGATGGAGTTTGTTGCTACATGGCATGGGAACTGTGACCCGGATGAACTGGGCTACAAGCTGGTAGCGATCTCCAAGTGGTACAACAATGGGATGGCAGCCTGGGAGATCAACGGCCCTGGTCGGTCCCTGAAGATCCAGGTGGTCGACATCTGCCGGTACAAGAATATCTACATGAGGACGCAGGCCGGGACAATCACCGAGAAGCTGACCATGAGCCCAGGGTGGCACACAACGCCCAAGACTAAGCCGGAAATGGTGGCAGCGGCCAAGAGTTATATCAGGAGTGACAACATCATCGAGCACGACAGCGGAACCTTCATGGAGCTAAAAGCTTACAGCCGCGTAGGTGAGAACAAGTATGAGGCCGCAGTGGGGCACGACGACAGGGTGGTCGCCTTCATGGGGTGCATCGCCTGTGCGTCTCCGATAATCCAGATGCTTCAAAGGAATGCGAAGGAAGCCAAGGCATCAGAGGAGAACAACAGCAACGACTGGTCCGCCAGGACGGCTCGCAAGAAAAGCAAGGGCCAGCACTCAATTCTAGGAAAGGTTTGGTAAGCCATGGCGTGGTATCACACAGGAGTTCGCAGGAATCTCAGGGCCCATCCATCCATGGTGGCCCTCCGCCTGCTGCGAGATGACGAGAAGGCCCTCGGGGTGCTTGGCTTGATTGAGGTCAGAGAGCGCCGGATTGAGCCCAGGAAGGCTGAAATCGTATCAGTCGGCACGGAGGCCGAGAAGACGGGATATTTCAAGGAGGGTGCCATCGCGTGGGTTCCTCCGGCCCTTGGCCTGGAGGCGGCAGACGGTGGCATCGTGATTGTCGACCCGACAGAAATCCTTGCAGTCGAGGATTCCACTTGATGGCCAGGTTGACAGCGTGTTACGATTGGGCCATTGTGTAACACCAGGAGGCTCCATGGACTATCGAGACCTAGCAGAGCAACTTGCATCCGGTAAGCTTGGGCCTGCTGGCGCAGCCGGCAAGGGCCTCGACGCAGCCCGTCGAGCCCTGGAGCTACCTGAGCCAGATAGAAGCCTCAGCGCCTTCGCGGAACCCATGGGCATTGACTACCGCGGCGTTGAGAACCCGCAAGGAGAACAAAGAATCAGGCTCACCGAGCCCGGCTGGCAGCCGGAGTCTGGGCAAAGAATACGGGACGCGATGAGCCAAAGCAACCTCTCGGACCAGGACGCAGGTGGCGTCATCGACATGCTCAAGGAGAGAGAATCCGGCAGCATGGAGGGTCTTGATGACTGGGGCGAGGACTTTGCCGGGGTGGCGGTAGACCCTGGGATGATGGGCGACAAGAACAAGATGGCCGCCGTGAGTGAAATCATCCGGCGCCTAAGTTCGATTCCCGAGGGCCGAGAAAACATGCCGACCGAAAACCCGTCAGTCAAGCGCAGATTTGCCGAGCCACCCACCATCATCGAGAAACTCAAGATGGACATGCAGGGCCCGCAGGTTGACGACTCCATGTGGAAGAACCCCCTTACAACCAATCCGCAGACGCCACAGCGCCCTCGGCGCCAAGTTGCCGCGGCGGAGTACGCCCCGGGCAAGGACAGGATGGTCGGTGGATGACTGAGATCGTCGCCATAGCAGCGATGGCCGTGACCATCATCGTCGGCCTCATCGCTCATGTCAGTATGGTGAAAATGCACCGGGACATGATCGAGACCCACCACCAGTTGATTGAATTGTCCAATGCCGACAGGATTCGGCTTCTGGACCGCATCAAGGCCAAAAGAATCTCCGATGAACTTGATCCGGAACCAAAAACCAAGACGCCACATAGGCCATTCGCTGGAGAGGGCAATCGACGCCTTCAACCGGCGAGGGCTGATAATTGAGCGACGACCAGACCATTTGCAGCCTAGTGAATGAGCGGTACAGCAGGGCGTCCAAAGCCACGTCCGAGATTCGCTCAATATGGGAACAGTGCCGCCTGTTCTACCGCGGCGACCAGTTCATCACGGACAACAACGGCACCTGGGTTGCACCGAACGACGCCCCTGACTGGCGGGTCCGGCTTGTCACCAACAAGCTGATCCCGAATGTCGAATCGGCCATCGCGACCTATCTCAGCTCTGACCCAATCATCACAGCCACAGCCGGGACCGACGAGGACTCAGACCGCAAGGCCGCAGAGATCTCAGAGGCCATCATTTACTACCTATGGGATCATCTCGACATCCAGAACGATAAACTCAAGGAGTTGCTCACTTGGATGAAAGTTTGCGGCGATGCCTTTGTTCACGTCAAATGGGACAGAACCATCGGCGAGGATACCGTCTTTGATTTCGAGATCGATGGTGAGGAGCCGGTCGAAGGCAAGGCCGGCGACCTGGTGGTTGACATCCTGGACCCGACAAGCGTGAGCATCGAGCCTGGCGCAATCCGACTCAAGGATGCGGCGTGGCTCGTCGTCACGCAATCCATGCTCCGGTCAGACGTTGAGAGAATCTACGAGACTGAGCTTGAGGACGAAGAGAGCAGCGACGAGAGTTATACCAAGACCGACGTGTATCACGCATCCTTCCTGGAGAATCACGGGACAAGCAAAGAGCGCGTCATTGTCCATATCATGTACGAGAAGCCCAACACCAAGTTCCCGGATGGTCGAATCACTCACTCCACGGTCAATCAGGAGCTTCGCAGAGAGGACTTACTACTGAATGGCGAATA